>JACQUZ010000146.1 GCA_016210055.1 Deltaproteobacteria bacterium | reverse complement strand
GGGCTCCGGTGGAGTCAGTCATCGACCGGGCACACGGTGATCCGCGTGTGCTTGGTGGATGGGAGCACGACGCAGCAGAAGGACTCGAGCTGCTCCGGATGCATCCACGACACGAATCCAGGCCTTACCGAAGTGGTCACCCATGTGAAGGACGCCCTCATTTCGAGCTGGGAGGCGTATAGCGGAGTCCGCTTTGTAGGCTGGCAGTGGTGCAGCTCTCTCACGACCCAAGAGCGGGCGTCGGCAGTTGGCTTGTACATCCACCCCGACACGAGCAACGCCGCACACCTGGGAACGAACGCCAGGGGGCGCACCACGGTGTCGGACTCGGGCGTCCACTTCAAGCCCTGGGGAAACGACACGGCGTGCATCAACTACAACTGGCGAACGACGCACATGGAATACAGCTTTGACTGCGTGGAGCAGTACGCGATCCACGAGTTCGGCCACGTCTTGGGGTTCGAGCATGAGTGGCGACACCCGAACAAGCCCTCGAGTTGCGCGACTCGCCAGAACGAGCCCCCCGTGACCTCATGGTCCAAAAGCACCAGCACGAGCGCCCAGCACACGGTGGTCAATCCATCGAGCTACGACTGGGACTCGATCATGGTGTACGACCGCGACTGTGCCGACGTCACCGGGGTCCGCTTCGGCTCGCCGACGCTCAGTTCTATAGACATCGAGGGCATGAAGGCCGTGTACCCGGCGGCAAAGTCCTCGAGCTCGGAGGACACGGTGGTGATCCCCGACCTCGGCGGCTCTTATCCCGGTTGCTCTGTCACCGTCGGAAGAAAGACCGCCGCGCAACTACCGGTCGTCGCGCTCGCGGCTCTCCTCCTCGCCTGCTTTGCCAGGCGGCGACGAACCTAGTGCCTAGACGCCACACAAGAGAATCAATGTGCACGCGCGTGCTCGCCTGTCACATGGAGATACTCCTCTAGCCAGGCTTCTCGTCCAGCCATCTCACGGTTCCAAGAAGTTAGCTCTCCCATCGCGGGCATGGCTCTTGCTCGGCGGCCCCAATCGCTGCACCAGTAACCGTTTCGAGCAACAAGCCAAGTCCAGTCCTAAGAGAAAGGAACTCAAGAGATGATGACGACTCGCTTCGGACGGTGGGCCCTCGCCAGCATTTTGGCCAGTGCCCTCGGCGTGAGTGCGTGCGGAGGAGAAAGCACGGGCACGCCGGAGTTCTTCCCCGTAGGCGACGAAGCCAAGGCAGACGGCTTCGGACGCCGAGAGGACGGGCCCAAGGCCCGCTACGTGGGACAATCGGAATTCGTCAGCGCCGCACCTTTCTATCGTATTTGGGGGCCGTGGATCCGCGCCGCGGCGGAACGCGAAGAGGCCGACAAGGCGACCACAGAACGCCAGGTTGTTGAGTCGGACGTCTACCGCCACGACGGGAACTATCTCTACGTCCTCAATGCCTACCGCGGGCTTCAGATCATCGACGTGTCGAGCCCGGATCGCCCGACGCGCCTTTCGCGCGTGGACATTTTCGGGCGGCCCGTCGAGATGTACGTCAAGGGAAACCGCGCGTACGTCCTCATCTCCGAGTACTTCACCTACGAGCAAGAGCGGGCCCTGCGCAAGAGCCGCCTCCTTACGGTAGACATCTCGTCACGCACGCGCCCGCGCATCATCGGCGCGCTCGACGCCAGCGGGGACTTCAGGGACTCGCGCATGGTCGGCGACGTGATCTACGTGGTCTCGACCGAGTACGGCCGGCTCGATCCACAGTCGGGCAAGGAGATCCCGGAGACCACCCACGTCCTTAGCGTCAACGTCAGCACGTCACGCCCCTATGAGGTCCAGCGGGTCTCCTTCCAGGGGACCTCCTACCAGATCCACGCGTCGTCCGACTACCTGTTCCTGGCCCAATACGGCTATCCGAATACCAAGATCGTCGCCCTGGGGATCTCGGACCCGCGTGGTCGCATCGTGCGGGGCGGGGAGTTCGAAGTTCCCGGATACCTCCAGGATCGCTTCCAGATGAACTACGCGCGCGGAATCCTGCGCGTCGTCACGCACCACTGGGAGAACAGCGGGACCATCTTCGTCAAGACCCTCGGGGTCTCGCGCGCGGCCAACCTGCGCGAGGTCGGTAGCCTCGAGCTCCCCGGCGTGGGACAGCTCCTGGCGACGAAGTTCGACGGCAACAAGGCGTACCTCGTCCACATCGTCCGCATTGACCCACTCGACGTGATCGACCTGTCGGATCCCGCGAAGCCCACCCGCCTGTCCAGCCTGGAAATCCCGGGCTGGCTCGAGCACCTTGAGATCAGGCAAGACCGGGTCCTCGGCATCGGGGTGGACAACACGTCGGGCCAGAACAAGCTGGCCGTTGCGCTCTACGACGTGGCCGATCCGACGAACACGCGCGAGCTCGCGCGGGCGGTCATCGATCAGCAGTGGGCTTGGACACCTGGTTTCGGCGACGACCGCGCGTTCCGCATGCTGGACGAGCAGGGGCTCCTCCTCGTGCCGTTCTCCGCCTGGTCGGGCAGCGATTCACTGCAGGCGGTGCAGCTCGTGGACTTTGACCTGGCCGCTGGCACGCTCGCGACGAGAGGGCGGATCGAGCAAGCCGGCACGGTTCAGAGGGCCTTCCCGCTCGCGAGCCGAGTCGGGGCGTTCACCGAGCTCGAGCTCCGCGTCGCCAACATCGACAACCGGGACGCACCGTACCTCACGGCTTCCTTGGAGCTCGCTCGCAACGTGCGTTCCTTCCTCGTCCTTTCGCCTGCGGCGCTCCAGCTCGTGGGCAACTGGAACGAATATCCCGAGCTCCGGGCGTTCCCTGTTGGGAAGCCGGACGGTGAGAAGACCGAGATGCTCTCCTCGGTGACGCTCCCCAAGGAGACAGAGAAGATCTACGCCAGCGGAAACTTGGCGGTAGCCATGACGAGGGCTTGGAATGACCAGGGCAAGCAGGTCATTACCCTCGTGGCGCATGATTTCTCGAGGCCGAGCGCCCCGAAGGCACGCGGCAAGATCTCCCTCGAGGTGGAAGGCTACGGCGGGTACGTGGGCCCCTGGTATCGACGCGCGGGCCTCGCCAATGTAGTCCAGCTCCGGCCCGAGCTGTTCGCCGTCGCCAACGTGACCGGTGAGGGACAAGTGTTCCACATCGTGAGCTTTGCCCGGCCCGATGAGCCCCGCGTGGTTTTCCAGCGCACGCTCGCGAGGAAGGGGCAGTTCATCGACATGCGCGAGCTCCGCGGGGCGTTGTATGTCACCCATTTTGAAGAGATCCCGTCGGATGAGCCGAAGCCCGAGCCCGATCCCCTCCTCCCGGAACCCGTGGCGATTGAGGGCACACCCGTCGCAGAGGCACGGATGATCCGCCCACCCGTTCCCACCGCGAGCTGGGGCAAGTACTTCGTGACCCGCCTGACCATCACGTCGCGGGGAATCGTGGCCTCTCCGCCGGTCAACATCCCGGGCCGATTCGTCGATGTCGACTCGCGTGGCAACCTCATCACCCTCGATCAGCGCTGGGCCAAGGACGATGGAGAGCCGCATCAGCACAAGCACCTGACCAAGCTCAGGGTGAGCTTCCCCGGAGGCAGGGCGATCCTCAGGGATCTCCTCAACGTCTCCGACGGGGTGCAGGACGTCATCGTGCGGGACGGATCGGCGTTCTTCACCAGCTACGAGTCGAGCTGGACTGGACCGGTCGTCCTCCCCAGCGAAGGCGACGCCCTACCGCCGCAGCCCGAGGAGGCCAAGTGGGAGCTCCACGTCGTCGACGTGACCCGCGCCCGGCTCCGCGAGGCGAGCCATACCGTGCTTCAGCGAGACGGCGCGGGCGCCCTGCTCGATGTGCGGTCTTTCGCCGGCCAACGCTTTGCGTTCCTCACGCTCGGGATGGGCGGTCTCGCTGTCTACGATGTGACTGACTCCGAGGAACCGTCCATGGTCGCGTCCATTCCTGCGAGCGCCTGGTACTCAGAAGTTCTGGTCGATGAACGTAGCGCAGTCGCCTACACCTGGTCGGGGCTGTACGGCGTCCGTTCGATCGAGCTGCCGGTTTGGTTTAGATTCTAGCCTCACGTGCCGCGTGGCGAAACCCGCGCGGCACGTGTTGCACCCAACCTCCACTCGCCATACGATCGCTACGCGGGCATGTGTCTCGGCCACGCGTGGCTTCGGTGAAACAGGCGATCTTCTCGGGAACAGAGCGGTTCCAGGTCCGCATGCCCGCCGAAAAGAGGCAAGCCACGCACCGGGATCTCGCGCGGGCGCTCGAGTCGTCGGGGCACGTAGACCCGGAGGCGCTCGCCATCCATTATCGGGGCGCAGGAGACTCGGATCGCGCCGCACGCTGCGCCATCCGCGCGGCAGCTTGTGCCGAGCAGTCTCTCGCTTTCGATCATTCGGCGCGTCTCTACCGAATGGCCCTGGAGCTCCTGCCAGAAGGACACCCCGAAGCACGCATGCTCACGGTTCGCCTGGGAGACGCGCTCGCCCACAGCGGGCGTGGAGCCGAAGCGGCCGAGGCGTACCGGGCCGCGGCCAAGAGCGCCAACGCCGCCGACGCCCTCGACCTCTCGCGGCGTGCGGCACAGCAGCTCCTCATCACCGGACACATCGACGAGGGCCTTGCTGCCGTGCGGGCCGTCCTCGAGTCCGAGCATATCAAGTACCCTCGAACCCCGTTGCAAGCGCTCCTCGCGCTGATTGCCCTAAGGGCACGAATCCGCCTCCGCGGGCTAGGATTCAAGATCCGCGACGAGAGCGAAGTGGCGAGCCGAGATCTCGTGCGGGTCGACGTGTGCTGGCACATGGGAGTTGGCCTTTCCGCGGTCGATACCATACGCGGACAGGTGTTCCAGTCGAAGAGCCTGCTCTTCGCCCTCGCCGCGGGAGAGCCCAAGCGCCTGGCGCGCGCCCTTGCTTCCGAGGGGAGCGTGACGTCCAGCCGCGGTGGCGCAGTGCAAGAACGGGTGGAGCATCTCCTCAAGCTCGCCGAGGACATCAGCCGTGACGTGGAAGCGCCCCACCTCAAGGCCTACCTTCTGGGTTCACGTGGCACGGCCGAATTCTTGTGTGGACGCTTTCGAGAAGCCCTTGCGCACTGCGTGGAAGCCGAGGAGGTGTTTCGCGAGCGGTGCACGGCCGTCACGTGGGAGATCGCCACCGTCCGCCTCTGGATTGGGCGGTCGCTCATGTACCTGGGACGCATCGCCGAGCTTTCCCAGCGCGTGCCCGCGGGCTTGGCGGAATGCCGGGACCGGGGTGATCTTTATGGAAGCACCAGCCTGCGGGCGGCGGTCATGCCGCTTGTCATGCTCGCGGCCGACGACCCCGATCGCGCGCACCACGAGATCCGTGAGGCACGTGCCCGCTGGTCGACGCTTGGATACCACCTGCAGCACTACTACTGCCTCCAGTCCGAAGTTTCTGCGCTCCTCTACCAGGGCGATGGCCAACGTGCCTACGAACGGCTCGAAGAGGAATGGAGCGCGCTTTCGAGGTCCTATCTCTTGCGCGTCCAGTTCGTGCGGGTCGTGCTCCTCGACGCCAGGGGTCGAGCAGCCCTCACCCGGGCAGACGGAGTTGGAGGGGATGCCAAGCGGTGGCTCGGACTCGCTCTTGCCGACGCCGAGCGGCTAGCGCAGGAGCGCATGCCGTGGTCGGAACCCTTGGCCAAGGCGCTCCGCGCGGGGATCTGCGGCCGCAAGGGCGACCACGCAAGAGCCGCACGCCTGCTCCGCGAAGCGGCCCAGGACTTCGAAACCGCAGGGATGGACTTGCACGCAGCCGCAGCCAGGCGTCGTCTCGGTGAGCTCCTAGGTGGAGACGTGGGCAAGATGCTCGTCCGTGAGGCAGACAAGTGGATGGTGGGACAATCCGTCCGCTCGCCCGAGCGAATGGCAGCGATGCTGGTGCCTCCCTTCGCAACGAAAATGATGACAGCCCGCACTACCGCACGATAACCCCACCCCAAGGACGGGTGTCGAGGACCGTGCCGCCCTCGAACCGCTGAGTCGGGACGTTCCGATCGATGTACCAACTGGTGTACTGATCGCTCGTTGGCCAGCCCAGGGTACCGAAGATTCCGCGCTGCCCCAGCCAGTAGTCCCGGATCGAGCCATGGACGGCGCGGGCGCCGTACGTGCGGTGCCAGTAGATCGAACCGCCGAGGAAGTCATTGAAGGCGCCATTCCCATCCGTGGTGGCGGTCTCGTCGGTGGTCGGATAGCTGAGGAAGCCCGATTCCGCGCCCAGGCTTTTCCACTTGGCCAGGATGCCCTCGCGCACCATGTGTGCCCCTGATCGGGCGCTGGAATAGAAAACGCCCCCTTCGAAGTCCTGGCGCCGTCCGGGAAGATACCAGGGTCCCGTGGACGCCTCCTCGGACGTGGGGAGGCCCATGTCTCCGGCCTCGGCCCCCCTCGCCTTCCAACCCGCGTGGATCGGGCCAACTACCGCCCTCGTCCCGCTGGTGGGCGTCCAGACGATGGTGCCCTTTTGGAATCGGCTCAGGCGAGCGCGGCACGCCGGATCCGGGGAGCAGACCTCATCGCTCGTAGGAAAGCCGAGCGGTCCACGGTCCCACGACATGTCGGCCCACCGCTGGCGGATCCCGCCGATCACGAAGAAGATCCCGCGCTCGCCATCCCACGCGATGGACCCCCTCTCGAAGTGAGTCATCCCCCCTCTCCCCGATACGCCGACGATCTCGTCGGTGAGCGGCCGCCCGAGAAACCCCTTGTCGCCCCCCAGGCTACCCCACCTTGCGGCGATGCCTCCCATCGGCTCGCGATCACAGCGCGGCAGAGGCAACGCCCCCACGATGGGCCACGTGACATGCACGTCGAAGACGCCCCGGCCCAGCTCGGCCCCCGACGACGTGCGGTGGTCGTTCACGCCGAAGGCGACGCGCGCCTCTGCGTTCGGGTCGCCGACCAAGAGGCATGGTTCGCTCAAGGGCACGGGACGCGACGCGAACCAGGGACGCGCGAGCACCGCCCCGACGTTCTCGTGCTGGTCTGGCAACATGGACGGCTCGCGAGAAACCTGGAGGAGCGCGCGGTAGGCATCGAGCTCGTCGTCGGCCAGGTTGCTATAACCAAGGTTGGGGTAGAAGAACGGGTTCCACCCTCGCATGTTGTAGAGCCCCTGCGGCCCCATGGGGACGACAGGACAGGTGCTCGGCGATGCTTCGCCCCAGAGGAAGTCGAAGGTGCAGGCGGAAACCTGATTGGACGCCGTGACGATGACCTGGTCGCGTGCGTTCAAAGCAAGGCCTGCGCCGGCCGTGGCGAGGTCGCCCATGCCGTAGGGCACCTCGATCGTGATCGTCTCCGGGCTAAAGACCTCGACGGTCAGGTAGTCCTTGTGGATGGCGACCGTTGGGTCGAGGAGCGTTGGATCGATCCCCGTCCTCGTGCAGACATGGCGCCCAGTCGCTGGGTCGAGAGGACAGGCGCCCACCGCTTGGTCGACCATGTCTTGAATCTTGTTCTTGACCTTCTCTTTTACCGTCGTGCCCTGATCCTTGGCTCCGAAGAAGCGGCCGACATTCACGACGACCCAGTCGATGACGCCGCATGGACTGGAGATGTCGGCGCTCGGCTCCCCACCATCCCAGACCACGTGGACGTAACGCCCTTCTGGCCCAGACGGCTGATCGACCTCGAAGCCAAAGCGCCCCCAAACCCGGACCGTCGGGTCGCACCAGTACGGGATCGAGACCTTTGAGCTCCATCCGAAATGGATCTTCCCCTCCTCAAGGGCGAGCTGAGGAGGCATGTACGTGAAGCCGGTCCCCGACACCGTCTCGACTTTCGGCTCGTCGGCGAGCGCGTACGCCGGGTCATAGGGCGTGACCGACCCGCCCTCATTGCTCCGCCCCTCTGGGCCGTAGCTGCCGAAAATCGACATGAGGAAGCGGTTGCGGATCTCCCCCTCGGAAATCGTCATGGCCATGCGTCCTCCGACCTTCTTGACGCCCACCCGAGTGAACACGTACTCGGTCTGGTAGCTCGTCCAATCTCGCGACAGGACCGTGCCGCCCACCGACCCCACCACGATGCGGTTAACCGCCGATCGGCCACGGCCGTCGTTGTCAAAGAAGATGCTGACGCGAACGCGATGGCGGCCATCCCCCAGGCTCGTGTCCTCGAGCTTGAGAAACGTCACCTCGCCGCGTCCGTCCTCGCGCACGGAGACCACGTCGGTACAATCCGGGATGGTCATCGTCACGTCGAGGCGCCGGCCCGCCACGTACACGATGGGCAGTTTCGTCACTAGGTCGCCCTCGGCAGCCATGTGGACATCCGTCACCGTGGGCACGACGGGCCTGGGGCAGTACCATTGTGCTCTGGCCTCACGGCCGGTGGTCATTAGGAAAGCAAGCACCAAGAACGCTCGACGATTCATTGCGACTCCTCCGAATGAGTGGGCTGCCAGCCCGCCCACTGCAACCGGTACGCCACCCGAGGTGCATGGAGTTTCGCCGGCTTGCCTGCACATCGAGCGCCGACTCTAGGACACTGTCCGAGACACGTCGGCGTGCCAGCGATGAGCCCGCTCGCCACCGCCACCAGCGAGGCGTTCACTCCGAGCTCGTTCGCAGGCTGCCCAATGTGAGTCTTAAGACCGGGCGAGCCTCCATGGCTGCGGTCCTCTCCGGTGGGGTTCTTGCCGCTTCCTCACGTCCAAGCGAGATGATCTCGTTGTGCTCCTCGAGGAGGTGGTGGAGGAGCTTTTGACCTATCGCCGGAGGGAGGGCGCCGGTGAGAATATCGAGAATCATCAGGCTGTGATCGCGGACGAGAAGGAGGTCTCGTGGGATCGGCGGCGGGTGGCTCTCGAGGATCTGATTCATCCGCTCGGCGTTACCCCGCTCCTCCTCGGCGATGTGCCGGTGGAGCCGCTCCTTGACGTCGTCTCGCACCGCCACCTTCTCGAGCTCCAGGAGCATCTCGACGTGCTCCTTGATGTTGTGCGCGATGATGGAGGCTTCGGTGGGGGAACGCTCGCTGGGCATCGGCACGATGGCTTTCCTCCACTACTCGAGATCCAGCGTGCAGATCGCCGTCGGTCGCTTGATGCGAAGGACGAGGCTCTCGTAAATCCGGAAGGAGTAGTTCATGTTCTCCGGTCCGAGATACGCCACACTCACGTCCTCGGCAATGGCCAGGTCGAAGTTCTGGGGCCCAGTCGAAACAACAAGGGCTTGGTCGGGGGCCAAGGCCTGCGACTGGTACACCCCATCTTCGCAGAGCTTGGCGATGGCATCGATCTCGATGACAGGGAGATCCTTGTCTGTCTTGAGAAGCTCGGCGTAGAGCTGCGGCGACAGGATGCACGCGTACGGCCGGTGATGATTGGCCTTGAGGAGGGTCACCGTGGCTTCACGGATGTTCTGGTAGGGCTTGCCAAACTGCTTCCAGTCCAGACGCTTGGTCTGCAAGCGCTGCTTCGAGTTGAGGAGCCCCTCGATCCCCAAGTCCTTGTTCCCCTTGTAGATGAGCTCCTCCTCGCGGTGCGCCACGAAATGCGCCGCCCGTACCGCGCGGCTCACGTCGAGCGGGGCGTCCATCTTGCGGGAGAGCTCCACGTCGCGCCAGTGAAACACGAAATCCTTGTAGATGAGGGGAATCCGCCGGTACACCTCGGACTCTGCCGCAATGACCCTGGCGTCTCGCCCGCCTACCAGGTCAACCTCAGCCATCGCGTCCTCACCGTAGGTTTCGTACGAGACGGTCTCCAGGCCGGCGCCGAGCGGACCGAACACGTCGATGAAGCGCCTCGCGGTCAGGTTCCGACGCATCTCGCGCAGCATCTCCGAGGTGAGGCGCTGCGTCTGCGCCTCGGTGAGGGGGTAGTCGACGTTCTTCTGGTATGCGTGCAAGGTAGCCCTCCAGGGTAGGCGAACGCCACCATCATAGGGCTATGGGTTGGGGGTGCAAGGTGCCCTGGGTTCCAAGTGAGGGCGGTCGAGATCTACGCAGGTCGGTTTTCCCGCTCGCGGCTTCGGTCGCAGAGCCGGCTCCGACGCCGCAGCTCAGTGGCTGAGCTCCAGCGCATGGCCTGCACGCGATCGCGAAGCTCACGAAGCGACTCCGGCTCGAGATAACCCCAAGCGGCAGCGAGGCAAGGTGCCGTGCCGAGCTCTTCTGCGCTGCCTGCGGCGATGCGCCAGCGGTGAAGACGGTCGCGACCTTGTCGCTTGCGGACCTTCGGCGATTTGAAGCCCGGACGCGTGCTTTCTACGATCGAACAGCGACGAAATCGCTAACGCCGCGAATGATCCGGTGATCGGGCACTCGCCCGCCCCTGTTACGCGGATCCGCTTGGGAACGCGGACCCTAACGGGAGTACGCTGACCGTAATCTGTCGGTACCCCTTCATTTTTCTCGCCAGCATGATCGAATTTTCTTGACATCAGATGGTCGAAACCCGGGCGCCTTCATCGACCTTCTGCCAGAATCGTCGTCGCACCGCGCTGCCCGCGCGATGCCGGCCTTGTGGCCGAAGAGCGGCAGGGCGCCGCAGGGGGGCTTCCCGCGCACGGTCCTCGATCCGTGCTGTGGCCTTTCCAGGGGTCCGAAAAACCCGTGAGAGAGTGCGGCATGCAAGCCGAAACCACGCCCTGCGCCGCGCGTGAGCACCTCGATCGCCTCTCTTCTCGGCTGGACCGCGAGAAGAAAGAGCTGGTCCTCTTTCTTCTCGATCTCGCCGACTTCGATCGACAGAAGCTGGGCATCGAGCTCGGGTATCCGTCAACCCTCGCCTGTCTCGTCGGCGAGCTTGGGCTCACGGAGTCCTCGGCCTGCCGAAGGGTCACGGCGGCCCGGCT
>JACQUZ010000145.1 GCA_016210055.1 Deltaproteobacteria bacterium | reverse complement strand
GCTTGGGCGCCGACCAGGCATCTCCACGGCCAAAGAGGGCTAGCACAAGGATTCCAGCAATCAAGCTTCCGTGTCGCACCATGTAAACAAACCTCCGAGCTCAGGCTCCGGCGCACGGTAAGCATTGGCTGACTTACCAGTTAAGCGCCAACCGTGGACTCGATGGGGCTGCGCGTGACCTGCGTCACGGCGGTGGGAGCCGTCCGCAACGTCTCTGATCGCCAATTCAGCCTCTGAATAGCCATCCGTAGGCTCTCAGATCGCCATTTCAGCCTGTGAATCACCACCCGCAGCGTCTCGGATCGCCATTCCTACCTCCGACCCAGCATCCGCAGCCTCTCCCGTCACCCTCGCACTCCCGGAACGCACATCTCGAAGCACTCGGAGCGCTTGCGCACGAGTCGAGCCCAGAGGCACGCCTTGCGAGCCACCCGCGCCAGAGCCGGTGGCCGCAGGTAATGGGTCATCCTAGACGCTGCGCCGAGAAAACCTGAGCGAAAGGCTCCCCGTAACGGCGGGCAGGATGCCTCATCCAGGGCCCGCTGTGCTGGGCCGGCCGAGAGCTCGCAGCCCTTCGCGGAGCAGCGCCGCGCCGTCGCTCCCCGGCGAAACCTGGGCGAGCGCTTGCTCTACACGAAATCCACCAGTCCTTGCCAACGCGTGCCCAAGGGGCCAAAATCGCCGGCCATGTTCCATGCGGTCATCCTCGCAGGGGGAGGTGGGACGCGCCTTTGGCCGGCCTCTCGCCGATCCCGGCCAAAGCAGTTCCTTCCGCTCGGAGGCAAGCCAGGGGAAACGCTTCTTCGAGCCACCGTCAGGCGCCTCGGCGACGCGTGTGGCGCCGCGCCGCCATGGATCGTAACCGCGGGATCGCAGGCGGACGCGGTCCGCTCCGAGCTCCCCGAGCTACCCGCCATGCATGTCCTCGCCGAGCCAGCGGCGCGCAACACCGCAGCCGCCATCGGGCTCGCGGCCGTGTTCGTCAAGTGGAAGGATCCGGAAGCCATCATCGCCGCGCTGCCGGCTGACCAGCACGTTCACGACGAGGCGGTTTTTCAGTCGGCCCTCCGCAGTGCCCTCGAGCTCGCACGATCCCGCCAAGCGATCGTGACCTTGGGCATCCCCCCCACGCGCCCAGAGACTGGGTACGGATACTTGGAGATCGGCGAGGAAGTAGAAAAAGGGGCGTTTCGCGTGATCCGCTTCGTCGAGAAGCCCGATCGACCCACGGCGGAAGAGTACCTTGCGTCCGGGCGATTCTTCTGGAATGCGGGGATGTTCTTCTTCCCGGCCGTCCGAATCCTCGAGGAGATCGAGCGGCACCTTCCCGAGACCTACCGTGCGCTCGGCGAGATTGCGTCCGCCCTCGAAGAGGATGGCCCAGAAGCGGCCACCAAGATCATGGAACGGGTGTACCCAAAGGTACCCAGCATCTCCGTGGACTATGGGATCATGGAGAAGACGAGCGGTATCTTGACCGTCCCTGGGAATTTCGGCTGGAACGATGTGGGGGCATGGTCAGCGCTCTTTGACTACCGACCCGTGGATGCCACCGGGAACGTCGCGCAAGGGCTCGTGCTCGCGCACGACGCGCGCGGGAACATCGCGGCGGCGGATCCGGGAGTGGCGCTCGCCTTGATTGGCGTCAGCGACCTGTGCGTCATCCAATCCGGCAACGCGATCCTCGTGGTACCGAAAGACCGCGCCCAGGACGTGCGCGAGATCGTCCGCCTCCTTGAAGAGAGAAAACTCGACGCCTATTTATGAGGAACCATGAACCCCAAAGTGTTCCGCGAGTACGACATCCGCGGGGTCGCGGACCGCGATCTCTCTGACACCTTTGCCCGTGATCTCGGGCGAGCCGTGGGAACCCACCTTGGCCGAGCTGGTGCCCAGCGCATGGCGGTGGGAAGGGACTGCCGGCTAACCTCCCCACGCCTCCATGCCGCGCTCTGCGACGGCATCCTCTCGACGGGGATGCACATCCTCGATGTAGGCGTCGTGCCCACGCCGCTCCTCTACTTTGCCCCGTTCCACTTTGAGCTGGAGGGAGCCATCCAAATCACGGGCAGCCACAACCCGCCGGAGGACAACGGCTTCAAGATCGTCCGCGGCAAGACCACGATCTACGGGGCCGAAATCCAAGAGCTCCGCCGGCTGATCGAGGCACGCGACTTTGCCACGGGCAAGGGAACGCGTGAGGAGCAGGACGTCATCCGCCCGTACATCGAGCATGCCAAGCGCTGCCTCGAGCTGGGGACGCGGCGTCCCAAGGTCGTGGTAGACGCTGGGAATGGGGTAGGCGGAATCGTGGGCGTGCCGCTCTACCGGGAGATCGGGTTCGAGGTGGTGCCCCTCCATTGCGAGCCTGACGGGCGGTTCCCAAATCACCATCCGGATCCCACCGTCGAGGACAACGTGGCCGATTTGAAGCAGAGCCTCGTTTCGTCCCGGGCCGAGATCGGCATCGCGTACGACGGTGACGCGGACCGCCTGGGGGTGGTGGACGAAAAAGGGCGGATCGTGTGGGGCGATCAACTCATGATTCTTTTCGCCCGCGCCATCCTTGCAGAAAAGCCCGGCGCTACGTTCGTCTCCGAGGTCAAGTGCTCCCAGGCGCTCTACGACGAGATTGCGCGGGCCGGTGGGAACGCCATCATGTGGAAGGTGGGGCACTCCCTCATCAAGACCAAGATGAAGGAGGTCGGCGCGATGCTCGCCGGCGAGATGAGCGGGCATATTTTCTTCTCCCACCGCTACCTCGGCTACGACGACGCCATTTACGCGGGAGCCCGCCTCCTCGAGCTGTGCTCGCGGGAGCAAAGGACATTCAGCGAGCTGGTGGACAGCCTCCCCAAGATGGTCAACACGCCCGAGATCCGCGTGGACATGCCCGACGACATCAAGTTCGAGGTCGTAAGAAGAGCGACAGAGCGCTTTCGTGCTCGGTTCCCGGTGGTCGACGTCGACGGAGTGCGCTTGAAGATCGACCAGAGCTGGGGGCTTTTGCGGGCGTCCAACACCCAGCCGGCACTGGTCTTGAGGTTCGAGGCCCCCTCTCAGGAACGCCTCGCGGAAATCCGAAAGCTCGTCGAAGACGAGCTAGACGCCATCAGGAGGGAATTGGGGGCGTGAACGGAGGCGGCCTGAGCACGGGCGCAAGCGACGAGCGGGTCGCCATCGGGGTAGACCTCGGGGGAACCCACCTGCGGGTGGCGCTCGTGGATCTCCTTTCGGCGACCCGAGAGACCCCCGTGCGACGGAGCGAGCGAAAGGTGCCGCTCGGCGGCGCGAACGATCCCGACCTGGTCGCCGGGCTCCTTGCGGGCGCTGTGGAGGACTCCTTGCAGGAGGCTGGGCATGAGGGCGCCCTGGTTCCGGTGGGGATCGGCGTGGCAGGAATGCTGCGTGGCAAGACCGGCATCGTGGCCAATGCCCCCAACCTGGGGTGGCGCGACGTCAATTTCCGCTCGCTCGTGGAGATGCGCCTCCCTAGGCGGCGCGTCGAGCTCTATAACGATTTGAACGCCATCGCGTACGGGGAGCACGTCTTCGGCGCAGGGCGAGGCGTGGACGACATCCTCTGCGTGTACCTGGGCACGGGGATTGGCGCGGGGCTCGTGTGCGGCGGGCGTCTCGTCGAGGGGGCATCGAACGTGGCCGGCGAGATTGGACACGTCAAGGTGGAGCAAGGTCCGTCGGCTCGGCCATGCGGCTGCGGAGCTCGCGGTTGCCTCGAGGCTTACGCGGGGGGCCACAACCTCATGGAGCGCGTGCGCGCAGAGCTTGGCCACGCGCGGTCGCGCGCGGTCGAGCTTGCCGGTGGCAATCGCAAAGACGTGCACCCAGGCCACCTCGACCAGGCCGCCCGCGAGGGGGATCCGTACGCGGCGCGCCTCTGGGACGAAATCGGGCCCCTCGTGGGCGTCGCGCTGGCGAATGCGGTCACGCTGCTCAACTCGGCACGGCTCATCCTTGGTGGTGGCGTCTATTTTGGCGCCCCAGCCTTGAGGGAGCGCGTTCTTCTCGCCTTTGGCGCCATGGTCAATCGCCAAAGTGGAGACGCCTGCGTTGTCGTCGATGCGGCGCTCCGCGACGACGCGGGAATCCTCGGGGCTGCCGCGCTCGCCGTGGGGTGAGGGTGGCCCTCGCGCCTACGGCCTTATCGACACCATGGCAGGTTCACCGGGTGGTGGCGTAAGCAACCGAAGGCGGTCCGGCCCCTTCTCGAAGAGGCAGCCGCCGCACTCCACGTGGTAACCGGACGGGAAGTTCTTCTCCGGGACCACGATCTCCGTAGGGGCCTTGATGCTACGCCGGGGCTTGTAGACGAGGGTGAACGTGGAGGTCGTCTCGTCCCACGCGTAGGATACCGGGTCGCCGGCGACTCGCTCTGGATACGGCCGCGTGAGCACTTGAATCACCACCGGGTTGTCGGTTGGCTCGTCGAGGAGCTCGTACACCCAAAACATGGTGCTTGCCGCCACCTTTCCGGCAGCGTCGTACTCCGCGTCGATGTAGTCCACCCAAGTGGGCTCGGCCGGACTCGCCGCGCCGTACTCGCCGATCCACAGGGCCGCGTCCAAGGCGCGTGCCTCTCGGGCAAGGTTCTCGACGTGGAGAAAGACATTTTCTCGCCGAGCGGGGTCAAACGGTTCACCCGCCTCGGCCTTTGCGTCATACGAGTGAGGGGCGTAGGCCACATTGTCCACGGGGAACGTGGTGATTTCCGTGCCCGATCCGAGGTTGACGTTGACCCCGGGCTCCAAGAAGGCGATCCAGCTCGGCTCTACCTTGCGCACGGCGGTGACCACCTGCTCGTAAAGGGGAACCAGGTGCACGTTCTCAAAGTCGAACAGCGACCTCTTGCCCCAGAGAGGCTCGTTGAGCACGTCGAAGCCCAGGACTCCTGTGAACCCTCGAAGCCTGGTCGCCACTCGTGTCCAGGCCTCGGTGAAGTGGGCTTTGAGCTCCTCCGAGGTGTAGAACCGCTCGACGCACTCGAGCAGGTTAGGATCCGCTGCGCCCAAGAACCATGGCTCGCGAGGGACGAAAGCCTGATAGTACCTCTCGTCGCATGCCCAGCGCGGCGCGCCGTTACCGCCGAAGCCTTCCCCGTAAAGATCCTGGTGCATGTCGACGATGACGAGAAGCCCGGCTTCCTGTGCCCACGCCACGCGCTTGGCCAGCTCGTCCAGGTAGGCATCGTCGTAGACGCCTTTTTCGGGCTCGATGGCCGCCCACTCGGTCAAGAGGCGCACGGAGTTCATCCCCAGCACCTCGCGGATGCGTCGGAAGTCCTCGGCCTGATGGTGGCCGAAGTAGGGCTTCCGCTTGTGGGAGTTGGCGACGTTCATGCCGCGAAGGATTGCGGCACGCCCGTCGGGGTCGCGCAGGAAACCATCTGCCACTGCCCAATGGGGTTCCGAGGGGGCCCCACAAGCAAGGGTGAAAACCGCCAACAAGCCGATCCGGCGCATGTGAGCCTCTGGCCGGTGAATCTACCACTCTTGCAGGCGAGCTTTTTGGTCGAGGCTTTTCTATGGTTCCGGTGCGCATCGGGTCACGCAGCGCTCGATAGCAGCGAAGAGCTGGTCCAACTGCACCGGCTTGGGCAAGAACGTGGCGGCCCCCCCGGGAACGCTGCTCTTGTTCGCGCTGGCCGACGTGACAATCACCGGGATCTCG
Source organism: Deltaproteobacteria bacterium (assembly GCA_016210055.1). Classification (GTDB taxonomy): domain Bacteria; phylum Myxococcota_A; class Polyangia; order Haliangiales; family SHYZ01; genus JACQUZ01. The sequence goes on along the minus strand of JACQUZ010000145.1, from coordinate 57,954 downwards.
GCGAAACGGGGGTCGCCAAGTTGCGCAGCCCTGAACCGCCACCCATCCATGACCGGCATCACGAGGTCCAGGATAATCGCGGCGGGCGTGGGTGCCGCCTCTAGGCGGCCCAGGGCGTCGAGTCCGTTAGGCGCGCAGGCCACCTGGTAGCCGTGATCGCGCAGGATCTCGGCAAGGGTTTCCCGAATGTCGGGATCGTCCTCGACGACCAAGATCAGCGGTAGCCCCGCCGCTGCCCTTGCGACCACTCTTCCCGCCCCACGGTAGGGCCCCATTGCCTTGGCCTCCTCCTCGTTTCGCGTGAACCAAGCGTCGGTTCCCACCAAGCGCACAGATGATCGCGATCGGCACCTTCTACCGTCAAGTAAATCGCGCTTATAGGGCGTTATTTGGGCGCTTATAGGGCGGTATTTAATTGAAAAAAGGCGTCGCGGCTGCAGCGCAGCTCTCATGCCCAACGAGCGGGTCGCTGGAGCCCGGGCATGAGAAGAACTTCGCGGCCACGGCGCAGCTTTCATGCCCAACGAGCGGGTCACTAGAGTGCTGGAGTCAATTGCCGCCAACGTGAAATCGTTGCGCAGCCAGCGCCAAATGACCCAGGAAACGTTGGCCGAGGCGTCGGGCGTGGACCTCAGGTTCCTCCAGAAGATTGAAGCGGCGAGGACCGGCATGAGCGTCGACGTGCTTGTTCGGCTCGCCGACGCGTTGCACGTGGGCCCTGGTCGGCTTCTTCGCTTCAGGCGCTTGCCCGAGCCACGTCGGGGGCGCCCCAGCAAGAAGACAAGGCGGAGCACACCACGACAACATCAACAACCGAGATCCCCGAGGCCGCCAAGATCCAACGAAGTCGCATAGCCACGTGCGCCAGCGTCGAGGAAGACCGTCGCGAGCGCCATCCTGTCGTCGAAGACCTGACAGACGCGCACGGCTTCACGCGCCCTCTTCGCCTTAACCTTGCGCGGCACCACGCGGCACCTATGTGGTAGCCATGTTGAGTTCCTTCGCGTGCCACCAAAGCTCGTGTCCTGCGGTACCCCTTGCGCTTGCCTGCGGCTCGCCGCGATGTCCTCCGCCATGAGGCGCGATCCCGAGTTGTGGCAGTTGCTCCACGCGGGGGACTGGGCCTGTGCACACGGCGACGAGGAGGCGCTCTCGCGGGTCGCGAGGGCGCTCGCCCCGAGGCTCAACCCAGTCCTTTCGACCCTGGCCGAACGTGTCGGTCGGCTCGCCGCGTCGGATCTCCCAACGGCGTCGGCGCTCTGGGGGCACGTGGCGGAGCTCTTGCGCGCGTCCCACGCCGGATCCTCGCTGTCCCTATAACTGCGTCCCCCCGTATACTCGGGTAGTCCATGCCCCGCGCATCCATTCGCGCTGTCCAAGCCTGGCTCGCGCTCGGGACGCTCACGCTGGCCTGCCTCGCCGTGGGGTTCGTACGGGATTTCTCCCTCGACTTCCATTGGCACGTGGTGCTGGGAGAGGAAATCCTAGGTCGCCGCGAGATCCTTTCGACCGATACCCTCTCGCACACGTTTCGCGGACAGCCCATGTTCGTGTCGTCGTGGCTTGCCGACGTGCTGTTCGCCTTGGCGTTTCGCGCTGGGGGACTTCCGGCTTGTTACCTCGTGAGGTTCGCCTGCGTGGCTGCGACCACGTGGCTCCTCGTCACGGAGATGACGCGCCTGGGCCTTTCGTTAGGGGCCGCAGCGGCGATCGCGCTGTTCTTGCTCGCGCAGGTCGCGTTCCACCTGTACCTGCGCCCGGAGATGTTCGCGCTCCTCCTTTTCGCCGCCCTCCTCCATGCCCTTGGCGAGCACCAGCGGACCTTGCGGCCACGGACCCTCGGGTTCGCGCTCGCCATTCTCGCCCTGTGGCCCAACGTGCATGGCTCTGTGGGGATTGGCCTGGCAGCTCTCGGGTTCTACTGGGCGGAGCACGCGATCGGCCGGCTTCGCTCGGCGTGGTCTTTGCGGCAACTCGGGGCACTGCTTGCCTTTCCGATGCTCGCCTTCCTCGCCACGTGCGCAAGCCCCGAGGGGGTGCGCGCACCTCTTGCGTTTCGCATTCTTCGGCCCACCTGGCTCGCCCACACGACCGAGTGGCTCCCCTTTGATGCCCCCCAGGCATCACCCCTTCTGTACGTGACGTTCACGGCGCTGCTCGTCGTGACGGTCCTCGGCCGAAAAAACCTTTCCCCATGGAGATTCCTTTTCGTCCTCCTCCTCACGTACATGGCGTGGCGATTCAGGCGGTTTGCCACCTACGGTCTGCTTGCTGCGGCGCCGCTTTTCGCGGCCCACGCGAAAGGAATCGCGGGGAGGCTCGGCTTGGTCTCGACGCTACGGCCAGTGCTCGCTGCCCTCCCATTTCTCCTCGGGACGTGGGACCTCGCCTGGGTGAAGAGGATCCACCGCGACGTGGGGCTAGGCCCCGAGCCAGGAGTCTATCCAGAGGCCGCATGCCGCTTCGTGCGCGCGGAGCGTCCGGTGGGGCTAATGTTTAACGACTACGATTTCGGCAGCTTTCTCATGCATTGCCTAGGGCGCGACTACCCGGTGTTCATCGACCAGCGGGCGTGGTCAGTCTATTCCGAGAGTTTCTATGAGAGCTACTTTGCCGCCGGGTCATCGCCCGAGGCCCTCCGCCAGGTTGCGGACGCCCATGACGTGGCCTGGCTCATCACCGGGTACAACCCCCTGGCACAAGAGGCAGCTGCTTCGCCGAGCACGTGGCGCCTGGTGTACTTCGACGATCGCGCGCTGATCTACGTGCGGGTGGACCGCCAGGGCAACCTGCGTCTTGCCGAGTCCCATGGATTTCGCCACCTCGATCCTGCGGGGCTTGGCGACTTGCCTGCTATTTCGGGACCAAGGCTGGCCGAAGCCGACGCAGAGCTTCGCAGGCAAGAGGCGTCCTGTAGGTCATGCACCCGGACCAAGCTCGCGCAGGCGGCGCTCGCGATCGCCCACGGCGACAATGTGGCGTTCACCGTACATATTGGGAAACTGGTCGAACGTGACGAGACCCCGGAAGCCGCGTTTCTCGCCGGCGCCCACGCGATGAAGCAGAAGGAGTACCAGCGTGCCGGGCAGTTCTTTGGCCGCATGGCTGACCTGGGCGGCGACCCGCGCGTGGCGGCGCGCCTGCAAGCTTGGGCGGCACAAAGAGGCCGTGGGGACGGCAGCGCAAGGGAAGAGTAGCCGGGTGTGAAGGGGCTAAAGGGACGATGCCGTTGGGCTGCGCACCAAAGGAAGGCGTCCGTCCCCCCCTCGGGCAAAGCCGCCTCGCCCTGCCACGCGCTACCCACGCAGCTTGACTACCTATCGATGTGACGTTGTTTACCTCCTCCCCTGCGGTCTTTGCAGCCTGAGCGTGACTGCTTCGTGCGTATCGTCACGCTTGGCCGCCGGGCGACGAGCCTTCTCCACCTGCTCGATCCGCTTGATTCCCCGTCGGTCCAAGACCAAGCGCAAGAGCGTCAGCGAAGGAGGCTCACCGTCCGCCTCCAAGCGGACCACCACATCCACGTGGTACACCTTTGCGCCGCGGATCGTGATCACGCGCAGCGTGTCCCGGTCGACCCAGAAGATCTCCTGGTCCGGCTCGTCCATCTCCTTGAGCAGGCGCGCCACGTGGAAGCGCACGATGTCGGTGATCCCATAACCGCCATGACGCCCGAGGACGCGATGGGAGATGAGGAAGATCTCCTTGCGATAGTGGTAGACGTTCTCTTGCAAGTCCCGCTCGGCGGCTTGGACGTCGAGGTTGGCGCCCTCGAGCCTGAGCTCCTGCACGGCACGAGGAACCCGCATGGCAGGCATGTATTCGATTTTCTCCCGGCAGGCGCCCAGCTTTCCACCCGCCGGGTCGTCGATCGTGGTCTTCCGGTCATACAAGTGCCGCTCGAGGACCCTCGTGAAGAACGCCCGCGCGCCGTCCTTCAGGCGGTCCTTGAACATGTACGCGATCACGAGAATCACGAACAGGCGCATGCCCAGAGACGAGTGATGAGCTTGGGCCCAGAACGCCACCACGGTGGCGAACGCCATCGCGATTCCCGCAGCCATCGCGTAGAAAAGCTCCTGCCAGTGCCTGCGCGCGCCCGTGCGCCTGATTTGCAGGAACAGGGCGCTCGAGCAGTACTTCTTGAGGAGCCCCGCCCGAGACACGTACGCCTCGTTGTCCGAGTCGGGGTCGAGGAGCGACGGGTACCCCCTGTCCCGTCGGTATCGCTCCTCGTCGAGGATGAAGGAAACCAAGTGCTGACGCAATTGGGTGGTATCCTGGGCCGCACGCTCGAGCACGGCGATCACGTTTCGCAGCGCCTGGGCGAGCGACACGCTCGCCCACTCGTCGGCCAAGGAATGGGCGACCTGGGCCCGCTTGGGGAAGTTGGCCGCGCTGACCCGCGACTCCAGGGCGCGGAACCGGACAAGGACCGAGCGTGCCCTCTCCACGAACTCGTCCAGGTCGACGCGCAGGGCATTGATCTCGAGCTGCCCACTTCCGACCGGGCGCTCTGCCATCGGTACGATTTCGCGCAAGGCCGCGCGCACCACGCAGGCGAAGACCTTGCACTCGTAGATGAACGGGCCCGGCGGTGCCCCTTTCGCACAACGCGCGGCTTCCTCCTCGGCGCGGAGGAGCGGTGAGGTGGGAAGCGCCTCGAGCTCTGCGAAGGAGAGCACGGGCGTCTTGAGCCTCATGTAGTTGTGAATATCAGCGTACAGCTCCTCTGGTGGCACGGTGTCCGGCGCGATGTTCAGGCTGCTCGGCGTGAACATGAACACGTCGACCGCGTAACGGCTCTTGCTTCTCCGCCCAGGGTGGTATTCGAGCTTGAGCTCTAGCTTGCGGCGGTCGTGAACGCCGATTCGCCTGCCCAGCGCCCCCTGTTCACGCGACCGCTTTCGCATCAACGCTCTATCGGGCCAGAAGCAGCTCGTTCCTTCGCCAGGCGATCGACGTCGCTGCGAGGAAGACCCGAGCTGGCCTTGACCTGAATGCTCACCGGCACGGAGGATCCCAGCTCGCGCGCCGAGATCCCCAAGATCCCATCAACATCCACCGTGAAGTCCACGAGGACCATCACCTCGCCCGCGCGTGTCTTGGGCAATTCACCGAGGACAACCGTCGACAGGTGACGGTTGCGCTCAAGTTCCACGTCTTCCCCCTGATAAACCTCGATCGCAAGCTCAGCTTGGTCGTCTCCCGAGGTGGTGAGGATCCGCGATCCCCGCGTCGGCACCGTCGCGTTCCGCGGAATGATCGGAACGAGCTTGCCGTTTCCAGAATGGATTCCCAGGGCGCGCGACGTGACGTCAAGGAGCACCACGTCAGTCACGTGTCCGTCGAGAATGGCACACTGGGTAGCAGCTCCGATGGCCACGGCCTCGTCGGGACTCGTGTTCCTTGCTGCGCGCCGGCCGAGCACATTCTCGAGCTTGCGAGCGACCGCAGGCATTCGGGTCATTCCCCCCACCAAGAGGACCTGGCTAATAGCGTCTGGACGCAGCCCAGCTGCGGCCAGCGCGCCGAGGCAGGGACCCTCGAGGCGCTCGATGAGGTCTGCGGCAAAGGACTCGAGCTCCCCCCGCTTGAGCACCCGGTGGTAATCCAGCCGCGCGCCGCGCACCGTGCCCAAGAACGGGATATCGATGGAACCCTCGGCGGTCTCCGAGAGGGCTTGCTTGGCCTTCTCCGCCTCCTCGCGGAGACGCCCCAAGGCGACTGGGTCTTCCAGCACGCTGAACCCATGCTCGACCTCAAGCTCGGCGGCCAAGTGAGACACCACCCGCAGGTCGAAGTCGTCCCCCCCGAGCGCGCTGTCGCCGTCCGTCGCAATCACCTCGAACGCCCCGTCTTCCACGTTGAGGATGCTCACGTCGAAGGTCCCCCCACCCAAATCGCATACGGCGAGCCGGCCTCCGCCAAACTTGTGCGCTCCGTAGCCCAGAGCGGCCGCCGTTGGCTCGTTCAGGAGCCGACGGACCGTCAGGCCCGCGATCGCGGCGGCGTCCTTTGTGGCCTGCCGCTGCACCTCGTCGAAGTAGGCAGGGACCGTGATTACCGCCTCGAAAGGGCCTTCGTGAGCGAGTCGCTCGCTCGCCACATCGCGCAGCGCAAAAAGCACGTGGGCCGAGATCTCTTGTGGCGAGACCAGCCGGTCGGCGTGCCTGACCCACGCGTCTCCGCTCGGCGCTTCGGCCACCTCGAAAGGCAAGGCCTTGCGAAGGCGCTCCACTTCTGGATCGTGAAAGCGCCTGCCCATCAGGCGCTTCATGGCGAAAAACGTCGACTTGGGCCTTGTGACTGCCTGCCGCTTGGCAGGCGCGCCCACGAGGATGCGTGAGTCGCCTTCGAGATGCACGATGGACGGGAGCGTGCGCTGCCCTTGCCGGTTCTCTAGGATCTCCGGGCGCCCCTTCTCGTCGATGGTCGCCACGCAGGAGTTGGTGGTCCCGAGATCGATCCCTATAGAGCGCGCTTTTCTCGTCTCGGACATTTTTCCTCTACGGCCCAAAGCGGGCCCTACGGGCTCACGCCTGCCGATCAAAGAATCGCCTGAGGATCCCCTTTTTCTCGGGCTCCCGCCCAAGAGCTCGACGAGCCTCGACGCACTCGCTGTCGTGGGCCAACGCCGTCTCGAAGTGAAGGGTGGCCTCAGCAGCGCGTCCACGAGCTCTGAGCTCCTGCCCGCTGGCCACGTGGTACAGCGCCCGAAGGGTCCGGTTTCGCGGCTCCTCCTTGAGCGCCGCGGCGATGAGCTCCCGCGCTTCCTCCCAGCGCTCTGCCGCAATGGCCCGCTGCCCCTGGTCAGCGAGGCTATCCTTCACGCTCACGCCTGCCGGCCTGTAGCTTCCCCCGGAATCGCGATCCCCTTCGCTGAAGCTCACGTCGTCGAAGAGATCCTCTTCGGTGAGTGGCGCCGGTGCGTGCAACACACCGCCGACCGGGTTCTCCCTCTCTCCTGCGCCTGGACCTCCTGCGGTCGCCCCTGGCACGAGGTCTCCCATGAGCTCGACGTTCGGGTCCTCGGCCTGGAGCTCGATGACATCCGCGTCCTCCGCTGCGCGGTCGTCCGCCGGAAGGACTAGCCACCCCCACTTGCCATGCGCGGAAGGGCCCGGAACCCGCTCCTCCCCACGCGCGAGGGCCGCGTCTCGCAATCGGTCGTAGGCACGGTTGACATGCAGGAACACCTCGGCGGCGATCGCCCTCACCGCTTTGGACCTGTAGCGACCAAAGATGTCCGGATGGTATGTCTTCGCCAGGGCGAAGTACGCTCCCCGAACGGCCGACAGATCGGCGTCCGATGCGATCCCGAGCACCTCGTGGGTCTTTAGGCCAAGGAGCTGCCGCTTCGCCTGTTCGAGGGACAGGTACACGCTTCTTTCTGCCGGGAGCACGTCCTCGATCTTGAAGACCGGCACAGGCCGGACGCTCTCCGTTGCGGCGCGATCCGCGACGCTCTGGGAGGCCGACGCGGGCCTCTGTTCCGCCTCGGGTATAGGTGGCCTGACGGCGACCACGGGGTTCTCCTCGGCCGCTTCGGTAACCAAGCGGCTGAGCCTATCCCTCACCTCGTCTCCGGGCCGCGAAAGCTGGAGTACCACGGCGTATTTCCCGTCCTTGTCGGCAGCCCCCAGCCGTGTCACCTGCCCACCGAGCGTGAAGAGCAGCCCGCTGGGCAGGTCGAGGGTGACCGACACGAGGTCGCCCAGCGCCGGCCGGATGGGCATGCGGATGAGCAGCAGGTCACCCTTGAGCTTGCGTTGATAGAGCGCCTCGACCTGCTCCCAGGAAACGCACTTCACCCGAATCGAACGCGCCTCGCCTTGGGGCACGTCTAGCCTCCCTGCGGCTTGAGGAGCGCTTCGGCCTTGGCCAGCTCCTCTCTTAAGAACGCGTTTTGTGGCTCCACGCTCAGCGCGAGCTTCAAGTTCATGACCGCCGACTTGGCGTCACCTGCCACGAGAGCGGAACGCGCGAGCTTGAACAGGCGCTTGGCATTCGGGTTGGCCACGCTGCTCTCCGAATCCCGAGGCGGCGATCGCTCCTCCTCGGTGGACCAACGGAGCTTCCCCTGGGTGACCAGGCGATCGTACTGCTCGCGACGACGCCCATGGGAGAGCACCCGGTATGCTTCGACCACTCGTGAGTAGATGGACACGAGCTTGAGACGCGTCTCTTTATCGAGCGTGTCCACGAAGAGGTCGGGATGAAGCCGCGCCACGAGGCGGTAGTATGCATCGCGAAGCGCAATCTCGGTGGCGTCGCGCGGGACGCCCAGAAGGTGGTAATAGGACGAGCGGCCGAGCTCCTGGAACTGCTGGTCGATCCACGCCCGAATGGCGGCGCGGGCTCCCTCTTCGGAAAGATGCGACATCTACGCCCTCGCCGCTGGGAGCTGGGCGCTCCCTGGCTTTTGAACCTGGGCGTTTTCTGCTGGCTCGGGCGCGCCAAGCACCTGAATACGCGCCGACGTGGCCATGCTCGTCGTAACGTCCCGGGCCCGCACGTTGAGGATTCCGTCGGTATCGATGACGAACGTGACCTCGATCTCCGCCTCACCGCGCGACCTGGCGGGGATTCCGTCCAGGGTCAAGGTGCCCAAGAGCTCATTCTCCGCGAACCGGCGCGATTCCCCTTGGCACACCTGGATATTCACCGTGGTCTGGTTGTCGTGCGAAGTGACGAACGATCGCGTCCGCTCGATGGGGATGGGCATGTTCTTCTCGACGATGGGCTCAGCGTATCCCCCGGCGACGGCGATTCCCAGGGTGCGCGGCGCTACGTCGAGAAGGAGGGAATAGAACTCCGCCGGATTGTGCGCGCCCGCGGTGAGCGCCGCGGCCTGCAGGGCGGCGCCATAGGCGACCGTTTCGTCGGGGTTGATGCGTGTCTGGGGTTCCCGCACGAAATGCTCTACGATGCGGCGCCGGATCATGGGGGTGCGCGTCGAACCACCGACCAAGATGAGGTCGGTGAGGACGTCTGCCGAGAGGTTCGCCGCGGTGAGCACCTCCTCGCACGCGAGCAGCGAGCGCTCGACAAAGGGCGAGACCATCGCCTCGTACCGGGCACGGGCGAGCTCGAATTCCAAGGACAGGGGCGTGCCACTCTCGCCGATGGCGAGGTCGTGAATCGTCCCGGCGACGCTGGTCTCTTTCGAAAGCTGGCACTTGATCTGCTCGGCGGCGATGGTCAGCTTGGCGAACCCGTCGGGGTGTGCGCGCAGGTCAATTCGGTTTTGCTCGAGGAACCGTGCAGCAAGTTCGTCGACCAGGGTGCGATCGAAATCGTCACCGCCGAGGAAGGAATCTCCCCCCGTCGCCAGGACCTCGAAGATCTTGTCGCGAATCTGCAACACGGTCACATCGAAGGTACCGCCCCCAAGGTCGTAGATCGCCACCCGGGCATCGAGCGCCTTGCCAAAACCATAGGCCAGCGCAGCGGCAGTCGGTTCATTGAGAATCCGGAGCACCTTGAGACCCGCGAGCTCGCCCGCATGCTTGGTGGCCTGCCTCTGGGAATCCGTGAAGTTGGCAGGAACCGTGATGACCGCCTTGGATACCGTGCTGCCCAGGTGCTTCTCAGCGCACTGCTTGAGGTGCATGAGCACGTAGGCCGAGATCTCTGGGATCGCGTAGTTACGCCCGCGCACCGACACGAGCGCCTGCTCGTTGGGCCCTTCCTCGACACGGTAGGGCAAGGCACCCAGGGCGAGCTGGACAATGGGATTTCGGATCGATTGTCCAATCAGGCGCTTGGCCGAGTAGATCGTGTTCTGTGGATCGATGTGCCTTCGTGCCCGCCCTGCGTGCCCGACCAAGATGTCACCGTTGGGGACAAAGGCCACGACCGACGGGTGAAGCCTATGCCCTTGCGGGTCGGGAATGACCTCGACACGGTTGTTTCGGACCGTCGCCACGACCGAGTTGGTCGTGCCGAGGTCGATGCCAATCACAGGCTCCACGCCTTGCGAAGTTTATCAAGCCCAAGGAGGTAGGTTCAAGACTTTCACCGACTATCGTCGGTGGGCAGCAGAAGCTCGGAAAGCTCCACCTAAGGAGTGCTCAATTCGCAGAGTCTCACACGAGGCGTGAAGCATCTTCCCATTCAATGACTTTTCCCTGGACCTTCACGCCCCGAATCAACCTGCGCAGGCGCTGCATGTCGTCGTTGTTCAAGCGGTCGAATTGAACCCCGAGTCCGGATGCCCCGTCTTCCTTTCGCGAGTAGACCACTCGCCCAGCGAACTCCATCTCTGCCGAGCCGTCGCAGGGATCGAGCACGATCGTCACCCGGGAGCCTTCCGGCAGGGAGCGCGGGGTTTTCAGGAACACCCCACCCCCGCCGATGTCCTCCGTTTCGGCGTCCCCACGGAGTGGTACATCCTGCCCTTCAGCCACGAAGCGCGCAGGCAAGCGGATCGGGAAACGGCGGTTTTTCCGCTTCCACGTGGCCTTGGCCCGACCCGCCGCAATCGCCACGAGGAAGTCCCGCTTGTGCTCTTCGCCTGGACTGACCTCGAAAATGGCGTCCGAGCCAGGATGTTCTCCCACGTCGGCGCCCGTTTCCGCTGCTGCCGAGGAAACGCCCTCGCTCGGACTCCCGATGCAGGAAGTCCTCACGAGCACTCGGTTTGGGAGTCCACGAAATCCGATTTCCAGGACCACGGCCTCCCCGGCTGGATAACGCGCGCGCGTCGTCACCGTAAGCCTTCCGAGGCCTGCATCCTCACCCACGTCAAGACGTGCCAAGAAGTCCTCGGCGTCCGTGAAGGGGGCATAGAGAATCTTCATTGGATCTCCTCGTAAAGGATCCCTCTCATTCTTACCGGGGCCCGGATTAGGTGGTCAAGGATAAGCTCAAATCACCGGAATGAAGGCGCGCAACGCCACGGAAAGAGTGTCCTGGAGGAACAAGTACATGAGGGCCGCCAGGACCAAAAAAGGGCCAAAGGGGAGCTCAACGTGGCGCAAGGATGGCTGCTCGGCATCGTCACCTGTTCTCTTCCGGCGTCTCCACGCCACGACGGCAATTCCAATCACGCTGCCGAAAAGGGATCCGCCGAACAGGCTCATGACGACCGCGCGCCAGCCCAGGAGACCGCCGACTATCGCGAGCAACTTCCCGTCGCCGTAGCCCAGCCCCTCGCGGCGGGTAAGGAAGTAATAGCCGTCGGAGATCAGCCGGACGACCCCGTAGCCGACCGCGATCCCAATGAGGCCATCGGTCCAAGGCCTGTCCCGGAGGAGGAGGCCCACGCCGAAGAAGAAAGGGATCGCCGGATAGGTAATGCGATCCGGGATCCGCATGTGGTCCAAGTCGATGAGGGCAATCACCACCAGGCAAAGCTCGAACAGGAGGTACACCGCAAATCGCGCCAGCTTGAGCGGCGTGGGATCGAACGGGTGGAGGAGCTCCACGCAGAAGTGGTACGTGGCCAAGGAGAGAAGCGCCAGCCCCACCTCGACGAGGAGATAACGTGGTGAGTACCTCGCGCCGCACGAGCGACATTTTCCGCCGAGGAGGAGGTATGAGAGGATCGGGACATTGTCGAACCACCGGATCGGCCGGTTGCATCCATAGCAGTGAGACGGCGGCGAGACGATCGACTTGCCCTTAGGAATGCGGTAGACGCAGACGCTGGCAAAACTCCCGAGGAGCGCCCCAAGGACGAGCGCCGCCCCGTACAGGGCAGGCGTCCGGGACAGCGCGTCCAAGACCTCCTCGGAGAACATGGGTACAAGGTACCGCGAGTGACAAGGAGTGCCAATTCTGAAGCTGTCCGCATGATTGACGGCCGCGCGCGGGGAAGCTATGAACCATTGGTGCTGAACGCGGTAGTGCTAGCCCTTTGCATCCTCGCCCTGCCTTGCTGCGAAGGCAGCCACGTCGGTGGATCCCCGAGCCAGTCCCAGGGAGACATGGACCCGGGCACTGACGTGGCGCGCGCGGCACGGGATCGTAAGGAGCTTCTCCGCATCGTCACCAAGCCCTTCGACGCCACGTCGGCCAAGCTCGTTACCCTAAGATTCCGTGGAACGCACAAGATCAGGGTGACCGAAGGAGGCAAGGAGGTCGAGTCGCTCGACGAGGAGACCAGCATCGACCTGGCTCGCTCGGCCGATTTCCATGCGATCTACCAGAACTCCAGGGGCTACGGTCGCGAGGTGTTCTACGCGGCGGAGCCCGGTACTGTTTGGGTCCGCCCGCGCTACGGGAAGTTCCATCGCCGCCCCAAGTCCTCCGATGCGGAACCCGGCAAGCTGCTCAGCGAGATTCACGACACGCTCGGCGCGGACTTGGAGCTCGTAGAGCATGCGGCCTCGCTGCGCGATTTGGGACGCGTGGGGCATGCCGGCCGAAACGGACGCAAGATCGCCCTCTCCTTGGCTTCCAAGCCCGATCTCTCCCAGGCGCCTGAGGAGTGGAGGCGAACACTCGTCGTCAAGAGCTTGGTCGGAGAGGTTGTCCTCGACGAGATCAGCGGCGCCATCCTTGCGGGTGAGCTGGCGAGCACGGTCTCTTTCACCCGTGACGGTCGCCACTTTGAAATGTCCCTGGCGTCCACCCACAAGATCACTGACTTGGGATCCGAGGTCTCCGTGGCGTTCCCGGCAGAAGCAGGCTCCATCTCCACGCCGCTCCGCTCGCGCGAGTTCGAGGATAGGCAAAAGCTGTTGGAGGGGATCGCCCCCCCAGCGCCCAAGGGCCCGCTTCCCAAGGAGGCCCGATGACCGCCTCACGTGACCTGGCGCCGCGAAACGACCACCTGGCCCAGCACCGCGGGTTCATCGTCGGACGCGCGCTGGCCACCGGTCTCATCGGATTGGTCCCAGTTCCCGCCCTCGACCACTGGCTCGAATCGGCGGTGCGCCGCAGCATGATTCGCCACCTCGCCGAGTCACGGCGCGTCGATCTCGACGACGCGGCGCTACGGGTCCTCGCCGATGGGAAGGAGCCTCCGCCAAAGGTACGTGCACTGGCTCGCGCGTCTACCGTGGGAATGCTCCTCAAGCGAGCCTGGCGCAAGGCCGTGGTCTTCTTGGCCGTGGCCCAGCGCGGCGTGGTCGTGACCCGCACCTTTGCCGTGGGCACGCTCTTCGATCACTACTGCACGCGCATCCATGTCGGTCCAGGCCTTACCGAGGCCAGTGGAAGCGAGCTTCGCGATGCCATCGACCGAGCCATCGCAGGAACGCCAGCCAGGTTCCTCTCTCGGGTGTTTCGTCGCGGGCTCGCCATGGCCGCACGCGCCCTGTGGCGCGCCCCATTCGAGGTGCTCGACGCGGCGACCGGCGGCACGGTGAGACGCTTGATCGAGAGGGGGGACGAGGCGGCCGCCGAGGAGGTCGTCGATTCTGCCCTCACCCGGGCCGAAACCGAGCCGCAGGGGTTCCTCACCCGGGCCACGCGGGCGACGATCGCGGAGCTCGCCCATGCGGGCGATCTGTACGTGTCCATTCTCGTGGATCGCTTCGAGCGGACGTTGGGGCGCAAGCCATGAGATCTCAATACCTTTCCAAGGCTCGGCGCGTGGTGGTCAAGATTGGAAGCAGGCTCCTTCGGGAAAGCCCGGTCGGACGCCCGGCAGCGATCGCCGACGAGATCGCCGCGCTCCGCAAGGAGCGAGGTCTCGAGGCCACGGTGGTGAGCTCGGGTGCCATCGCCTTGGGCATGCGCGTCATGGGTCTTGCCAAGAGGCCTGACGAGTTGCCACGGCTCCAGGCGACGGCTGCGGTCGGTCAAGGGCAGCTCATGCAGAACTGGGAGCGCGCCTTTGGCGCCCACGGTATTCCGGTGGGACAGGTACTCCTCACCCACGACGACGTCGCCGAGCGGGAACGGTTCTTGTCTGCGCGGCACGCCCTGCGCGCGTTGCACGAATTCGGAGCCGTGCCCATTATTAACGAGAACGACACCGTGGCAGTCGAGGAAATCAAGTTTGGGGACAACGACCGTCTCGCGGCGCTCGCGTGCAACCTGGTCTCCGCCGACGCATTGATCCTGCTTACGGATGTAGACGGCCTGCACGATGCAGATCCACGGGCAGGAGGCAAGCGCATCCCGCTGGTCGTCGACATTGACCGCGAGGCGTTCCCGGTGGCCGGCGGGGCCGCCCAGGGAGGCGTGGGCACTGGCGGGATGGCATCCAAGGTGCAAGCCGCAAAGATTGCTGCGCGAAGTGGAGTCCCTACCGTGGTGGCGCCGGGCGGGAAGCCGGGCGTGGTCAGGGAAATCCTCGAAGGCGGCGACCTTGGGACCCTCTTCGTCCCGACCTCGGCGAAATTGGCAAGCCGCAAGCATTGGATTGCTTTTGCACAGCGTCCATCGGGTGCGGTGATTGTGGACGAGGGCGCACGCAAGGCGTTGGCCGAGCACGGAAAAAGCCTTTTGCCGTCGGGTATCATCGAAGTCCGCGGCAGCTTCTCCATGGGTGAGGCGATTTCAGTGGTCGGGGGCGATGGGGTGGAGTTTGCCCGGGGGCTCGCCCGCTACGGGTCGGACGAGATCGACCGCATCCGGGGGAAGCGCTCGACGGACATTGAGCAGGTTTTGGGCTATAAATATCTAGATGAGGTCATCCACCGTGATGACCTCGTCCTTTTGTAGGCATCATAGGATCAGGGGATTTGGATTGAGCGTGGGCGAGCAGGCGTTGACCGGGTCGGAAATCGAGCAAGAGATCACGCGCTTGGCTGAGGGCGCTCGGGTCGCTTCCCGCGTGGTGGCCAAAGCACCGGCAAGGGTACGGGAGCAGGCCATCCGAGGAGCTGCGGCCCGAGTCCTAGCAAGCGCTTCGGCGATCCTCGACGCCAACCGGAGGGACGTGGAAGCCGCGCGGGCGCACGGCCTCTCCCCTGCCATGATCGACCGCCTGGTTCTCGATGAGAAGCGACTCCGTGGGCTTGCCGGCGCCTTGGAGGAAGTGGCAGGGTTGCCCGATCCGATCGGCGAAATCGAGGAGATGCGCCGCCGGCCAAATGGGCTACTCGTGGGCAAGATGCGCATCCCCCTCGGCGTGATCGCCATCGTGTACGAGTCGCGCCCGAACGTCACGACCGACGCCTTCGCGCTCTGCCTCCGCTCGGGAAACGCCGCGATCTTGCGCGGCGGCTCTGAGGCCATCCACACGAACCGTGCCCTTGGAGAGGCGGCCTGCGGGGCGCTCGACGACGCCGGGCTTCCGCGAGCGGCGTGCCAGGTGGTGCCCATGACCGATCGGGAGGCGATATTGGCCCTCCTTCGGCGGGAGGAGGAGATCGATCTCGTCATTCCCCGCGGCGGCGAGGGCCTCATACGCTTTGTCAGCGAGCACTCCCGGATCCCGGTCATCAAGCACTACAAGGGGGTCTGCCACGTGTTCGTGGACGCCAGCGCCGACATCGACATGGCGATCGACATCTGCGACAACGCGAAGGTGTCGCGCCCGGGGGTGTGCAACGCATGCGAGACGATCCTCGTCCACGAAGGGATCGCCAGGGAGTTCATCCCGCGGGTCGTGGCTCACCTCACGGCCAAGGGGGTCGAAATCCGAGGCGATGAGGCCACGTGCGCCCTTGGAGGTGCTCGGGTGGTCCCTGCCACCCCTTTGGACTTTGGGACCGAATTCCTGGATCTCAAGGTAGCCATGCGCGTCGTCCCGTCTCTCACGGTGGCCATGCGCCATATCGAGGAGCATGGCTCGCAGCACACCGAGGCCATCGTGACTCGCGACTACGGGGCCGCACAACGTTTCCTCGATGAGGTGGGAAGTTCCACGGTTCTCGTGAACGCCTCGACCCGTTTCGCCGATGGCGGCGAGCTCGGGCTCGGCGCTGAAATCGGCATCTCAACGAGCAAGATTCACGCATTTGGCCCCATGGGGGCCAAGGAGCTCACGACCACCAAGTTCGTCGTCCATGGCGATGGGCAAGTGCGCAAGTGAGCAAGCCATCAACAGGAGGTACAAGACTCAACGTGAGGACACAAGAACCAGTCAAGGCGAGCCAGGAACCCAACCGGTCTGCAAAACTCCCCCACGCGCACCCGAGGCATGACGATCCCAGGAGCCGCGAAGCCGCGCTCCTCGCGGTCAACGTGGCGCTCGAGAAGAAAGCCCTCGAGCCCGTCTTGCTCGACGTTCGGGAGCTCGCGTCGTACTGCGACTACATCTTGATCGTCAGCGGGCGCTCGGACAGGCAGGTCCAAGCGATCGGCGACGCCATTGTCGAGGAGTTCGCCAAGGACAAGCGCCGCCCACTCGGTGTCGAAGGGATTGGGAAGGGGCAGTGGACGCTGATCGACTTTGGCGACCTGATCGTGCACGTGTTTTATCATCCGGCGCGGGACTACTACGATCTCGAGAGTCTCTGGATTGACGCCGCCCGGGTGCCCCTCGAGGTGCCTCCCTCGGCACGCGTTCAGCCCGGGGAGGGATACTGAAGATCCTCGTCTTGGCCATCGGCCGCCTGAAGGAGGACTACTGGAAGGCGGCCGAGGCCGAGTACCTAAAGCGCCTGCGCCGATTCGCCGACGTGGAGGTGCGGGAGGTCAAGGACGAAGCGGCACTCGTCAAGGCCCTCCCTGCACGTCGTCGCACGATCTTGCTCGACGAGCGCGGCGAGTGCTGGACTTCTGACGAGCTCGCCGAGCGGCTCGTCGCGCTCGAGGAGCAGCATGGAGGCGGCCGCACCCTGGTCCTGGTGATCGGCGGCGCCGAGGGAGTTTCGCCCGCTCTTAGGCAGGAGGCAGACCAGGCGATCGCCTTTGGCCGGATCACCCTGCCCCATCGTTTCGCGCGGGTGCTCCTGGTCGAGCAGCTCTACCGTGCCTTCAGCATCTTGCGGGGCGAGCCGTACCACAAGTAGGATGCCGCGCAAATGGTCGACCACGGGCCCCGGTTCGTTGCTTTGGTGGAAGAGGCAAGACGCCGCGTTCGCGAGCTTAGCGCCGAGGAAGTCAAGGCCAAGCTCGACCGCGGTGAGTCCTTCATGTTGATCGATGTCCGCGAGGAGAGCGAGTGGGCGTCAGAGCGCCTCCCCAAGGCGGTACACATGGGGAAGGGCGTCCTGGAGCGGGACATCGAGGCCGCGGTCCCCGACACGGCTGCCGAGATCGTCCTTTTTTGTCGAGGTGGCTACCGGTCCGTGCTTTCGGCAGACAGCCTTAAGAAGATGGGGTACACGAACGTCTGCTCGATGATCGGCGGTGTCAGGGGCTGGCTGGCGGCGGGGTATCCGGTGGTGAGGTAGGCGACTTTCCAAGCAACTTCTCCCACCCCCTGCCGATATTCACCTTGTGAGCACCGTGCACCTTGCCATCGACGCATTCCTCCCGCTTTTCTTCCCCGAGCGTTGCCCGGCCTGCGACCAATGGATGGGTCACGACCTGGGGCTGTGCGAATCGTGCAGCGCGTCCCTCTACCCGCTGGGCGTCGCGTGCCCGACTTGCGCCGAGCCACAGGACATCCCTCGCGCCGTCACGTGCCTGGCATGCCGGACCAAGCCACCGCCGTTTCGCAGGGTCCTCGCCCCCTGGCGCTACGGGGGGGAACTTGCCGTGGCCATCCGCAGGCTCAAGTATGGAGGGCCAAGTGGCCGTGGACTCGCACACGTCGCGCGCCCTCTTGGCGCCTTGTTGGCGAGTGCCTACGAGGATGCAGTCTCGGATCAAGACATCGTCGTGCCAGTCCCCTTGCACGCGGCCCGCCTGCGGGCACGCGGTTTCTCCCAGGCGCAGAGGATTGCCGAAGCTGCTCGAAAGCAGTGCCGGTTGGCCATCCAGCCCACCATCTTGCCAGGCATCCTCGAACGCACCCGTGCCACCCGGGAACAAGCGGGCCTCTCCCGAGCGGAGAGACGGACCAACACGGCCGGGGCCTTTCTTGTGCCTCCTCGGCAGGCCGAGCGTGTTCGCGGCAAGAACATCCTCGTCGTGGACGACGTGGTCACCACGACCGCCACCTCTGGCGCCTGCGCGCGGGCGCTTCTCGCCGCTGGCGCCACGCGCGTAGACATCCTTGCGCTCGCGCGGGCCGACAACTAGCATGACTCGTTCGATGAACAAGGCCGCCAAGGAAGGCCGCAAGATCCTTCTCCGAAATCGCAAGGCGCTCCACGACTACGCGATTGACGAGCAGTTCGAGGCCGGCATCGTGCTTCTCGGGAGCGAGGTCAAGTCGCTCCGCGACTCCCAGGGGTCGCTCGTCGATGCGTTCGCCGAGGTACGCCAAGAAGAGCTGTGGCTCGTTGGTGCCAAGATCAATCCGTACCCGTGGGCGAACCAGTTCAACCACGAGCCCGAGCGCGATCGAAAGCTCCTCATGCACAAGCAAGAGATCCGCCGCCTGGCCCAGAAGATCCGCGAAAAAGGGTACACCCTGGTTCCCCTCGAGATCTACCTGTCGGGGTCCAAGGTGAAGGTCACCCTGGCCCTCGCGAAGGGGAAACGTCTTTACGAGAAGCGTGAGTCCAAGAAGGAGGCCGAGGCGCGTCGCGAAATCGAGGCCGCCACGGCGCGTCGCAAGTGACCGTTAACCGGCACTCCCTGCTGTCGTTGAGCTTCCTGGCTCCGCTCGTCCTTTCGACCCGAGCCAGCGCAGCGCCGATTACGGAGCCTCACGTGGGGGGGACAACCTTCGTGGGCCCAACGAGCGCCGAGGTCACGTCCATCTTCTGGAATCCTGCCGCACTCGGTCAGCTTCGCAGCCATCACCTGTACTTGTCGGGCGTGGGAAGGCTCGACGCCACCGAGATCGCCCGGCCGGCGATTGACCTTTCCACTGGCGAGCCCGATCCGTCCGGCGAAAGGACGAGCCTGCCTACACTTGCGCTCACGCCGACTCTATTCGTGGGCGGCGTTTCGGACCTCCACACGCCGAGGTTCCTCCTGGGCGTGGCCGTCTACCAGCCGCACGCCGAGAATCTCGCCGAAAGCAAGTCCCTTGCCTACCATGCCGCCGGTGGATCGCTCTACACGACCGTCGCCAGCTTTCCCATCGTGGTGCGCGTATCGGGAGAGATCGCCATCGCCTTTGCCCCCGGGGTGGCGTCCTCCCGGATACGACTTCGATTCGACCGCGATCTCGCCATCGACACCGCTTGTCCAAAGGTGGCGAAGCAGCATGAGAGATCGGAGTGCGCGCAGCGTTACTCGATGACCAGCGACTTCTTTGGCGACACCCAGTTCCACTACGTGGCCGGCCTGCACTTGCGCAAGCTCCTCGGCTCGCCTTGGACTTTCGGGCTCGCGTACGTGAGCGGCCTCGATTTCGAGAAAAACGGCCCGGTCGAGGTGGACGGGGTCGAAGGTGAATCCCGCGTCTCTTTCCGCATGCCGCAGCGAGTCCACTTCGGGGTGCGCTACCACCTCGGCCGCTGGGAGCTCGTGTCCAACCTGTCCTGGATCGATTTCTCCACGCACCGGGACTACGACGTCCGGGTGGCCGGCATCCCGGTCACGCGCGGGGCACCCGAGTGGCAAAAGCGCTTCCGCGGCTTTAGGGACGTACTTTCTTTCGACGTCGGGGCTGAGCTTCAGGCTGCCGAATGGATCCAACTGGCCGCGAAGCTTCGACTGGAGACCAGTGCCGTGGACACGTCGCTCGTCACGCCGGCCCAGATGGACGCGCCGAAAGTGGAGCTGGCATTGGGGGGCCGAGTCAAGATCTCGCCGAGGACCAAGCTCACCGTGGGCTATTCCCTCGCCGTGCTCGCCGACCAGGATGTCTCGCGAAGCGCATTTCAACCGTCGGCGTGGGACACCTGCGCGAGCTCCGGTTTCGACCTGGACTCCTGCGCCAGCGTGCGTGAGGGCCGGGCTCTCCCGACCGCGGCCGGGACCTACTCGCGCATGACCCACTCGCTCCACGCCGCCATCGGGCTCGCGTGGTAAACCAAAGGCGACCATGATGAAGCTCGTGAACACCCACGCGTTCGGCCCACGGCTGGCGGTTTCCAAGCATGTCCTCGAAAATGGGCTCAAGGTCTTGCTCCTGCCCGATCGCTTCGCGCCGGTCGCGTGCTTGCAGCTGTGGTATGGCGTCGGCTCGCGTGACGAAAGACCGGGAAAAACCGGCATTGCCCACCTGTTTGAGCATCTGATGTTCAACCAGACCTCGAGCTTGGCTCCTGGGGAATTCGACCGCCGCATGGAGGAGGCAGGCGGGGAAACGAATGCCGGGACATGGATCGACTGGACCTATTACCGCGACAACCTGCCAGCCCAAAGCCTTGGGCTCGCCCTGTCCCTCGAGGCAGAACGGATGCAGCACCTCGTGCTCGGCGAGACCCAGGTCGAAACCGAGCGAGAGGTCGTGGCGAACGAGCGCCGCTTCCGCGTGGACGACGACGTGGAAGGCTTCCTCTCGGAACAGCTCTTCAAGATGGCGTTCCAGGTCCACGCGTACGGTTCCCCCATCATCGGGTGGATGGACGACATCCTGGCCCTCACGACTTCGGACTGCCGCGAGTTCTACAAGACCTATTACGCCCCCAACAACGCGACGCTGGTGGTCGTGGGAGATGTCGATCCAGCCCCAACGCTGGAGCTCGTCTCGCGCCATTTTGGTTCCATCCCGCCTTCGACGCTGCCCACGAGGCAACTTTCGACCGAGCCACCGCAAGTTCATGAGCGGCGGGCGACCTTCGCCAAGCCGGTGGGAGCGGATCGCGCCGTCCTCGGCTACAAGGCCCCGTCCCAGGCCGATCCCGACTGGATCCCGCTCAAGCTCACGCACGAGCTCCTCGCCGGCGGCAATTCATCGCGCCTCCATCGACGATTGATCGTGGAGAAAGAAATCGTCTCCACGATACGAGGATTCCTCCTCCCCAGCTGCGATCCCGGCGTGCTCCAGCTGTACCTCACGATGAAGCCCGGCCACCAAGCGGCGGAAGCCCTCGAGGTGATCGACGAGGAGTTGGAACGCCTGCACAAGGAGCCGCCCACCCCCGACGAGATGAGCAGGGCACGAAATCGCCTCGAAACCGAGTTCTGGTCCGACCTCGAGACCGCCGAGGAAAAGGCAGAAACGCTCGGTCACTATGAGACGACCTCCGGGGACTACCGAACCCTGTTCCAGGTGGCGCAGGCGGTGCCCAGGGTGAATGCCGACGACGTGGTTCGGGTAGCGCGGAGGTTCCTTGGCCACGAGCAAAGGACCGTCGTCCTGGCGACGCCGCAAGGAGACGAGGTTTCCCCATGATCATCCTCACCGAGGAGCAGCACGATCTCCCGCTGGTCGACGTCCAAGTGGTCATTCTGACCGGTAGCTCGGCGGATCCCGTGGGCAAGGAAGGGCTCGCGCGCCACGCGGCCACGCTCATGCGGCGGGGTGCGGGCGGGCGCACGCGGAGCGAGGTCGACGAAGCATTCGACGCCCTGGGGGCGTCCCTCGAGATCCAGGTATCCCCCGATTCGGTGACGTTCTCTGCGCACTGCCTCTCCCGCAACCTCGAGCCGCTCATGGCCCTCCTCGGCGAGCTCCTCGTGCGCCCCACGTTTCGCGAGGAAGAGCACGAGAAGCTCCGCCGGGAGACCAAGGCCCTGCTCGTGGACATCCGCGACGACGACGATCTCCTGTGCGCCCGCCACTTCGAACGGGTGGCGCTTTGCTCTCACCCCTATGGGCGGAGTGCCCTGGGGACCTCCCGCTCCATCGAGAGCCTTGACCTCCGAAGCGCCGTGGATTGGTTCGCGAACCACGTGAAGAAGGACAACGTGGTCGTTGGATTCGCGGGCGATATCGACGAGGCCAAGGCGCGCGAGCTCACGAGTGTCACCCTGGACGACCTCAAAGGGGCCTCCGTGTCCTCTCGCCCTCCCCTGGGCGACCCCAAAGGGCGTTCCGGCCGCCGTGCAGTCCTCGTCGACAAGCCCGAGCGGGTTCAGGCGCAAGTCCTCATTGGTCATCCGATCATCCGTACCGCTCATCCAGACTGGATCCCGCTCCAGGTCGGAGCCACCGTGTTCGGCGGGATGTTCACCTCCCGCCTGATGACAGAGGTGCGGGTCAAGCGTGGCTGGTCCTACGGCGCCGGTTGCCGCCTGCCCCAGGCGCGGGCGGGGCACGCGTTCCGAATCAAGGTATTTCCTGCATCCGAGCAAGCTGGGCCCTGCATCGCCCTGGTTTTCTCGCTGTGGGAATCCATCACGAAGGCAGGCGTGACCAGAGACGAGCTCGAGCTCGCCAAGAAGTACCTCGTGGGCACCTGGGCCTTCGAGGTCGACACCGCCGCCAAGCGCCTGGACAGGCGGATCGACACCATCGTCATGGACCTGCCCGAAGACACCTTTGCGCGGTACACCGAGCACGTCGCACGAGTGACCCTGGCCGAGGCATGCGACGCCATGAGAACGTGGTGGAAGCCCGAGGATGCTGCGACCGTCATCGTAGCGACCGCCGACGACCTCTTACCCGCGCTCCAAGACGTGCCCGTCGGGGATATCGAGGTCGTGCCCTTTGATCGTGATTAGCGGGCCCTAAGACCCTCCACGACCTCTCTCGTCTCTGCCGGTCGATTCGTAATCAGCCCATCGATATCCAAGGAACACAGGCGCGCGATCTCTCGGGGATCGTCTACGGTCCACGCGTTCACGGCGTACCCTTCGCGTCGCCACTTCTCCCTGCTGCTCCCGTGGACCAACGCGTGCTCTGGGTGAAGGGCAACCGGCCGTATGAACCCGCGAGCCCAGGCCGCGCGGAGAGGAAGCGATTGATCTTTGGCCATGAGCAGCGCCAAAGGCGTGGAAGGAGAAAACGTCCGCAAGGCGAGCAGCGCGAGAGGGTTAAAGGAGGACACGAGGAATCGTACCCCAACTCCATGTCTTCGCAGCAGATCTGCCACTGCCCATGCCAGCCGCTCGTAGGGGCGCGCGCGTGGAGCCTTGAGCTCGATGTTCACCAGCATCCCTGGCCCGAGCTCCTCGAGCACGCTCGAAAGAAGGGGAATACACCCGCGCCTTTCGCCCAGAACGAGCGGCACTTGACGAAGCTCGCTCCAGGGCACGTCCTCCACGTTTTCGGGCCGTCCGGCCAAGCGCTTGAGGTCGTCGTCGTGAAATACCACCACCTCCCCCGTCTTGCACAGGAGCACGTCGAGCTCCACCCCGTCGGCGCCTTCCTCGCGGGCCCGGGCAAAAGCCGGCACGGTGTTCTCGAGCTCCCGCGCGGACGCTCCTCGATGGGCGATGATGAGCGGCCTGCCCACGCGTTCCCAGCTCGTGGCCTTTTGCACTAGGCTCCCCAAAGCTCCCACGGGCGTCCCCTTAGCTTGGAAGGGTCGCACGTGATCCGCCAAGGCGCGCACGCGCGGGCGAATTCCTCGTGCTTCTCGAGGAGCCACCTGGCCGCCGAATCGTACCCATAGCGCAAGATGCGGCGACGAACGGCGAAGTTCATGGGATTGGCGAGGAGCATGTCGGCGTCGTTCTCATGCGGTTCCACGAGAAGGATCCTCGCCCTAGGGTACTGCAGCCGGTACCGCCTGATCCCTAGGTGCAGCTTCGTGCGGGTACTCATCCTTTGCGCCTGCTCGTAGACGGTGAGGAGCCCCTTGTCGCGGATGCGACGGGCCCCGAGGATAGCGGACGGAAGCTCGCTCTTGAAATCCACTTGGATCGGGACACGGGGATTGATGACGACCAGGAGCTCCGCTCCCTTATGGAGCGCGATGTCGAGGTGCCCCACCTTCCCGGCCGCACCATCGATGTAGTCGCGTCCAAAGATAGTGACCGGCTCGAAGAAGACCGGTATCGCCGAGCTCGCACAAATGGCCTTGGGCACCGGGACATCGGCGAGCGCGCCATCTCCGAACACGGCGCGGTGTCCGCTCTCGAGGTCGTTTGCCGTGATGTAGAGCTCCCGGCGCATGCGGGCGAACTGGGTGGGCAAGTCGTGGCTCGAAAGCACCTCGGTGAGCCATCGCTCGAAGTGATCCAGCGTAAAAAGACCCGCTGGGAGCGCGTCCTCGAGATCCTTCCACAACTCGGCCAGGGGCAGCTCCCTTCGCCTTGCTCCACGCACGAGGAACGCGCCGAGGATCTTCCCGACGTCCCGAACGCCCCCCATGAAGTGCCGGGCATCCACGCGGAATACGTCGGAACGGCGGGCCGGCATGTAGTCACCGGTGTCGTGCACGATCGATCGGGCGAGGGCACGGGGGCGCACTCCGGCCGCGAGCAGCGTGGCGAGGAACGCACCCGCCGACGTGCCCACGTACATGTCAAACTGCGTGCAATCGAACCCACCGACCATGAAGTCGTCGAGCGCCATGAGGGCGCCCACTTCGTAGACCGCGCCAGTCATGCCACCGCCACAAAGACAGATGCCTGTGCGTCCTTTGCGTCCACTCGGATCGGTCATTGGATGAATTCCCGGTGGAGCGCCCTCACGAGCGTGTCGAGTGAAGCGGGCGCAACACAAAGGGTCAAGCGGAGCGGCGAGGAGTCAAACCCGAGGACAGCCTGCCCCTCCTTTCTCGCCACCTCCAGGGCCCGCGCGAGCCCGTCCGCGGATGTCCCAATCCCCTCTCCGACCACCGAGGCGGCCGCCAAGTCCTCTTCACAGGTCACCCCGTGCGGCTCGAGGGCGGAGAGCAGGCGGGCCTTGACCTTGGCCCAGTCGGGGATGTTTTCCCGCATGAAAAGGGCCAGGGCCCCTTCTTCCCCGCTCGCGATTCGCACCACGGGCACGGTCTCGGCACAGAGGAGCGCGAGGAGCTCCCGCCCTCCATCCTGGCCGCGGACGCCGACTCGAGTGAGATCGCGCAGGCCCGTAACCCCTACGGCGCCACGTCTCGTCTCCACGCCGCTTTGTGCCCCGACCCTCGTTCCACCGCCTGCGCCTGGCGCCTTTTCCGTGCCCCGGGCGTAGATCGCGATCTTTGCCTGCCGGGCCAGCTCCACGGCCTGGGCATTGAGGACCTTGGCGCCGTGCTCGGCGAGCTCTTGCATTTCGTCGTACGAGACGTCGCGAAGGAGCCTGGGTGCCGCAACGACCCGGGGGTCGCCGCTGTACACGCCATCGACGTCGGAGCAGATTTCGCAGTACTCGGCCCCGAGAGCCGCAGCCAGGGCCACCGCAGTGGTGTCGGAGCCGCCTCGCCCCAAGGTGGTGATCTCCCTCTTGTACGAAACGCCCTGGAAGCCCGCCACGATCACGATTTTCCCGCGGTCGAGCTCATCTTGGATGCGCACGGGCCGTACTTCGATGATTCGCGCGCCGGAATGACGATCGTTCGTCATGATCCCCGACTGGGAACCGGTGAACGAAATCGCCTCGTGCCCGAGCTCGGCGATCGCCATGGAAAGGAGCGCCATCGAGATCCGTTCTCCGCAGGAGAGGAGCATGTCGAGCTCCCGGCGCGTAGGAGCAGCCGAAACTTTCTTGGCCAGCGCAAGGAGCTCGTCAGTCGTGTCTCCCATGGCCGACACCACCACGCACACCCGCTTGCCCATCAAAGCGGTGCCCACCACGCGTTTTGCCACGTGGCGCAGCTTGTCGACGCTCGCCACCGACGAGCCGCCGTATTTTTGCACAACGATTGGGGGCAGGGAGGGAGTCGATTGGGCGGTCATGGCAAAGCCTACCTATCATAACTTGTCCTTTGGGTGACACGCCCGAGCCGCGACGCCTATTCCCGCGCCTGCTATGCTTTTGGCATGCGACTCATTTCCCCCCTCCTCACCGCGCTCGTCGCCTGGGGGGTTCTTGCCTGTGGGCACCCGCAAAAACCTGGCTCGGTGTCTTTCTCCGACGTGCTCACAGGCCTGCCGCCGAGGAAGGACCCGCCGCTCGACCTGGCCGACCCGGAAGACCTCGCGAGGGCTCACGCGCTCTTTGCGACCCTTGATCTCGGTGACCCGACGCGCGCCACCCGTCGGCGCGAGCTCTTGGTCGCCCATGAGCGAATCATCCTCGAGCTTGGCGACAAGAGGCCCAAGGAGGCATTTGCTGTCTTTGAGCAGGCGCTCGCCCTGTGGGATCCCCGGGAGCTTTGGAAAACCCCCGTGTCCCCAGAACTCGCCCTCCTTGGGCGCACCGCGGATCTCATCTATCGGCAGTTTTCCCAGACGGGGGCCGGGCTTGAGACGATCACGGCGCTCGCCGCCCTCATCGCCGTCAATCCGGACCAGGCCGAGGCCCACAAGAAGCGCTACGAGGAGATCGCCAGCTACCTCGACGACCTCGCCGTTGCCGAAAAAGGAGAAGGAGCGCAGCACTCGCGGCCCATCGCCGTCTTCGAGAAAGTGATTCTTCATTTCCCGTCTCCCTGGGTGACCGAGACACTCGTGGCTCATTACCTCGCGAGGCACGATGCGCTGCGGAAGGCGCTCGAGCAGGGCGAAGCCAGGCTACGTCTCCTTGGAGTCCACGAAGGAGGCATCCTGCGCCCCACCTGGAACCTGGTGCGCGCCCACGTCTTGGCCGATCGTCTTCCCGCCGCGCTTCCCATTGTCTCTGGTCTCGCCGGACAGGTCGGCGACGAAGAGGAGCTGCGCAGGCGTCTCACGGAAGCCCTCGGTACGAGCGCGACCGCCAAGTCATGGCTCGCCCTGGCGGCCGTCTTCCTGCCCCAGGACGACGGCGACTTTGGGGCAGCGAGGGCCAGCCTGGTTGCCGCTCGCAAGG
This sequence comes from Deltaproteobacteria bacterium, assembly GCA_016210055.1. GTDB lineage: Bacteria > Myxococcota_A > Polyangia > Haliangiales > SHYZ01 > JACQUZ01. The sequence continues at coordinate 31,334 of JACQUZ010000145.1, read as the reverse complement.
TCTGTGAGGTGGGGGCAAGGCATGTTCCCTCGTCGATCGAGCTCGCAGCCTGTGTCGGCGAGGCTTCGTACAAGCTTAGGGACCTCCCGATGGCCATCCAGTGGATCGAGAACGCGCGCCGCCTCGCCCCAGGTGACCATGAGATTGCCGGCTACCTGATGAAGCTCTATCACCTGAGGCTCATCGACCTGGTTTCGGCCGAACGCATCGACGCGGCCCGCAAGGAGGTCGCCCGAATTTCGGCCTTCCATGACGAAGCGCGCAAGCGCTGGCCTGGAAAGCGTCTCGAGCCACCACTTTCTGACGCGCAGGTCACGCTGGGAAGAGGTCTCGTAAACGCCGGTTACGTCGAAGCCGCGGCGGGCCTGTTCCAGAAGGCGAGCGCCACGGGTCCCCACGCCGATGCCCTCGAGCAGCTGGCGGTCATCTCGCAGAAGCGCAGGGACTTCGCCCGGGCGCTGTCCTTCCTCGACGCGGCCATCGCCATCCCACGCGAGGAGTCCCTCGAATGGCAGTACGACCGGGCGAGGCTCGGGCGATTGGCAGGTGAAGCGCTGTCATCCATGGGCAAGAAGGACGGGGCCACGGCTCGCTGGGAAAAAGCCCTGGCCGAGTGGGAGCCACTGCTCCTCACGTCGCTCTCACCCTCGGCGAGGGCGCACGCCGCGGGCGAAAAGGCGCGCCTGCTCTTCCACCTCGGACGCACTGGCGATGCGCGGCATGCATTCGAGCAATCCGTGGACGCCGACCCGGAGCAGGCCGGCGTCTATGCCGACGCCATTGCGTTTCTCCTTCTCCGCGGGGAGTTCCCCTCGGCGCTCGACGCGTACCACCGCGCCTTGGGGAGGAGCGAGGTCGATGAGTATTTCAAGGCATACACCACCCTGTGGATCGTAGGCTTTGCCCGGGCCCGCGAAATGGAGCCGGACAAGCTGGCCATGGACTATCTCGCCGAGCGCACGGGCAACCGCTGGTACGAGCATCTCGCTCGGCATGCGCTGGGAAAGACGACTCTCGAGGAGCTCCTCAAGGTTGCCGATACTAGAGGAAGACGCGCGGAGGCCTATTTCTACGAGGCCATGCAGTGCTTCGCGCGCAAGCAGAAGCGCGAGGCCACCGAGTTCCTCCGCAGGGTGATCGCCACCGACATGCTCGGCTTCTTCGAGTACGACATGGCGCAGTACTTTCTGCAAAACGGGCCGCCTACGAGGTAACCTACGGGCGCCTGAATGCATCGATCGGCGCCCCTCTTGAACCTAGCTGCGTGGCTTTTCATCATGGCGCTCGGGCCTGGCTGCGCAGGTCGGAAGCCCTCGCAAGAGCAGGCCAAGGCCCACGCAAGCCCGTACCGATTTCCACACGAAAGCGAGCACCACCGGCAGATCCCGTGCGCGCGTTGCCACGCGTCCTCGCCCGCGGGCGGCCTAGTTCGACCGGGGGCCGCCCAGCATGCCCCGTGCGATGAATCGGGCTGCCATGCCCAGGCCTTTTTTGCCCTGCCGGGCCGCATGTGCACCCTCTGCCACGGGCAGATCGTGACCTCTCATGCCGAAGGTACGACTCCTGCGCCCTATCCGCCCCGAGCGGGCCCGAGGGCCCTTGCTTCCGAGTTCTCCCATGCCGTGCACCTATCCAAGGACCTCCTTGATGCCCGGCTGGGCTTCCACGTGAGCTGCGGCGATTGCCATCCCCGTGTCATCGAGGAGGAAGGTTCCCCGCTGCCGGGGCACGAGGCGTGTCGCCGGTGCCATGGTGGGCGTCCGTCCGTTCGGCCTCAAATGGAGGAATGCGGCCGCTGCCACGTGCGCCGCAGCGAGGACCCTGCGCGCGCGCGAAAGCTCATCCGCGGGGACCTCGGCTTTGCACACGAGCGCCACCAAGTCGACGCACGCGGAAAGGACATCCCGTGCGTGACCTGCCATCGCACCATCGCGTCCCAGGCGAGCACGGTCGAGAGCGCCACGCCCACCACCGCTACCTGTGTTGATTGCCATGAAGACGAAAACCGGGCACCCCTTGCGGTGAGGATGTCCCGGTGCGAGATCTGCCACAGCCACGAGCGCGCTGGGCTCTCCTCGTTCGTCGCGCCCCGGTCGCACCTGCCACCGCGCGAAAGACCTGACGACCACACCCTCGCCTTTCGCCTTGACCACGCGGCTTTCGCGCGGTCGCTCGCCCAGCGCTGTGCGCGCTGCCATTCCGCGATGTCGGGATCGAACCAGGAATCCTGCTCGGACTGCCATCGGGTGAGCCGACCACAGGATCACGTGGCCACCTTTCGCGAGTACGACCACGGGCCGTCTGCCCTCACGAATACCGAGCGCTGCGCGACCTGCCACGACGGGGAATTCTGCGTCACCTGCCACGCGCGCCCGCCGAGGTCGCACTTCCCCCTTAAGGGCTTTGCCGAGAGAAGCGGCATGGCTGAGCCCGGCCACGCGCCCCTCGCTCGGCGTGACACGCGGGCATGCCTCGCGTGTCACGCACCGCTCCACGACTGTTCTCGTTCGGGGTGCCACGAATGAAGTCGCTCGTGGTGTGGATGGCCGTTCTCTCGTCCGCGGTTCCGGGCACGTCCCTTGCGCACGCCCTGGACCTTCGCGTGCGACGGATCCCCGAAAAGGCCACTCTGGCCATGCGTGCGGAGTACGCCGCGCAGCCGCCTGCTCCGAGAACGGAACCTCCTCGCCATCCGAACGAGGTGCGCTACGCCCCCCTCCCCCAAGATCTGCGTGACCTGGAACACCGCACCATCCTTCGCGTGCAACTCGGCTACGGCATCGACCAGGGCGATATCCGCCGGCCCTCGGGCACCGCGCCGGCCCCGGAGCTCCGCGAGACCAGGCTCTACACGACGGGTGACCTCGTGGCGGGGACCCAGGGGATCCTCACCCCATCCCTCGCCACTTACCTGGCAGGAAACATGTTCGTGCAGAATGGGACCCCAAGGGCATCGAGCATTCCATCCGTGTTCGACGCCGCTGCGAGCGAGAGCACGTTTCTCCTCCGCTCGGCTTACTGGGAGATTCGCGACCTCGGGCCGCGTTGGCTGAGCCCCCTTCGCCTTCGTTCCGGACGCCAATTCCGTCATGGTCTCGGGCTGCTCCACTTTGACGGCCTCTTGGCCGCGTACGAGACGAAGCCGGTAGACGTGGTTCTCATCGCCGGGGACCGCGTCAGCACGTACGGCCGTGGTTCGGATGGCTTTCAGCCCCTTTCCGCCGCGGCCATGAAAGTCACGGGCGCTTCGATTGCCTTGCGATTGCATTCCCTCGTGCGCTTGCCTCTCGGCGCTTCTTTGGACCTCTTGAGCGTGGGCCCACACGCCCACCGCCAAGCCGTCCTTAGTGCTTGGCCCAGCAGGACGACGTCTGTCACGGCCACCGCTCGGTTCATGGACGGAGATCTCGCCCGATTCCACTTGGGGGCTCGGGCCCGGGTTGGGGAAAAGGCGCTCCTTAGCGCCGAGCTGGAGGAGCGGCGATCGCACGACTGGATGTACGACCTGTTTCTCACGCGGCCGCAGGCGGGCGACGAGACGCCACGCCTCCGCCTGTACCTGGGTCCCGTGGTGCCCCACCTGCGCGTTGTTTCGCGTGCCGGCACGGTGCTCTTTGGCAACTGGGACGTGCTCGTGGGGGCCGGAGCCACGTACGCGCATGGGGATCCCGATGGATCCGCATTTTGGCCGAGCAGCGTCGAGGTCACAGGTGGCGTGAGCGCCCGGTTCCGCGGTGGCCTTTCGGCGGGGGTCGAGGCAGAGCTCAGGCGTTTCTACCGACCCGAAGTGATCGCGGCCGCGACGCTCGCGCCCACCGCAGCCTGGGGCGAGAAAGGGCAGGCCCAGGTTCTGGCCGAGGTGCGCCATTCCCTTGGGCCCAAGCGCTTCGCTGCAGGAGGGCAGGTGTACCTGCGGCATTACGCCGAGCACATCCCCCGGCTACCGCCAGGGGCACCCACCTTGCGCATGGGGGACCATCTCAGGCTGGGAGGGCGCTTTCGCCTGGAGGGGTGGGTTGGGCGAGCGATCCGGACCGTGGTCGAATACGACGTGACCGGGGAGATCGAAGACCTAGCCCCCGAGCTTTCCGGCCTGCAGACCTTGCGCATCGTGGCGGAGGCTTCGTTCTGATGATCAGGGGTCGCCGCGCCGCCTTTGTCTTGTCCTTGGCCGCGTGCTTTGCTCTCGCGCGACCCGCGATGTCCGTCGCGGGGGAACCCCTTGGGTTTGATCACGGCATCCACGAAGGGAAAGTCGTGGCCGCAGCCAATGAACCACCCCCTTGCGCCTTCTGCCACGGCCTGGACCGGAGCCAACGTCCGGTCCGCCCAGGCCACTCCGCCTGTTTCACGCCGGAATGCCACGGCGCGCCGCCACGTGGGCTCGGCCCGCTAGGTCCCATTTGCCATTCATGCCACCTCGCGGCCAGCCCCACCCAGTTGTCTCGAAGGCCGTATTACCCCCCGTACGACATGGGGCGCGACTTTGGAATCCTGTTCGCCCACGACCGCCATGCGGCCTCAAGTCGTGCCGGTGGGCGTGCCGGATGTGAGGAATGCCACGCCGCCCCAGGCATTTCCCGGCACGAGCGCAAGCCCCATGGTCGCTGTGCAGGTTGTCACTCGGCGATCCCCAGAGGAGGCGCGAAAGTGACCATGTCCAAGTGTGAGGGGTGCCACGTCGCCATCGCCGGGCGCCCGGTCTCGCCGCACGTGGTCCGTTCCCTCTTCCCCGTCACGTCGCTGTTCTCCCATGCCTCCCACCTGTCAACGCAACGGACCAAGGGTGGTGAGAGGTGTCTCCTCTGTCACGAGAACGTGAACCACGCCTCTGAAGAAGCCATTCCGGCTCCACCCATGCGTGCCTGCGAGTCGTGCCACGACGGCAAGTCGGCCTTCTCCACCCATGCGCCGAGTTGCCGTCTTTGCCACGCCAAGGGGGAACGCGCGGCCCTCCCCGCGCTTCTCGCCAACGCGCCCTACGAGCACAGGGCACACGCCGCGCGCGGGGCACCCTCGTCGTGCTCGGACTGTCATGGCCTAGACACGACAGGCGCGCCCACTCCGCCTTCGGCACGGCACTTCCCTTGTGCAAGTGCGGACTGCCACGCAGACGATTTTCGCTCGGCCACGCCTCGCACGTGCGGCACCTGCCACGTGGGAACCGAGCCGTTCCGCGCCCTCAAGGCCGACGCGCCGAGACGTCCGGTGACCGAGTTCGGAGTCGAGTTTTCTCATGCCCGGCACGCCCCGATTTCCCCTTGGTGCGAAGCGTGCCACGTCGGCATCACGGGGGGCCCGGAGATGCGCTTGGGCAAGGGGCATGCGTCCTGCTCCACTCACGAAGGGGGCACGCCGCCGTGTCACGCCGCGTCGCAGGGGCCCGAGCCACGGCTTCTTTCATGCGACGCCTGCCACGTGATGGGGCTCTACCCGGCACGCGATGAAGCGCGGGCCCGTTCGCCCTGGTCTGTCGCCGATCGCTTCTCCCACGCGCGACACCACTTTTCTTCCCCGTCTGGCCCGTCTGGGGACCCGCTCCCCTGCGAAGGCTGCCATGTTGGGGCCAGCGCAGCCAACGCACTCTCGGGCATGCGCCCCCCGCCAAAGAACGCGTGCACCGCCTGCCACAATGGGGCGGTCGCGTTCAAGGTGACCGGTCACGACTGCGTGCGCTGCCATGGGAAACGGCCGCGGCACTGAGGACCTAAGGTGCACACGTCGCCATCGGCGCGAGCGCGCGCTGCGTGCCCGAGGCGCCGTTGCCCAGCTGCCCGTAGCTGTTGTCGCCAAAGCAGTACACCGCGCCTTCCAAGGTCAGCGCGCACGAAAACGCCCCACCGATGGCGAGCTGCTTCGTGCCAAAAGGCAGGTCCAGGCGCGCTGGGACCGGTTCCATCGCGCTCGTGGTCTTCTGGCCGAACTGGGATTGCTCGTTGTCCCCCCAGCACCAAAGGGAACCATCCACCTTCCAAGCGCAGGTGTGCTTGTCCCCGAGGGAGATGCCGAACGCATCCTTGAGGACGAGCACCTTCGCCGGCGTGGGCTGGTTGTTCCCCGACGGGCCAAACCCCAGCTGACCCTTGTCGTTGCGCCCCCAGCAGTAGACTTCTGTCCCCGCGGTGATCGCGCAGCTCGTCTCGTGACCCGACGCGATGAACGAGATGTTCGGCAAGCTCACCACGTGCATCGGGCCAAAGTAGTTCTTGTCCTCGATCGAGCCGATGCCCAGCTCCCCCACGTGGTTGTTTCCCCAGCACCAGGCCTCGGCCGGCGAGGTCCCGCCCCTGGTCATCGCGCACGAGTGCCGATTTCCGGCAGAGATCTCGACGACCGACGAGATAGCCACCAAGGAAGGCGTCCCGGCATTGCCCTCTGGATCGAACCCACCTTGTCCGTACGCGTTGGCCCCCCAGCTGAGCACGGCGCCGTCAGACCGCAGGGCCAACACATGCCGTTCCCCGGCACGGATGACGTCAATGCCCGAGAGGGACGTGACCTCCCCCACCCAGCTCACGCTTCCACCCACGGTGCCATTGCCGAGCTGCCCCTGCCCGTTGTCGCCAAAGCAGCTCACCTTGCCGTCAGCAGTTCGGGCACAGCTGTGACCAAGGCCGAGCGCAAGCTGGGTGGCGCCCTCGAGGCCTGCCACTTGCGTCGGGCGCGTGCGGATATTGCCAGAGGTTCCATCCCCGACCTGCCCCAGGTTGTTTCGTCCCCAGCACCAGACGTTCCCCCCGGCGCGGGCGCAGGCGTGCTCGCGCCCCGCCGCGATCTCTTCCATCCCCACGAGCGGCTTGCACGCCGGGGCACCGTCTCTGCCACCACCGTCTCCGGAGAAAAGGTCGGTGCACCTAAGTGCGCGATCGGTCGTTACGTGCTCGCCAAATCGACGCCCTGATCCGCACGTGGGGTCGGGAAAACTACAGTAACCCAAAGGCTCGCAAAACCCCTGACCTCCCGGGCCGACGCACTGGTCGCTCGCTTGGCACGGGAAGGCGCTGGGACCCACGCAGCCACAGGCAAGAGAAACGATGGCAACCCACTTCATCAAAACCGCCCGATGACCACGATGCCCAAGGACTCGGAGCTGACACCCAGCCCCAAAGGTGGTGCGCCTTCATGGTCCGACTGGACGAGCGCATAGCGAATCACACCGGCGGCAAGGAGTGCCGCCGCGCTGGCGAATCCAACCCCCGCGATGGTTCTCCGGGACCGAGCCCGGTCGAGCCGCTCATCGTGCTCCTTGTACGTCGCCGCTTTCGCCAATGCGCTCTCGTCACGAACCGACAGGTAGAAGAAGCCGCCGCCGACCGCAAGGCCGACGACGCCACCGGCCATGAGAGCACCGCCCAAGGGGTCACGAATCCACGAGCGCTTCTCGGCGCCTGCCTTGGTGCTCACGGTCTCGGGTGCACCCCTCGCCTGCTCGCCCGCCTGCTTGGTCACGGGCGCCCCGCCCTCCGCGAGTGACTCCGTGGACTTCTCCCCACCCTGCATGTTGGGAGTAGTCTTGAGCGCCTCCTGGCAACGCGCCAGGTTCTTCGACGCTGCCTCGGCCTCCATGCCAGGCGGGGAGGTCGCTAGAAACCTCTCGTAAAGGACAATGGCGCTCGGACAGTCCCCACTCAGCCTCTCGGCCTGCGCCCACGCGTAGAGGAATTCTGGTCGTGGCTCGAGCTTGTAGCCCGCCTGGAACTCGGCGATCGCCGACTGGTAATCCTTTGACGCGTACCGCGCCAAGCCGCGCTCGAGGTGCGCGTCGGCGCTCGTAGCCTTGTCCTCCTCACGCCCATCGCCTCGATTGGGGGCGGCGTGGACCTCGGAGTGACTTGCCGCGAGGATAATGACTAGTAGGAGCAGGCGCATTATCGTCTCTTCGGCGGAAGGGGGGCGTCTGGATCCCACTCATCCAACGTGCGCTCCTCCTGCGCACGAGGCGCGGCAACCTTCTTGGGCTTCGCCTCGTGGCCCGGACGAGCGCTCGCCTGGAGACTTGGAGACATGTTCGCCTTCTCGACGCGCGGCTTCTCTACCGCGCTTGGAGCGATGGGCGTTGCGCCTTCGCCCTGTTCGCCGCGGAGCGGGGGCACTTGCGGCAAAATCGGGGTCTCCAGGCTCGCCAGGTTGGGTACTCGCGGGGGCGTGAGCGTCAAGTCGGGGGGTGCGGCCCTGGGCGCCACTCGGGGCACAGGCGCTGGACTCGGGGTGATCGACTTGCCAAGGACCCAAATCCCGAGGACCAGGCCCCCTGCGAGGAGGAGCCAAGCGCCCCACCTCGGGCCAGAGCCCAGTTGCGCCAGGCGCTGGAGCATGGTCTCCCTGATGCCGCGCGCGGCCAGCGGGTTCGTGGGAGAGTCCGTGGCGACCGACGGAGAAGCAAGCCCCTTTCCAATCGAATCCATGCCTGGGAAGGAGCGCGTTCGGTCCACGCGCAACGGCAGCTCGCACGGCACGATCAAGTTGCCCTGCGGCAGCTTGCCTTTCGGGATCCGCCCTCCTTGGGCACTCGGCGCCTCTTCTCCCGGGAACAGCTCCTTGAGGAACTGCGCGGCCCTCACCGGCGAGATGGCGAGCCGCTCGTCCCGAGCCACTTGTTCGAGCTCGAGTTGCAGTTCCTGGGCGGTCGCGTGGCGCTTGTCCACGTCGCGGTCGAGCGCCTTCATGACGATGGCCTCGAGCCTAGGCGGATAGTTGCGCTTGCGCGCGGAAGGTGGCGGCGCGTCCTGGGTCGCGATCTTGTGCAGGGTCGAGATCTCGTCGTCGGTGTGAAAGAGCCTGGTACCGGTCGTGAGCTCATAGAGGATGATCCCGATCGCGAACACGTCGCTCCGACGGTCTACCGGATCCCCTTTCACCTGCTCGGGGGACATGTATGCGATCTTGCCCTTGAGGGTACCAACCTTGGTGTGGGTCTGGCGGAGCCGGGCCTTGGCGATGCCGAAATCCACCACCTTGACGCCCCCGTCAAAGGTCAAGAGCACGTTCGACGGCGAGACATCGCGATGCACGATCCCCAGGGGTCGCCCATCGGGCCCGAGCTTCTCGTGCGCGTGGTGGAGACCCGCGCAGGTGCCCAGGACCACGTGCAGGGCGTGCTCCAAAGGGATCTCGCGCGACTGGCGTCGGCTCGCCTTGATGACCTGCCGAAGGTCCCTGCCGTGGACGTATTCCATGGCGAAGAAGAAGCTTTCGCCATCGAAGCCGATGTCATAGACCTGGGCAATGTTGGGGTGCTGCAGGGTGGCCGCGAGGCGCGCCTCGTCGAGGAACATGCCGGTGAATTCGTCGTTCTCAAGATACTGGGGAAGGATCCGCTTGACGACCACGACCTTCTCAAATCCCTCGATCCCCGTGGCGCGGACAAGGAACAGCTCCGCCATCCCCCCCTGCGCAAGTTTAGAGAGAACCTGATACTTGCCAAAGCGAGATACGGAATCCCCTTTGGGGATAAGCGGCAAGACCTTGGGTACCACCTGCTCTCTCCGACGGAGCTTTCAGAGCTTGCTGCCCGTCGGCGATAGCCGACGAGCAACTACTGATACTAATCGGTACCCCCTGGGCAATCAAGCCGCTCATTTACGGCCAATTGTTCCAAGTGGTGTAACACCCGGCGAGGAGGAATGAGGTGACTGTCCAAGCCAACCCCAGACCAAGTGCGCGCTCGGATAGGGGTTTCTCGCGGATTCGCAGGAGCAGTACGACGGCGGCGGTGGCCAAGAGGGAACACATGAGAGCCCAAAGCCATAGTCCCACGTACCCTGACGGCAAGCTCCCTACACCGCGCACCCCAAGGCGAAAAACACGCTCATGCGGGTAGTAGTAGAGGTGCGGGATCCTAGCGTAGGGGACGATCAAGTAGCCGAGCGAGTACGCAATGACCAGCGTGCACGCCACGATGTACGTCCGCTGCCAGCGCGGCATGAATGCAGCCTAACATGCCGGCGTGCGGCCTCAATGAGGTTGATTCGGGTCGATCCGGTGCTTGTCCGGCAGAAGCTCATACACCGCTGCGGAGCTCACGAGCAGCATGACCCCGCTCGCGAAGATGACCGGAGCGAATGGGATCCGTGGGTCATACTCCCCGTGGCTGAAAACGCGAAACGCGTCGGAGAGCCCAATGACGACGAGCCCCAGGGCCGCCAGGACGACAAGGGCGGTGAGTGCCCGTCGCCAGAACTCGTCCGGCAGAGGCGTGCCATGCCCATGCCCATGGCCGGACGGGACCAGCGGAAAGACGCGGCCGAATACGAGCATGGCCAAGAAGATGAAGCCGAAGAGCCCCAGGACAACCCCTATCTCTACCCAGGTCGGCGTGTACGTTCCCGTCTCGATCGGCATGAGCGCACCGTGCGTCTGTGATGGGACGACGATGAGCAATCGCTTTCCGACCGCCCCAACGTTGGCCAGGAGCCCAGCGAGCGCGACCCAGCCCATTGACGTGCGCTTGGTGACGAACAGCACGAATGGGATGAAGAAGGCGAGGAAGAGCCCTCCGGCGGTCGTCCAAAAGAGGGGCGCGAAGGTACCCCCGACGATCTCGTGGGCGATCCTTCGCTCTGCCGCGGGCGCCGCGTATGTAGCGGTGAGCTCCTCCACGATCATGAAGTAAAGATAGACGAACGCGAGGATCCACATGAAGTTGCCCAGCCAGCGCACCGTCGCGTCCGGTACTTGGAGCCGGAACAGCCAGCGAAACCCAAGCGTCACGAGGATAAGCATGCCGATGCCCGAGACACCGGCGAGCACAACAAACGCGGGCGCCTGCAGCGCGCTGAACCACCCCGGGCGCCCGCTCTGAATGCCGAACACGAACCCCAGCGTCGAGTGTGCCGTAATGAGCAGCGGCAAGATCCCGAGTGCGAGCCAAAAGCTCACTCGGTGGTGCCGCTCGCGCTGGACAGGAAGATCACGGTAGCCGGAAGCCCACCCCTTGTAGAACAAGCGGAGAGGCCCTCGCGCAGGCTCGGCAAGTCGAGCAGCGTCGTTCCTGCCGGCCAGGAAGAAGTACACCAGGCTGGAAAAGAGATAGCCAGCCATGACGAGCGTGAAGGTCCCGAAGAAGGGAGACGACGGATTGGCGTATCTCGGCAACTTGAGCAGGCCATCGAGTGGGCGGCCCAGGTCCGCCACGACGCAAGCGGCGCCCGCGAGAAGGGCCACGAGGGTCATGAGCTCGGCGATGCGGGTGACAGGCGCGAGGACCTCGATGGAGAACAGGCGGGCCATTGCGGCGACGGTAATGCCAGCGAAGCTCACGCCGATGAAGAAGACAACGAAGACGATATATAGGCCCCACGAAGCGCCACCATAACCAGGCGTCCGCATGCCGGTGACAATCGCTCCGTGGTGATGCTCATGCAAGTAGCAGGCGATGCCCGCGGCGAGGGCTAGTACGGCGAGCGCGGTGAACAAGAACCACGCGATCCGTGGGCGGGGAAAGTGCGCTGCTTGCGTCGAGACTTCTACGTGCACCGCTTCCGTCGTGGACTGCATCACGACCTCCTGTCTCGCTTGAGGTACATGACCTGCGGACGGGTCCCGAGATGGTCGAGGAGCCGGAACATCCGCGGGCTCTGCGAAAGCCTCGAGACCGTGCTCTCAGGGTCGGCGAGATCACCGAAAGAGATCGCGCGCGGTGGGCAAGCTTGGGCGCATGCGGGAAGATGCACGAGCTCCTCGTCGGTTGGTGCGCGCCCCTCAATCCGCGCCCGCTCCTTCACCTTCTGGATGCGATGGTGGCAGAACGTGCACTTCTCCACCACGCCCATGGGCCGCGTCGCGACGTCAGGGTTCAATAGCTGGACGAGGCTTCCGGGCCAGCGCGGCTCAGTCCAGTTAAATGACCGCCTGCTGTATGGACATGCGGCCATGCAGTAGCGGCAACCAATGCAGCGGTCCCAGATCTGAGCGGTGATCCCTTCCGGATCTTTGTAGGTGGCGCCGACAGGGCAGACCTTGGTGCAGGGTGGGCGCTCGCAGTGTTGGCAAGGGAGTGGCAGTGCCTCGGGAAGCGCACCAGGTTCCTCTGGCTCGTGCCAGGCTAGGCTCATCCACGCGAGACGCGCGCCCTTGTATTTTGGATCCGAATCGAACGTGGGCACGTTGTTCTCGGCCCTGCACGCCACCACGCAGCCCTCGCATCCGGTACACCGATCCAGGTCGATGACCATGCCCCACTTATGGCGGCCGACGGGCGAGGCTTCCGTAGACGCCGCAGCGCTTGAGTTGCGGGTGAGGAGCGAGGCACCGATGACACCGAGTCCGAGGACCTTCCGACGTTCGGGGGACAAAGGTGCGTCCTTGTGCGACCAGAGCCGCGAAACGGCCTCCCATGCCAGGCGCGCGATCTGGCGAGCTCGCGTCATCATCACGCCTCCCTCCCCTTCTTCGCGGGGGCGATCCGCACGCGCGTGCCGCAAGTCAGGCGCGCTCCTGTGTGCGGCGCTGGGGTGGGATCGAGGAGCTCCATCACGTTCGCGCCTACCCCTTTCGCCCACCTGCCGAGGGCCGTGTGGCCACCTCCCATGGGTACAGCGACGCAACCGCGCCACATCAGCGGATCCAGCCGCACCGGCACCGTGATCGAGCCATGCGCGCTCGCAAGGGTGACCAGGTCTCCGTCGCGAGCCCCGCCGGCCGAGTCGGGATGCATCGACGCTGGCGTGCTCCAGAACGGAACGCCCGGGCGGCTGCGCAGCTCGCGGAGCCACGGTTGGTTGGCGCCGCTCCCTTCCGCGTATCCGGCCGGCCGGTACGGCAGGAGCAGGAGTGGAAACGCCTTTTTGTCCCCGTGCCATTCAGGTTCCGCATGCTCGGCGAAAAAGCGGAAGGTGACGGCCTCCGATGGCTCGAGGGAATCCTCCCAGAAACCTTGGTCGAACAGCCGAACCAAAAACTCCCGCTCGCTTGTGCCCGTCACGCTCCCTCGCGAGGCCGCGTGCAGGCCGACGAGGCGCGCGTCAAGGGCATCGCGGAACGTCTCCCATGGGAAGGCACGTGCCACCGCACCGCCAAGCCTCCGAGCCACGTCGAGGATCACGTCGCCGGCCGCCCGGGTGTCGAGAAATGGGTCGACGACCGGTCTACGGACGCCCACGAGGGCCCGTCCAGGAGAAGGAGCCGCGCCAGCATCCTCCCATCGCTCGAGGAACGTGTGATCCGGGAGGACGAGATGCGCCACCTCCTCTGCTGTCTCGTCGAGGTACGGCGTGAAGCTCACGACGAAGGGAATCTTGGCGAGCGCCTCGCGCCACCGTCGCGGCTGGGGGCGCGCCCACGCCGGGTTTGCCTGGTACACGAGCACCGCTTCGGGACCCGCGTCCTTGTCCGCCATCGCGGCCGGCAGGAGCTCGGGAATGGAAGTAGCCAGGGGGTAATCCGCGCCTCCCGCGCCGTCGAGCCTCGGGCGTGCGAGGCCGATCGTCGCCGTCTCGTCGAGCTCGACCGGCCCCCACTCGGCGAGTGGTGCGCTCGGAGCCAGCCACAGCCCGCCTGACCTTCCAATCCCACCCAAGAGCGCGTTGAGACCAAGCGCTGCGAGCGCCGTCTCCCAGCCGTTCGAGTACCCGAGGCTCCGCTCGTCGATAATCGCCACCGCCGGGCGCTCGGCTGCCATTTCGCGCGCGATGCGTTCGATGGTACGCGCGGGCACGCCTGTCGTCGTGGACACGCTCTCGGGCGAAAAGGGCTCGACGAACGTGCCAAATCCCGCGCCGTCAAATCCGGAGCACTGCTCCTTGACGAACTGGCTGTCATGGAGCCGCTCGCGCAAGAGCACGTGGCAGATCGCCAGGGCCAACGAGAGGCTCGATCCTGGCGCGGCCGGGATCCACTCGTCGGCGTTGTGTGCGGCCAGGTCGAAGACCGGCCCGACGTGCACCATCTTGGCCCGAAAGCCTGGGTGGTCACGGCGCAGGCTCGCCGCACCGCGATGGAAGGCGATGGCCTGGCAGCTGTCTTCGGAGAGACCGGCCTCGAGGCTCAGCACGTAGCGTGCCCGAGACCAATCCACCGCCGGGCTTTCGAACTTGCCCAGGGTCGCCAGCGTGGCTTGGGCGAGCGTAGCGCTACGACCTGGCCTGCCGTCGACGAGGTTCGGAGTGCCATAAGCACGGCAGAAGCGCGCGAGGAGGTCCTGCATTACGCCCCGCTCGCGTCCCGACATGACAAGCAGCCTATGGGGCGCCCTCTTCCTGAGGTCGGCGAGCTTGCTGGTCAGAAGATCGATCGCCTCGTTCCATTCGATGGGGACAAGCTTGTTCCCATTTCGCCTGAGCGGCTTGGCAATGCGGTCGGCATCATAAAGCGCCTGGAGAGATGCGATGCCCCGCGGCCCGACGGTGCCTCGGTTCAGGGGGTGCGTCGGGTTCCCCGCAATGCCGACTGCCCTGCCCTCGACGACGCGCACCTCGAGCCCGCAGCCCGCAGGGCACTGGCCACACGAGGTGCGGATCTTGACCTCCTCACCCGTGCCAAATCGCTCGGCACCTGGCACGTATGGCTTGCGATACGCCAACCCGGTGCCGTCCTCTCGTACCTGCGACGGCAGCTTGCGGAGCGCCTGGCAACCGGCGAGCGGCAAGGCGACGGCGCCAGCCCCAAGGAGGCCAAGGCTCTTGATCGCCTCACGACGAGCCACGTCGGGCGAAGCTCCGCAGATCCCTTCCGACGAGGATCGATCTTCCTCTACGCGCTTGGCGCCATCGTCAGAGCCTGATTGCGCACGACCCATGCGTCTCCTCACTTGTGGCACACCCGGCAGTTGTTGGACGCCCCCTCTAGGCGGTGGCAGTCCATGCAAGCCTCCATCGTGGAGAGCTCTGGACTCGGGCTCTTAGGCGGTTCCTTCCACTTGCTCACGTCGCCATGACACTGGACGCACGCGAGCTTTCCGGCGACCACGTGCATCGCGTGGGAAAAGTGCACGTGACCCGGGTTCCGGTTGACTTGGACCCAGCGGATCTGCCCCTCCCTGGCGACCACGTCGCGGACAAGTCGCTCGTTCTTGGTCGGCTTGTCGCCCTGCGGCTTCACGTGGCAAAAGAGGCACGACTGCGTGCTCGGGAAGCCGGCACGCGCCCTCTCCGTCGCGCCGCTGTGGCAATCGAGGCAGGTGAGCTTGGCCTTCTTCCCGTGAATCTCATGGTTAAAGGGAATTGGCTGTTCGGGCGGCGGCGCCTCCGAGCAGCCGACGAGCAACGCAGCACAGGCGACCACGAGGCGTGCGAGGCTCATGGCTTACCTCCGAACGCGTGACACCCGGTGCAAGCCTCTGCATTGGGCTCGTGCCTTGCCTGTTCCTTGTGGCAGGAGGCACACGTGGCGCGGTCTCGCTTTGGCGACTCATGCGCCCCATGGCAGGTCCCGCACTTCCGGTGGTCCTTAACCGCGTGGAGCAAGGGCAGGCGTCCCGGCTCGTGGCAGCTCGTGCAAGCACGAGGTGCGCCCGCCAGTGGCCCGTGCGGCTTGTGGCAGGAGGAGCAGCCGCCTTCGACAGCACCGTGCAGCTTGGTCGCTCGGTCCTTGTGGCAATTCGCACAGGCGGACATCTTGCTGCGCGCGGGATCATGTGGCGTGTGACACTTGGTGCACTCGTCATGTCCCTTTGGTGCCGAGTGCGCGACCTCCTCGTGGCAATCCCGGCACGTGGGCACGCCGCCAAGCGGTCTGTGCGGCTCCTTGTGGCATTTCGTGCAGTCGCGATGGCCCCCGCTGGGCATCGCGGCGGTGCGCGCCGCGTGCTTCTCGTGGCATTCCCCGCACTCTCGAGGGTCCTTGAATTTGTGCGGGGCATGGCACTCGCTACAGCGGACGCCGGCGTTGTGGAATGCCGTGTCCGACGTCGCCTTCTCGTGGCATCGGCTACACGCGGCGACGCCAATGACGTGGACGCCCGCCACGGTCGGTACGTTGGTTTTCGGATGCACGTCATGGCACCCCAGGCAGGTCCCGCGTTTCTCATCGCGCGGGTGGCTGGGGGCAAGCTTCTGGTGACACTTGGCGCAGCTCCCGAGCATGTCCGCAAGGGGTGCATGCGGCTCGTGGCAACCGTCGCAGGCGCGGTGCTCTGCAACCTTCTCCTCGCCGACGACGCGGCGATCATCATGGCAACTCCGGCAATCCCTGGCCGCGGCGGCGGTGAACTGGTGCGGCTTGTGACAGCCCGTGCACTTCTCGTGCTTCCCTGGCTGCACGGCGGTGGCCGGCACCGTTGGTGTTTTTTCCTGGTGACAGGACATGCAGCGACCATCGGCCTGTCCGGCCTTGTCGTGCGGATCGTGGCAGTCCAGGCATGTCTTGGCGCCCGCCTGGGTCCGCCGCCCATGACGGGCCGCCTCGTCCTTGTGGCATTCCACGCAATCCCGTGGAGCGAGCGCAGGCTCTCCGTGGGGCCGGTGGCACTTTCCGCACTGCTCCTTGCCGTGCACAACAATGGCCGCCTTTTCGCCCTGCTCCTTTTCGTGGCAGTGCTGGCAGCTCCACGGCGACTCGCCTGCATTACCGACGACGAAAGAGTGGCAGTCCGCGCAGTCCGACTTCTCCTTGGCCTTGGGCGAAGCATGCACGGTGACCGGGTTCTCTGGATGGCATTCGAGGCACTGCTTTTCCGAAGGAGCCTGGAACGTACCGGCCTTGAGGTCGTGGCACTTCTTGCATGCCACTGGCTCGAGACCAAAGACGTGGACCTTGTGCCCGTCACTGCGGAGCACCTTGAGCCACGACGCCTCTCCGTTCGAGGTCGGCAGCGGGGTGCGCTCGCGTTTCGCGTGCACAGGGGGCAAGGATAGAAAGACCAAGACCCCGGCGACCACAAGGATTATCGCGCTCGCGGCGGTCGCGAAAATGAAGAGTCTCAGGAGCCGCTTCATGGGGCATCCTCGTGGCAAAGGCGGCAGGGCATGTCGGTCTTGGCGCCAAGCCGGCTCGTCCAGCCGGGCGGATGCACGGTCCCGCCCATGGCGCCGACGCGATGGCAACCGACGCAGAGCATTTCACCGGCCCCGCCATGACAGGTCGCGCACTCGAGCGGGTTGCGGCGCGACGCAGGACCATGCTCGTTGGGTTCACCCTGCAGGCCTACCCATCCAATGGGGTGCGGGCTCCCAATTCCCTCGCGCGGCGCTGCGACGCCTTTCTCGACATGGCAGCTGGTGCACGTGTTCTCGCTGTGGCACGTCGTGCACAAGCCTGGCTGACCGCGCGCCTCTTCGGCGTGCCTCGAGCGGAAGCCAGCGCGGTGCACGCCGACCTTGTTGGTCTCATCGAACATGACCTTCTCCGTGAGGGCCGGCACGGTCACGCCGTGGCAGGACGCGCAGAATTTCTGGGCATGGCAGCTCGCGCAGGTGCCTTGAGAGCTCGCACGGGTTCCATGCTCGCGCACGAAGTCCGGCCCGTGCACGATGTGCGATGCGGGCTTGGTCCCCTCGGAGGGCAGGTCCACGTGGCAGGCATTGCAGTCGCCAATGTCGTTCTGGGCGACGTGGGGGTGACAGCTCGTGCAAGTCGCCATCCTGGGGCGCAGCTGCTCGCCATCACGGGCCACGTCCACGTGGCAGCGCATGCAGTTCCCCTTGAACCGCGCCACGTGCTTTTGGTGCGAGAAGCGCAGGTGCTTCCTCGCGAGGACGGCCCCGTCCCGCCTCTCGGGCAGGCCGTGGCACGACCCGCACTCTCTCTGGTCATGGGGCTTCTCGTGGCACTCGAGGCACTCGGCGGTACCTGGCAAGTGCAAGGGGCCTTCGTCGCCTGCCGACGGGATCCCCTCATGGCAACGCAAGCATTGGACACCCTTGAGCACGTGGGGACGGTGCTCAAAGGAGCGGCGCTCGCGCGGATGAATGCCTAGAAGCGAGGCACACGCGGCGAGGCTAAGGAGCAGGACGGCACCCCAGGCGACAGGTCGTTTCATGGCTCGAACCGCCTAGCGACGCGCACCAAGGCGTTGACCTGGGCCTCGTTCTCTGGGGAAGCGCTCGCTTCCACTGCGGCCGCGACCTCCCACAAGGGGAACGGGCGCGCGCGAAGAGCCACAAGCCCCCACGGCCAAGCCGCGCCTCGTCCGCGGAGATCGTCGGGAACGACCAATTCGAGCTCCGTCGATGCGACGAGGTTGTACGGGAGCGGCAACCGACCTGTGGCCCGCGCTCCCGTGAATGAGTCCTTTCCCGCCTCCTGGCGCCGGACCTCGAGGGACACCGCCCCGTCGCCGCGGTCGTCGAGCCGCAAGACGCACCGGAGGGAAGCGTCGCCCGATTGTCCACCGCCAGTCCGAAAAGCCGCCTTTGCGGAAAGATCCAATCTCGGAGCGGCGCGCAAGAAAAGAGAGGTCCCAATCGCATCGGAAGGCACGTCGCCGAGCGCCGAGAAAAGGGAGGTCGCAGGAAGCATGCGCGACGGCGATCGCCTGTACGCGAACAGCTCAGCGCGGGCACGGCCGCGACGCGCGGCCGCCGAAAGGCTCGCCTCGCTGACCCCCGGGGTCACGACGTCGTAGGATCCGCGCGCGGAGATGTCGAGCCACGGCCTTGGGGAAACGGCATAGTCGAGCCCGACCTCTTCGTCGAAAAGCTGCCCCTCGGTCCGACGATGCAGGTAGGACACGCCCGCTGTCCCAAATCCACCCAGGGGCTCGGCGACACGGGCACCGAGAGCCCAGTCGAATGACTGGACTCCTAGCTTGGGAACGACCGGCATGCCCGCGAAGGCTTCGACCTCAGTTTGCCAGCGGCGAAGCCGCGTCCAGCCCGAAACGCCGTCGACGTGCAGGGGGCGGCCCGTGCTGGTCACGAGCATGCGGCCGAGCCTGAGCTCGCCGCGGCCCTTGGGATCGCGCAGGCGCACGTTCGCCACCAGCGCGTCCCCATTCCCCTCGCCTTCCCTTCCGGTCGCCCAGACGAGCGCCTCCACGCGGAGCCAGGGACGGCGTTCCTCCTCCCCTTGCAATACGACGAGACCAGCAGGCGGCGTCGCGGACGACAGGACGTCTGCCCTTAGGCGGTACGACTCCGCAGCGGCCGTATTGGCGAAAAGTAATGTCGCAAGCAGCGAGACAAGGCACCTCATGGCTGGTAATCCACTGTCCCGTTCACGTGGGTCATGGGCTCGAATACGTGGCATTGCCGGCATGTCTCCACCTGTGGCGCCGCGTTGATGTGCCACGTGCCCCTGCGCGTCCTGTCTGGGGGGAACCCGTGGCATGCATTGCAGGCCCTCGCCGCGCCGGACGTGTCCGTCCAACTTGGCCCCGGGTCCCGATCAAAGTGGCACCAAGCCACGCAGCTTCCTGTCGCCTGGTCGTAACGGCCGCCATCCTGGAACCGAACGTCGGCTGGCGCCTCGCGGTCCAAGTGGCCCGGGTCAGTGGTCGCGAGGGGGACGGGGTGACAGGTGACGCACGAAACGGGTGCGCCCATCCTATCAGCCAAGGTCGCATCGACGTGACGACGGTGGGCGCCGACACCCCGTTTCTCCGGACTCTCGGATCCATCGAGCGCCATAGGCGGCGCAGCCACCCCACCGCCGCCATGGCAGGCGTCGCAGCGATCCGGTGTGAAGCTCTTCTTCCCGTCCAGGTGACTCGCGCCCGGCGGCACGGGGTGACAATCACCGCATCGATCCGCCTGCGCCACGCGCCCCCATTGCACGTGCGAACCTGGCGGCGAGCCGTGGCAGCTGTCGCAGGCGAGCGGGCCCTGGCTTGGTGATGGCCACTTGGGAGAAGTCTTGCCGTGGCAGTAGGTATTCGAGCACTCGCCCGTGCTGCGCTCCCAAGACGGACCTTGCTCATCGACAAGAGCAAGGCCGGAAAAGCGCACCTCAGCTAAGGCGTCACCATCCAGGTGACCCTGGTCCCTCGCGCTCTTTGGAACGACATGGCAGGTGTCGCAATAGGCCCCATGTTTCGCGTGGGCACCCGTCTCCGGCAAGGGGCCTTTCTCGTCGCCATGGCAGGTGCTGCAGGACTCGGGGCCCTGGAGCTGCCCTTGTGGCTGTGCGTGGCACTTGCTTCCGTTGCAGCCGACGGAGACCGCGCCGCCCTCGTAGTCGTCGCCATGGCAGGCGCGACAGCGCTCAAGGGGGTGCTTGTTGTCTCGTAGCCACTTGCCGTGGAACGAGACGTTCTCGGCGTCCACCCATCCGACCGGGTGCACGCTCCCGGCAGGCGTGGTCTGTTCTCGCTCGATCGTGCATCCACCGAGGACCACGAGCAACGTACCGAGCACGCAACGCTGGGCTAGCCGCACGGCACGGCTCTGAGCAAGCACCGAGCCAGCGAAATCCTGGTGCGAGCGGTATTTTTCACGAAAGAGTTGCACCGTCACGCCCTTCGGGCGAATCCACTGCGCGGTCGAACACGTCGCAAGCTACAGTTCACGGCGATGGACCGCCGCCAGGGCTAGGGATTGGTTCATGCCTGGGCGCGGCGAGCAATCAAATGGCCAGGTCGTTGGCGTCCGGTTCGCCATCCCAGCGAAGGGAGACACGAAGACTTTGCGCCGGCCCGGTCGCTCCCAGCGAATCGTGCGCGCTCTCCGTGGCCCAGAGATCCCCTCGGGTGCAGGCCTACTCACCGGTGCGCGTTGGAACCCTAGGTTCCGCTCCTACACCACGGCTCACGTCGCACCTTATTCTTGACTGCGGAAGGGGTGCGCATATACTGCCTCCACATTTTTGGTGCCGTAGCCAAGCGGTAAGGCTGAGGTCTGCAAAACCTCCATCCCCGGTTCAAATCCGGGCGGCACCTCTGAAGGCAGAAAGAAACAAGGCGAGCCATTTTTTTTAGATGGCTCGCCTTTTTTTTTTGGTCGCATTTACAGAACGACCAGCTCGGCGGCACTTTCGTCGTCGACCTTGTAAGTAGCGTGGTGGCCCACGCCCACTGCAGCGCCGCGCGGGTCATGACGGATGGTGTGGGAACGCTCGTTCCCCGCGGCCTCCGGCTTGGTCTCGCGCTGGCCATTCGGCTTGACCGCGAATCGCAGGCCAACGACCGCGATCGCGACGCCGGCGACGAGCAGCGCCGGCAGATCGTCTTGGCCTTAAGCGGATGGTGGGCCTTGAGATTCGCGCCTAATCGAGAAACCAGAACGGATCAACAACCGGAGTGCAGAAGGCAGGAGCCGTGCTCTCACCATCGGGCTCCGGTGGCTTGCCATAAGGCACATGGACTCCGCCCCGACCACCCTCGAGCGCAGAGAGCTGCTGGCTTGCGCTGGCAAGGCCACACACCACCCAACCACCACGCTTGCGCTCGTAGTCGACGTGCGCGTGGGCGTGGGACTCCCGCCCGAGGACTCGAACGGAGTCGCGATATCGTCACTCGTCACCACCCCAGCAGACGAGGCCAAGGAGGCAGCCCGTGTCCTCGACGATATGGGCGGACACTTCACCGACGAGATCCGCGCGCGCAGACACGTGAACACTGGCTCGGGTGCGCGACATGTCCCAGGCGACCTTGCCGCTCAGGCTCCATGCCCAGGCAAAGCGCACGGAGCCGACGTAGTCTTCTGGAAACGGGATGCCAAGCATGATGACTGGGCTGGTCGGTCCTGGGTGCGGATGCACATTGCGTTCAAGAACCCCAACCCGCGGCCACCGGGACCGCGACCCGGCGGTGACCCGCCCGAGATGCTCGTCCAGCAGGCCAAGGACGCATTTGCTGCTTTCCATTTCGACCGCGTGCTATCTTGCTCCGTCCAATAAACGCGCCTCACGGCGCATAGCGTGCACCTATGAAAAGCATTCACTTCCTTCCAGTGATCCTCACCATGACCGCCGCCGCCTGCACCCGGGCGCCGGAAAACGCCAAGCCCGCGGCAAACGCGGCCCCCAAGGCCGAGCCCGCTGCAAAACCCGAGGCTGCCGACAAAATGAAAGAGACTCCGCCAGCCCCTACCCCGCCGGACGCCATCCCAGCGCCACCTGATGTGGCTGCGCCGCCCGCCGACGCAGCGAAGACCAAGAGCGGCCTTGCCTCAAAGGTTCTCCAACCCGGAACCGGCAAGGAACACCCCGAAGCCAGCGACAAGGTCACCGTCCATTACACCGGCTGGACGACCGACGGAAAGATGTTTGACGCCTCGGTGAGCCACGGCGGACCAGCGACCTTCCCGCTCGACCGAGTGATTCCCGGTTGGACCGAAGGCGTCCAGCTAATGGTCACTGGCGAGAAGCGACGCTTCTGGATTCCCGAAGAGCTCGCCTACAAGGGTCGCCCTGGCGCGCCGCAGGGCATGCTCGTCTTTGACGTGGAGCTCATCTCCATCGAAAAGGGACCCAAGCCCATCCCGGCGCCGCCGGACGTGGCCGCGCCGCCGAAGGATGCCCAGAAGACCACATCGGGGCTCGCGAGCAAGGTCCTCAAAAAGGGCAAGGGGAAGGTCAAGCCAAAGGCGACGAATCTCGTCGAGGTGCACTACACCGGCTGGACGACCGACGGGAAGATGTTCGATAGCTCTGTCGTCCGCGGTTCGCCCGCGCAGTTCCCGCTGGACCGCGTCATTCCGGGCTGGACCGAGGGTGTGCAGCTCATGGTCGAAGGGGAGCAGCGTCGCTTGTGGATTCCGGAAGAGCTCGCCTACAAGGGTCGCCCTGGCGCACCACAAGGCATGCTCGTCTTCGACGTGGAGCTCATCAAGATCCTGCAGTAGGTACGGCTCCTCGCGGTCCTAGGCTGTGTGATTTTTGCATCCTGGCCGACTGCACCCTGTCCAATCGTTCCTGATTGACCCCATGCGAGAGCCATCGTAGGTTCAACCTTGCGCGCGCGAACGCAGGAAGCTTCCGCTCGAAGCCATGGAGGGCTCGCATGAGTAGTACGCCACCGGACGCGCATCCAAGCCGCCTTTGAGTCGTGGGCGGCAAGGATTGCCCTCGCACAAGCCCGGGGGATGATGCAGGCCATTGGCCGCCTCCCCAAAACTTTGGTGCGCTTGGGCCAATCCGACAGGTTGAACGACAACCAGGCGAACTGACGACCGAGGTGGGCCCGTCCCGCCTCGGCCATTTTTCGGGGCCTGATGCGCGATTCTAGCGATTCGGGAAAAGCCGTAACCCAAAGGCGTGCATGGTGAGAAAGATCCCGGCGAGAATATAGGCGATGCCGAAGGCGAGGTGCGTGCCTCGCAGCCCGTAGATGCCCATCCCAGTCCGTGGCGGCCGTGCCCCTGGCTCGCGTTCTTGCTTCTTTCCCCGCGCAAACAGGCGAATCCGGTAGATTCCAAA
This sequence comes from Deltaproteobacteria bacterium, assembly GCA_016210055.1. Taxonomy (GTDB): domain Bacteria; phylum Myxococcota_A; class Polyangia; order Haliangiales; family SHYZ01; genus JACQUZ01. Next base: position 8,105 of record JACQUZ010000145.1, on the reverse strand, counting down.
GGCAAAGAGGAGTAACCCCACCAGAAGGGGGACCCATCGAGGCAGTACCATCGTCACACCATGCGCAGGCGACCTTCCCTGTAGGTCGCCTTCCCTTTGAGCATTTCTTCGATATACAGCCGGCGCTCCTCTGCCAGCGTATTGACATACTCCAGCACTTGCGGATGGGTCATGATGATCTCGGAGAAGTCGGCGCGAGGCAGCTCGAGCAAGTAACTCTTGGACGCTGCGCGAATGGACGCCGCGGCCGGACCCTTGGTGAGCATCGACATCTCACCGAACACGTCGCCTGAGCCTAGATCAGCCACGGGCTGACCATCCATCGAGACCGTGGCCCTTCCGCAGAGGAGGATAAACAAGCCGGGCGCTCGCTTCCCCTCGTCGACGAGAAGCGCACCTGCTTCTACCTCGAGGAAAAGGAAGCGCGCCGCCAGCCTCCTCCGCTCCTCCCCTGAGAACGGCTCAAACAGCCGGTTCGTGTCGACGAGGGTGTCGAGGAGTCGGTCGCGAAGAAACCTGAGCAGGATCTTGAGCACGCCTGGGGAGTCCTCGATGAGATCACCAACCACGCTGCGGTCGATCTCGAGAAGGCTCGTCGGCCGAGTTGCCTGGATGGTGGCGTTCCGCTCCTGCTGCGTGAGCAGCGCGATCTCGCCAAAAAAGGCTCCCTCGCCAAGGCGCGCCACCTCGACGAGCCCAAGGTCAGTGACGCGGCACGCGTGCCCTCTCGCAGTCTCCTCTTCCCCGCCGACGAGAACGGCCACTTCGCCCTCTGCAACGACATACAGCGCATCCCCTGGATCCTCTTGTTGGAACAGGATTTCGCCGGAATCAAGGGTGACGAGGCGCACCCGATCGATCAACATGCGCAGGTGGCGCTCGGTGAGGGACGAGAAGAGCGGCGTCCTGGGAAACAGCGCCTGCGCGGCGCGCGCTGCTTCTTCCGACACCCCTTTTTCCTGATCAGCGGGAATAGCGACTTCGATGTCGTCTTCGTCCAGCGGGATCTCGTAGACCGAGCCTTCGACCGCCGAAAGCTCGCACGACTTTCGTGCACCCGGCACCATCGCACCGAGTGGCAGCTGGTCGAGCGCTACCCCGCTTTGCCCCCTCCGTACCTTGGCGCGGCCCTCGGCCTCTGCTCGAACCAGCGCCGCGATGTTCACTTGCGCGGAATCCACCGGATCGACCATGACTCCAGCGTCGGGTAGGGAGGCCGTTCCCGTCGGAATCCCGAGGTCCAAGAGCCCCGTCACTTCGGGCGGAGGCGCCGGAGGTGGGATCGGCAGCGGAACCTTTGGAGCTGGCGCTGGGGCAATGAGGGTTTTCACTGGTGCTGGCGGCGTCTTGGATCCGGCTTGGTGCCCAGCACTCGGAGGACTTGCGCTAGGCTGTGAAGAAGCAACTTTGGCCTCAAGCTTGGCTTTGGGTACCGTCGGGTTGGCCGGAGACGCCTGGGCACCACTCGGAATGGCGGATGCCGGCTTCGCTTGCACCTGTGGCTGTGTGGGTCGCGAAGGCGCCGAGCCTTTCGTGCTGGCGCTCGGCGCTGGCGTCCCGATCATCGTAACCTGTGGTGGACGTGGAGGCATGGCCGGCGTTCCCTGCTTTTCTCCCGATGTCGCCGCCTGTGCGCCAGGAAGGAGAGTCCCCACCCGCGCAACCGGCGCCGCGACTGCAGGGAGCCCACGGGCCGAGTGAAGAGACGCGATCTTGGCCTGGGCATCGGTGTGGGAAGGCTCAATCTCGAGGATGAGCTTGCAAACAGCGACTGCCTTGAGAAGAAAGCCACTTATCGAATAGGCCTCGACTGCACGCGAAAAGGCAGCAACGGCTTCGTCCCGCTTTCCCAGCTTGCGGTACATCTCGCCGGCCTTCTGCGGCCAAATGCCGTCCTTGCTCTCGAGCCGCGCGAGGGCTAGGTAGCCATCGAGCGCGGCCTTCCACTTCCCCTTCTCCAGCGCAAGAGCGGCCTCGTCCTTGAGCTTCCTTGGATCTGGCTTGGACATCCGCTGTCATCATAGCGTGCCGACAGCGACACGCGCGAGGAATTGGTCGTACAGGGCCATGAGCTCCCGCGTCACGGTCCCTGGCCGGGCATCCTTCACGGGCATGCCGTCCACTCGCACCACCGGCATGACTCCCCGCACGGAGCTGGTAAGGAAGAGCTCGTCTGCCAAGCGTAGGTCGTCCGGTCGCATGTGCACCTGCTCGAGAGCGTACCCCGCGTCGCACGCGATCTGGAGCACTCGGCGGCGCGTGATTCCGTCGAGGAGCCCGTCCTCGAGCGCTGGCGTGCGGATCACCCGATCCTTGACGGCGAAGATGTTCGACGTGGATCCCTCGACGACGAGCCCTTCCGCATTGCACATGATGGACTCGTAAGCGCCGGCTCGCTTCGCCTCCGCGAACGCCATGATGTTGTTGAGGTAGTTGCCCGATTTCACCGCCGGATCCACCGCTCGTCGCAGATTGCGGCGAACCCCCACGATGGCGATGCTCGCACCGTCCCGGTAGAGATCGCCCGGCGGAAGCTTGAGCGGCTTCACGACGATGATCAGCCGAGGCTTGTCTGCCAGGTCGGGGTCCAAGCCCAGCTCCCCTGCACCGCGCGTGACGATCACCCGGATGTACGAGTCGGGATTTCCCGCCGCAGAGAGGGTCTCTGCAAGCGCGTTCATGATCACCGGCCTGGGCATGATCGGAAGCATGATCGCTTCCGCCGACCGCTCGAGCCGCGAAAGATGCGGCTCCAAGTCGACCGGCTTCCCACCGACCGTTCGAGTGACCTCGTAGACGCTGTCACCATAGAGGAAGCCGCGATCGAAGACCGGTATTACCGCCGTCTTCTCGTCAAACAGCCCACCATCGACGTAGATGCGAATCGGCACGACGCAAACGTACTTGCCAGGCTGCCCGGACGCAAGGTAAGAGGACCGACATGACCCCAACGGAACTTCTCAGCGAAGGCCCAGAGGATGACGATCTGGAAGACGATGACTTCGGGGACGATGACTTCGACGAAGACGGCGAGCTCGACGACGAAGACGTCCCAGGAGGCGACGAGGACGACGACCTCGACGACTTGGACGACGATTCGGAAGATGACGAGGACGACCTGGGAGAAGATGAGTAAGCAGATCGATCCATGAAATTTGTTGCGAGCATTCCTTGACACGCTGACGCGGCGCGTTATTCTCGCTGCGAGAAAGCGCGCGAGCGCACAGGAGGCTCAACATGACCGTAGCAACCGAAAGTGCTCCTTCAACCAATAGGGCGCTCGCCGAGCGCATCCTAGACAAGTGGGCGCTGGCCACCAAGAACACCCGGACCGCACTGGCCATTCAGACCAAGTGGCTTGCCCTCCCCGACTCCATCAAGCAGAAGCTTGAGCAGGTCGGCGAAAGGCTGCGCAATGCCTTGGACCTGCCCACCAAGCAAGAAATCGCACAACTCGCGTCCCGTCTCGACGAGCTCGACGCCCGCCTGGCCCAATTGGCGTCGACCCGCAGGGGTTCCGCCGAAGCCTCTTTTGCCCCCAGCACAACTTCCGCCGAGACCGCGAATCCGGTGCCGCCGTCGACGTCCCAGGGTGCGACGCTGGTAACAACAGCGGCCCTGGCCGATGGAGACGCCCACAGCGGCAGTGGCTCTCGCAAGCCCCAGAAGACCGTCGCCGAGAAGCGGGTCAGGAAGCGCTAAATCGGATTTTCCAGACCATCGTGAGTGCTTCTAGGAAGATCTTCTTGGACATCTTGGACTGCCCCACGCGCCTGTCAACGAAGACGATGGGCATTTCCTCGACGCGAAAACCCGCCTTCACCACGCGGTACTTGAGCTCAATCTGAAATCCGTACCCTTCAGAGCGAATCGCTCCCAAGTCGAGCGTTTCGAGAACATGCCGCCTGTAACAGATAAAGCCCGCGGTCATGTCCTGGATATCGATGCCCAAGATGGTGCGGGCGTAGAGCCCGCCGCCAAAGCTGATGATTTTCCGGCCGAGCCCCCAGTTCTCGGTGCCGCCGCCGTCCACGTACCGAGATCCGATGACCACGTCGCAGCTCTCGCGCGCCCGCTTGAGCATCTCCGATAGGTACTTGGGGTCGTGCGAGAAGTCGGCGTCCATCTCGATCAAGTAGGGGTAGCCGGCTTGGAGTCCGTGACGAAAACCTGCCAAGTACGCGGTCCCCAGGCCGAGCTTCCCGGACCTGTGCAGGACACGGATGCGCGGATCCTTGGCGGCCAGCTCGTCGGCCACGCGCCCAGTTCCGTCTGGCGAGTTGTCGTCCACGAACAGCACGTGGACGTCCGGCACGGTCTCATGGATGGCGCGGGAGATGGCAGGCACGTTGTCCCGCTCGTTGTAGGTGGGAATAATAATGAGTGCTTCGTGTTGCATTGAAAGCAATCTACACGGCACAACCGGGAAGCGGAAGCGATATGGAAATTGGCGCGGGCGAGCCAGGCCGTGCTAAGCAAGCACATGGGGATTAGCGGATGGAGATCCTGAAGGTCCGTTTTCGCACGAACCAGGAATTTGCCGGCGCCTACCAGAAGGAGCTGGCGTACGGCGGTCTCTTCTGTCCCACGACGACGCCCCTGCGGGTGGGAAGCAAGGTCGTATGCGAGCTGGTCATTCCAGCACTACCGAACAAGATCCTGGTGCGGGGCGTCGTCCGCTCGTGGCGGCCAGCCTTGCCGCGCCTGCGGGTTCGCGCCGGCGCGACGATCGAGTTCGCGCCCGAGGAAGCGGACAAGCGGGACTTCATCTTGCAAACCTTGAAGGGGGAAAGGCCTCCAGCACCGCGCCGGCGGCACACCCGACTCCCAGTCGAGATACCGGTCCGCTATCGCACTCCCGAGAGCGCAGATTTTCGTGCGGGGGGCCTGTCCGAGATCTCCATCGGAGGAGCGCTCCTCCTCGCCGAGAAGCTCGCTGTCGATACAGAGGTCATCCTCGAGGTGACCCCACCTGGCGCGGTGAGCCCGCTAGCCATCAGCGGCGTGGTGACGTATCACACCGCGGGCGGCGCCAGCGGGATCAAGTTTCACTCGAGGGATGCCGGGGGATCGCGAAGGCTTCGTGAGCTGATTCGAAGACTAAAGCTGGCGTAGGACCGGTCCGGCACGTCTAGGTCACGATCGTGTCCCCGAGAATCGCAAGTTCCTCCTCGGAGACGATGATGGCTCCGCGGTCGTCCCGCTCCACGTCGAAGAGGTGAGGGTTCTCTCGCTCGAGTTTTTCGAGGAGCTTGGTCTGCTTGCGGACGAGCTCCAGGAGGCGAGCGTTGCGCCGTTCCGAGTCCAGGTGCCGAATGGCGAGCCGCAGCATGACTCGGAGATCGAGCTGGTCCCACGGCTTGAGCAGGAAGCGATAGATCGCATCCTCGTTGATGGCCCGAACCGCCATTTCCAAGTCCGCCTGGCCCGTGAGGATAATCCGGAGCGTGTCGGGACGGAGCAGCCGTGCCACCCTAAGAAACTCGAGCCCGGTCATGTTCGGCATGGCGTGGTCGGAGATCACGACGTCAACGGGCTGCGCACGCAGCGTTGCCAGGCCCTGTTCTCCCGAGGAGGCTTCGAGGATTTCATACCCTTCCCCACGGAGCGTGCGGCGGAGCGCCGACCGAACGTTGTCCTCGTCGTCGACCAGGAGAATCGTGTGCTTCTTGGCTGTTTCCAGCTTTTCTTGCATGTGAGCCTCTCGTCGGCCCATGGGCCGTGACCTGTACGATCTCCTACCTCTCCGCCCGATCGGCGGTTTCCCTCATGGCTTTAGGGAGGTAAGCTTCGGCCACCATGGGGGGCAGAGACCGGAAACAGCGAAGCCGCCAGGCCGTCTCTGCGGCAAGCCTCATCGACGAGACGATCAAGGCCCACGGGATCACGGGGCCCGTGCGGGAGCAGCGCCTCGTCTTGAATTGGCGGGAGATCGTCGGGGATCGCGTGGCGACCCGGGCATGGCCCGACGGGCTGAAGGGAGGGGTCCTACATGTCCGAGTGGTGAGCTCGACTTGGCTTCAGGAGCTCTCGTTCCTCCGCGCCGAGATGGCCGCGAAGGTAAATCAGCGGTGCGGCGACCCTCCGCTCGTCAAGGAAATCCGGTTGCACCTTGGACGTCGTCCAGACGAAGACCCGGACGACGTCGTGGCCATGCTCGCCCGGCGCCACGCGCGCAGGCGCCCTCGTGCCCCCTTGCGCCCCCAGCCGTCACCAGAGGTGCTCCAGCAGATCGAAGCGGAGACCGAGGTCATGGCGGACGCGGAGCTCAAGGAAATCGTGCGAGATCTCAGGCGGCGGCTGGGGATGTGATTCGCGCCGTGCGGGACTACACCCCCTTTACCAGCGCTTCGGAAAGGCTCGACGCAAGGGCGGTGACCGAAAGGGTCTCTCGCCCCGGGTTCTCCTCGATGACCCGCACGATCGCCGAGCCCACGACCACGGCATCGGCAAAGCGGCCGATGGCGCGCGCGTCATCGGGGGTCGCGATGCCAAACCCGACGGCGATGGGGCATGAGACCTGGGCACGAATCTCCTGCACGCGCCTTTCCACATCGCTCTGCGCGGCCAGCGCAGCCCCAGTGATGCCGGTGACGGACACGTAGTAGACGAAGGGCGCCCCGATGGATCCCACGCGGGCGATGCGCGCCGGCGTAGACGTGGGAGCAAGGAGCGGAACGACCTTGAGGCCAGCGGCTCGCGCTGGGCCGAGGAGCTCGTGGATCTCGTCGACCGGCAGGTCCACGACGAGGGTAGCGTCAGCCCCAGCTTCGGCCGCATCTCGGGCAAAGCGCGAGGCCCCGTAGACGAAGATGGGGTTGTAGTAACCAAACAGCACGATGGGGACGTCACATCCCGCATGCCTTACCCGCCTCGTCACATCGAGGACGCTTCGAAGGGAAGTCCCCCGGCCAAGCGCTCGCTCCATGGCGCGCTGAATCGCTGGCCCATCTGCCGACGGATCCGAGAACGGGATTCCGAGCTCCACGGCGCTCGCCCCGGCCCTTGCCAGCGCAATGACCAGGTCGACGGTGGTGTCGATCGAAGGATCCCCGCAGGTGAGGTACGCGACGAGCTTGTTCCCCCCGGCGAGGGCTCGGGCAAGCCGACTCTTCTCGCTCATGGCACGACTCCGAGGGCATTCACGATGGTGTTCATGTCCTTGTCCCCGCGTCCCGACACGCAGGCGACGATCACTCCGTCCTTGCCGTAACGGGCCGCGAGCTCGGGGAGCGCGGCAATGGCGTGCGCGGTCTCGAGGGCCACAAGAATACCCTCGGTGCGCGCGAGGAGCTTGAACCCCTCGAGCGCCTCGGCGTCGGTGCGGAAGAGATAGCGGGCGCGCCCCGTATCCTTCCAGTGCGCGTGCTCGGGACCCACGCCGGGGTAGTCTAGGCCCGCGCTGATGGAGTGCGCCTGTGCGATCTGGCCATCGTCATCGCACAGCACGTACGACTTGGAGCCGTGGAGCACCCCGACTCGACCCAGGGAGAGCGTGGCGGCGTGTCGCCCCGTGGCAATGCCCTCTCCGGCCGCCTCCACGCCCCAGAGCTCCACCGCCGTATCGCCCACGAACTCCGAGAACAAGCCCGCCGCGTTGGACCCGCCGCCGACGCACGCCACGAGGGCCGATGGGAGCCTCCCCTCGGCCTTGAGCACCTGCTCTCTCGCCTCGCGGCCGATCACGGCCTGGAGCTCGCGGACGAGCGTGGGGTATGGATGGGGGCCAGCAACCGAGCCAATCAGGTAATGCGTCGTGCGGACGTTCGTCACCCAGTCGCGGAGCGCCTCGTTCATGGCGTCCTTGAGGGTTCGCGACCCTTTTTCCACCGAGTGCACCGTGGCGCCGAGGAGCCGCATGCGAAATACGTTGAGCGCCTGGCGTTCCACATCCTCGGCGCCCATGTAGATCTCGCACTTGAACCCAAGGAGCGCTGCCACAGTGGCCGTAGCCACGCCATGCTGCCCTGCCCCTGTTTCGGCAATGATTCGGGTCTTGCCCATGCGCCTGGCGAGGAGCCCCTGCCCGATGCAGTTGTTTATCTTGTGCGCGCCCGTGTGGTTGAGATCTTCGCGCTTGAGGTAGATCTTGGCGCCTCCGAGCT
>JACQUZ010000153.1 GCA_016210055.1 Deltaproteobacteria bacterium | reverse complement strand
GCTCGATGGGGTTGATGGGCTTGCGCAGGTAATAGTCCACGCCCGCGGCCAAGCCGCCGATGCGAAACGCCGAGTCCCGCCTCGCCGTCGTCGCCACGAGCGCAGCCGACACGGCCCTCCCCCGCAGCGAGCGTACCAGCTCAAATCCCGACATGTCGGGCAAGCTGTCGGAAACGATGTAGAGCTTGGCAGGGTCTCCTCCGGCCAAGCGAGCCAGGAGCGTGCGCCCTTCCGAAAAGACCTCGACATCGTAGCCAGCCGCCGACAGGACGCGGTGGAACAAGTCCCTGTTGTATTGGTAGGGGTCCACGACGAGCACCCGCTCATCGCCCGCAGACCTTAGCACCGCTGCGGGGGTCGACGGTGGAGGGGGAAGCCCCTCGTTTCTTTCCTCCTGCGGAGCGAAAGACAAGCCAATCCAGTCCGGACGAGCACCCGCCGCTGGCTCCGGGCCCGGCTCTTCGGGATATCCGACCGCAAGCATCGCCACCAGGTCGCCGCCGCGGATGCCAGGGCCCAAGTGGTCGCCTACAAGCTCGAGGACTGCCTCGGGAACCAGCTGAGATCCGTGGGTTCGATGCGTCGCCAGCCCGTGGGACGCGCACAGGAGCACCACGTTTTGCGCGACGGACGCCACGTGCACCAGCGCTTCGAGCCCCTCCGACGCGGGAATCCGCGAGAACACGAGAATAAAGGCAGGAGCGCGCAGCACCGACTGGGATGCGAGCCCGCGCGGCCGCACGGTGCCCAGCCCCCAGTGCCGGGCGAGCGCCTCGGTCACTCCAGCGATGAGCCGCTCGCGTTCCTCGCCCACGACGATGACGAACCGCCACGGGGGCTCGGGAAAGCGCTCCGATGAGTGGCGCGTCGCCGCAACGATGATTTGCTCGAGCACCTCCGCGGGAACGGGCTCGGTCTTGAAGCAAGGTGCATCGCTGCACCCAGCCACGAGCGCGCTCACGAGGTCAAAACGATTGTCCGTCATGTCCCGCTCTGCTGCCCACGCTCCGCGTGTATCTCCGCCGCCAGAGAGAGCAGCCGGTCGCGTTCATTCAGGCTCGGGTCCTCGAGAACCCTCTCGAGAAGGGCCCTTAAGATCTCGCCCACCCTTCGGCCCGGTGGAATGCCCAGGGCCGCCATGATGTCCTCTCCATCGAGAGCAAGGTCTTGAATCGAGAGCGCCTGGTCCTCGTCGAGGACCGCGTGCACGCGGGCGCGGAGCTCGCAAAGCTCGACCTCTGGATCCTCGCCGCGGCCACGCCCCCGCACATCGCCTTCGCGGAGCGCGAACAGGTCGGGGATGAGATCGACCCCCACGCGCCGGACGAACCTCCGCACCGTCGCATCCGTCCACTCCGGGCTGTACCAAAACATGTGATGCGCGACCATGGCGGTCACCCGTTCCCGTTCCCTGTTGGAGAACTTGAGGCGGCGCATGATCGCGTCCGTCATTTCGGCGCCCACCGCTTCGTGGCGGAAAAACGTCTGCTCGGACGGCGAATCGACCTTGGGCGCTGCCGTTCGCGGCTTGCCCACGTCGTGCAGGAGTGCCCCTAGTCGACGGATGGCGTCCCCAGGCGTGTTGTCTACGGTCGCCATGGTGTGCTCCCACACGTCGCTCGCGTGGAAGCGGTTCTGCACGACGCCAACCCCCTCGGCCAGCTCTGGCAAGATGACTGCCAAGATACCCGTGCGCTGCGCCACGCGAAGGCCCAAGGACGGCCTTGGTGCCGAGAGCAACTTGACCAGCTCGTCGCGCACCCGCTCCGCCGAGACCTTGCGAAGGGAGTCGAGCGCCCCAGGAATCGCTGCCTCAGTGGAACGGTCGAGGGACATCTCAAGGGTAGCTACGAACCGCACCGCGCGCATGACGCGCAGGCCGTCCTCGCGGAACCGGATCGCCGGATCGCCGACAGCGCGGAGCCTTCGTGCCGCCAGGTCCTCGCGACCGCCGAAAGGATCGACGAGGCGATCGTCTATCGGATCATAGGCGAGGGCGTTGACGGTGAAGTCGCGTCGCGCGAGATCTTCCTCGAGCGTTACGCCGAAGTTCACGCGATCCGGTCGGCGCGCATCGCTGTACTCCGCCTCGCCGCGGAAGGTCGTCACCTCGATGGGCGTCTTGCCCACCAGAACCGTGACGGTGCCATGGGCGATCCCCGTGGGAATGCAGCGTCGGAAAAGCCCCTGCACGACCTCGGGGCGAGCGCTCGTCGCTACGTCCCAGTCCTTGGCATCGCGACCAAGGAGAATGTCGCGAACGCACCCACCTACCACGAATGCCTCGTGTCCGGCCGCCTTGAGCCGCCTGGACACCTCCTGGGCCTCGCTGGCCACCTGCTCCTTCATCACGATCTCCCAAGTCAGGCGGTGGCCCCCCGCAAGCGCCCGAGGATCCGGTCCGCATGCGCCAAGAGCTCTTTCCCCTCCTGAGAGCGCCCCTGGTGCTCGCGCAGGGACGCGCAAGCCCGGAGGGCGCGGGAGAGCTCGAGGTCATGGTTGAGCTCGCGGAACACCTGGATGGCCGCGAGGAGGTGGTCCTCGGCGCCAGGGCTCTCCATGGCCGCGCCGACCTCTCCCAAAACCCGCCTGGCCCGCCCAATGAGCGATCGAAACCCGAGCTCGTTGGCGATCTCGAGGGCGCGCTGGGCGTGCCCTTCCGCATGGGACACGTGCCCGAGGACGAGGCAGACCTCGGCCATGGACAGGAGGCACTCCGCCTGACCCATGCGGTCCCCCAGCGTCTCGAGAATCGACTGGGCCTCCTCCAAGCTCTGCGCCGCTTCACGGGCACGCGAGAGCTGAAGCTCGGACTCTCCGAGGCGAAGGAGCACGTGCGCCTGGCCTGGGCGGTCGCCGATCTCCTTCGCGATCTCGAGGGCGTCCGAGAAGATCTCCCGTGCGACCCCCAGGTTGCCCGAAGCACCGTAGACTCCTCCGAGGTCGCAGAGGGACTCGACCTCCCCCGGGCGATCCCCAATCTCGCGGCGTATCTCCAACGCCGCGCGGAACTGCTCGACAGCCTCGGTGAACTGCCCAGAGTCGTTGAGCACCCGCCCGACGTTGGCCAAGGAAAGCGCCATGGATCGCTTGTCGCCGAGCTCCTTGCGCACGTCGAGAGCCCGACGATGATGCTCGAGCGCAAGCGGGTATTCGCCCCGTAGCCAGTACACTCGTCCCACGTCGTCGAAAACACCAGCCAGGCCCCGGCGATCTCGTGCCCGCGCGAAAAGCTCGTGGGCTTGCCGGAAGTGAGCCAACGCGCTCTCTAGATCCCCGCGCTGGCGACAAAGGCGTCCAAGACGACCATGGGCTGCCCCACCCTTGGACGCATGGTCAACCAGCCACGCGAGACGGAGCATCTCCTCAAATCGCTCGAAGGCTTCGTCGGAATTGCCCACGAGCGCGAGCACGTCCCCAAGGTTATGCAGCGCATCGATACGAGGGAGAACGTCGTCGTCGGAGAGGAGCTCGAGCCCGCGCTTGTAAAAGCGCACGGCCTGCTCGTTGGAGTGCCGAAGCCTCGCTCGGTTCCCGGCGTCGATAAAACAATGCGCCGCTTGGCCCATTTCTCCTCCGGCCTCGTACAGCTGCCCGAGGAACTCGACTTGCTCCTCTGACCAATCGGTGACATGCGCCTTGAGCCACTGCGCCGCCATGCGATGGGTGCGTCGCCGCTTCTCCGGGTCAGTGAGGCCGAAGATGAGCTCCCGCTCCAAGTTGTGCTTGAACACGATCTCGAGGTCCCCTGGGACCGTCGAATCCTCGGGTGGGAGCCGCAGGAGATAATCCCGCGATACCAGCTCGTCCACGTGCCCGAGGAGCTCCGCGGGGATCGGGTCCTCCGTCCATTGCGCAGCCGAAGGTGGCGCCACTGGCGACGACGAGCCGGCGCTCCCTCGCAACCGCTCGCCGCGGGTGAGCGACGTAATGGCGCCCAGCCAGAACACGTTTCCGAAAACCGCCCCTTTCTCCAAGAGCGCGAGCTCGTGGGGACGAAGGGCGGCCACGCGCGCTTCGATGGCTTGCTCGACGCTAATGGGCAGCTCGATCTCCGCCGCTCGCTTCGCGTCCACGCGCCACCGCGCCCCGCTCGTGTCGATGGTGCCCGACGCCACGAGAACCCGGTAGAGCTCCTCGATGAAGAACGGGTTCCCTCCGGTCATGGCCGCCGCGTCGTCTATGAATTCTCCCGGGACATCATCGCAGCGCGCGAGGAGGTTTAAGAGCATGGCCTTCGCGTCGGCCACCTCCAAGTTGTGAAGCTCCAGGCGAACGTGATCGACGGTGCCTGTCCCCCAGCCCGAGCGACGGGCCAGGAGCTCGGGGCGCGCACAGAGCACGAGCACGACGGGAGAACCGCCGAGACGCTCACCAAGCTCCTCGAGCAGCGCCAAGGTGTCGTCGCATGCCTTCTCGAGCTCATCGATCGCCAATACGAGGGGAGTACGCTGGGCGTCCAGCTCGAGAAAACGCCTGAGCACCGCGCGCGCGATCTCATCGTGCTGCCGCGGGGCATCTTCGAACGCCCGCAAGAAAGGCGAGTCTGGGAAGCGAAGATCCAGAAAGGTGCCCAGGAAGTGCAGCACCTCGCCCACCCGACGATCCCCAAGGACGGCCTGGACCTCGTCACGAAACTTCCAGCGCGCTTCCTCGGAAGTGTCCCCCTCGGCCAAGCCGAATCGATCGCGCAAGAGGCGGCCAACGGCCGAGTAGCGGGCGCCGTTCGCCACGCACAGGCCCCGAAGCACCCGTACCGGCGGCGACAAGCTCGCCAGCCATTCCGACGCCAGGCGGGTCTTTCCAGTCCCTTGGTTGCCAACTATCGTGACGACCTGCGGAGCCCGGAAGTCAATGGCCCTCTTGAGGACGCCTGCCAGGGTCTCGATCTCGCGCTCCCTGCCCACCATGGGGCTTGGGACCCCGTGGACACGGTGCGGGACATGGGGACGATCGCGCTCCACTTGAAAGGTATAGCGAGGGGAAGGAGGCCGCGGCAAGGGTTCCAGGAGAAAAATGAGACTAACCGCCGCCGATTAGCTGGCACGTCCCGGCGATGCAGAAGCTGTCACAGCAGTCCGCATTGCTGGTACAGGCGGCCCCGAGCGGCTTGCAAGACGACTCGGGTTCCCGGCAAATCCCCTCGAGGCACGTGCCGTCGCAGCAGTCCGCGTCCGTCGAACAGGTGCCTTGCCCCAAGGGGATACAGGCATTCGCGCAGCGGAAGGTTCCCGCCTGGTCTTGGACGCAAATCTTGGAGCAGCATTGGTCGCAGGTACCGCATGCCTCGCCGGCTGGCCGACATGCTTCCACGCTCCCGACGCACCGCGGCACGCCAGACACGGTGTTCTTGCAGCCGTTCTTTCCACCCGAGCAGCAGTTCTGCGAGGCGCCGCTCCCGCCGCAGACCTCACCGTCTGCGAGGCACGAGCCGGCCTTCTGGCAACGGGGGACGCCGCTCGAGTCAGGGGCGCAGGTGCCGGAGCAGCAGTCGCCGTTCTGGTCGCAAGCCTCGCCCATTGGACGACAGCCGCACAGGTACATGCAACGCCCCGTGCCGAGCCCACTGTCCACGCACGCGTTGGAGCAGCAGGATCCCCAGCCGCTGCATGGGTTCCCGACGGTGATGCAGCTTCCCAGGATCGTGCAGCGCCCGCCCACGCACGAGTCGTTGCAGCAATCGGCGTTCGTGTTGCACATGTCGCCGTCGGCTCGGCATGCCGTCAAGAACGAGCAGTGGCCAGTGAGACAGACGCCAGAGCAGCAGCCGCCCGCCGACGAACACGCCTCTCCCAGGGTGCTGCACGCACCGCCCAGGGACTGGCAGGTGCCGCCGGAGCAGCTATCGCTGCAGCACTCGAGGCTTGTCGTGCACGAAAGCCCAACCTGGTCGCACGTAGCCTGCGACGAGCAAGTCAGCGTGGACGGATCGCAGTAGAGAGAGCAGCAGTCGGCCGCTTCGTCGCAGGCACCCCCGACCGCCTCGCACACGTGCGCGCTCACGCAGCGCTTCTTGCCATCGATTTGGGGCTCGCACCGCCCGGTGCAGCACTCGGCGCCAGCTGTGCAGGGCTCATTGACAGCCAGGCACAGCTCGCCACCGCCGAAGGCGCAACGGCTGCTCACGCACTTGCCGGAGCAACACTCCGAATTGGCGACGCACGGATCATTGTAGTGCTTGAATCCCTCGTCGATCTGGCCGTCGCAATCATTGTCCTCGTTGTCACAGATCTCGCTCGCCCCTGGGTAGGTGGTCGCGTCGAAGTCATTGCAGTCGTCCCCAGAACAGCTCGCGGCGAAATGGCCGTCGCCGTCGCCGTCGAGTTGAGGGTACGAACAAGTGCCGGTCGCCGGGTCGCAGCGATCGGACGTGCACGCGTTTCCGTCAGAGCACGTGATCGGCGTGCCCGCCTGGCAGCTGCCACTCGCACCGCACCACTCGGTGCCGTTGCACGCGTTTCCGTCGGAACAAGAAGTCCCGGCCGGGCGAATGGTGTGGCTGCATCCAGTGGTCGGCGAGCATGAGTCGAGGGTGCAGTCGTTCCAGTCGTCACACGAAAGGGTCGCCCCCGACACGCACGCCCCCGTCGAGTCGCAGGTCTCGTCCCCATCGCACAGGTTCCCGTTGGGGCACGGCGTGCCCACGAGCGGGATGTTGGTGCAACCCGATTGTGAGCTACACCCGTCGGCCGTGCACGCGTTGCGGTCGTCGCAATCGAGGGGCGTCCCCGGCAGGCACGAGCCTTGTGAACTGCACAGCTCGGCACCGTTGCACGCGTTTCCGTCGGAGCATGAGGCCCCAGTTCGCGGCGCGCTGATACAGCCCGTCGCCGGATCGCACGTGTCCGACGTGCAAGAATTGGCGTCGTTGCAGTTCAGCGATGTGCCCTGCACGCACGTACCCTGGGCGTTGCAGGTCTCAAGACCGTTGCATGCGTTCCCGTCCGAGCAAGACGCTCCTGATTGTGGCAGGTAGACACACCCGATCTGCGGCGAGCAGCTATCGTTGGTACAGGGATTCCCATCGCTGCATGTGGGCGTTGTCCCCGCCATGCAAAGCCCGCCTCCGTCACAGGTCTCGGTTCCGTTGCACAAGTTGCCGTCGCTGCACGAGGTGCCGGCGGGCCGCGGCGTGAACGAGCAGCCCGACTGTGCGAGGCAGCTATCGGTCGTGCACGGGTTGCCGTCGTTGCAGGTTAAGGGCGTGCCTGCCGTGCAGGTGCCACTACTGCTGCAGGTCTCGAAGCCGTTGCACGCGTTCCCGTCGGAACAAGAGGCACCGGGAGTCACCGAGTGAAGGCACCCGGACACCGGCGAGCAGCTGTCCTGGGTGCACGGATTCCCGTCGCTACAGTCCAGAGGCGTCCCCGCAACGCAGGTCCCGGATGCCGTGCAGGCCTCGATTCCATTGCAAGCATTGCCATCGGCGCAGCTCGCCCCCTCGGTCGCGACGTGGGCACACGCCGCCTGGCACGTTCCTTCTCCGATGACCGAGTCTGCGGTGCATGGGTTGCCGTCGTCGCAGCTCGTCGGACAGGCACCAGGCTCGCCCTTTGGAATGGCCTTGTCGCAGGTCTCGCCAACGGTCGGCTCGACTGCGCCGTTTCCGCACGCCGCCGAGCAGTCAGTGTCGTTCAGGCTGCTCGCACCCTGTGGACAGCAGCCGTCACCGTTCAGAGGTTCCGTGATAAGCACGTACGAGCAGCCTTCGGTCCCACAGGTGTCCCGCGTGCAGGCGATACCGTCATTGCAGTCGAGCGGTGTCCCGCTGCCGCACGTCCCCCCGGATGTACATGTCTCAAAGCCGTTGCAGGCATTCCCGTCGGAGCACGGAGCCCCGGCAAGCGGCGAGTGAACGCACCCCGTGCGGGGCTCGCAGCGATCCGCGGTGCAGGACTGGCCGTCGTCGCAGGACAGGGGGGTGCCTTGGGCACAAAGGCCGCTCGCGTCGCACGTTTCGGCGCCGTTGCAGGCGTTCCCGTCTGAACACGATTCGCCGACCCTCGCCGCGTGCGTACACCCGGCGGCGGCGTCACAGCCGTCGGTGGTGCAGGGATTCCCATCGTCACACGAGGGAAACGCGCCCGGCTTGCAAGCGCCCGCCGTGTCACAGATCTCTTCGCCGTTGCATGCATTGCCGTCCGAGCAGGAGCGACCAGATATTGGAACGGAACGACAACCCGAAGCCGCGGAGCAGGTGTCGTCCGTGCACGGGTTCAGGTCGTCGCAGGAAAGCGGCGTGCCTGCCTGGCAACGCCCGCTCACGTCGCACGCCTCGCGACCGTTGCAGGCATTGCCGTCGTCGCAAGACAAGGCCTCGTCGGGGACCGAGCGGCAGCCGTTCACAGGGTCGCAGGAGTCGCGGGTGCACGGGTTTTTGTCGTCGCAGCTTGGCGCCGTGCCTGCTTGGCAGGCGCCCTGGCTATCGCAGGTCTCGACGCCATTGCATGCGTCTCCGTCGGAGCATCGAGTGCCCAAGGGCTGTGGCTTGTTCACGCATCCGACCTGGGCGTCGCAGGTATCAGCTGTACAAGGATTCCCGTCGTCGCACTCGGAAAGCGGCCTTGGAACCGATACGCACCCCGTTCCGGGCATGCAGGTCTCTGTCGTGCACGCGTTCCGGTCGTCGCAGGAAAGCGGAACGCCCCCTTCGCATGTCCCGGTTCGGCCGTTGCACGTCTCCGCCCCGTTGCACGGGTCCCGGTCATCACAGCCTGCGTTCGCCGTGCAGGCGCGTCCCGAATCGGTCGCTTCTCCTCCGCCATCCCAGGAGCGGCCATCCGCAGGAGCACCGTCGAGCGCCGCGCTGTCGGGCCGGCGCGCGGCGTCTGCTGCGGGAATGTTCGCAGAGGCGTCGGTGTTGCTGCTCACGTTGCTGTCCCCACACGACACCGCCGTGAGCGCTCCAGCGAGAACCAACAACGACAGGTAGGCGTTTCTACGCATAAGCTCCATCTCCCCTCGCTCCTACGGCGGTTTCTCCGCCTGGAACGCGTTTATTGGGCGGCTCGCAAGGGCCGCAAGGGATCACCGCCCCTCCTCGAAGACGGACCGGCTGCTGCTCTTTTCTTTACGGCACCTTTTGCGTGCCACTCGAGGACACCCACGGCCGCTCGACGGATCTAACGGCGACCAGTCTCCACCAAGACGCAACGAGCACCGTGTGGGCGCGCGGAAGCCATCTACGTCGATCACCGACCTGCGAGGACCTGTGCGCCAGGGGGTGGATGACCCGCATGGTGTCAAGAACCCTGCGCTAAGAAAATGGCACCGTCAGCGCCTTGGCGGTGGCGAAACGAAGAAAAGGTGCGCTCACCTTGAACGGGAGCGAAAATCGTGCGAGCAAGCGCGGGCTCGTGCAGTCGCGCGGCAGGCAGCGGAATCGCGGAAAGCACGTTGGCAGCCCGCACCGGCGCTTCCCTCTTGTTCGTGGCTAGCGGTGGGGATGAATTCGTACAAGGAATGGAGGCTGTCGTGCCGCTCACGGGGGCATGGGAGCGGCCAAGCGGAAACAACCGGACCGACTACGAAACCGAGAAATCGATGATCACTACCCCCCGGGGGGTATCTTGCTCATCCGAACGCCCCTGCTCGTTTCCATTTGGTGGACGAGGGGGCTCATGGAGTGGCACCTCAAGCACAGCAGGACGTCGCTCGTTCTGCCGTTGCGCTTCTTCACGACGCCGAATCTCCTCGATGATCCAGGCATCCAGCATGTCGCACCTCGGGGTTGGCTCCGAACCAATAGCGATGCAAGGGGTAGGCCCAAGCGTCCTTGTCTTCGCCCTCTCCCCTAACATTTTGAAATCATGATTCCGGAATTACGCTCCCGCGATCGGCTCCGGTGGACGGCGGCAAGCAGACCGTGAACTCCCTGTCATGGAGTGTGACGAAAAACAGCCAAGCCCCCAGGGTACCTGGATTTTCGCGGACAGTACGCAAGCTTACGAGAAATGCGCGCTATGCAGTTTTTGCGAGTGGACTGTCCACGAGGCGTGGGGACGGTAGGCCATGGTGGGGAGAGTTGCCCCGGCCTGGACGCCCTGGTGGGATGGCGGCCCTAGTAGAGATCTTCGATCTTCCACTCGCCGTTCTCACGCTTGAACTTCACTTCGTAGCGATCGGAAAACGGCATGCGGGCGGTGTCTCCTTGTTGCTCGATCGGACTCTCCAAGTTCGCCATGAGCAACCGGAGCATCGTCGCGTTCTCTTCCTTGCGCTCTCCCTCGAATTCCACGCGAACCTCTTCCGCCGTCATGTGCTTCCGATACTCATCGGGGATGAATCGGAGCACCACGTCGTAGCGCTTGAGGGACAAGGCTCGCAAGAACGAGCGGAGCGCGAGTGCTGGCGTGTCCTGCCGGTAGAAACTCAGTGGGTCGTCAGTGATTCGCCATGCACTTTCCTCGTGAATCAAGTGCAGCTCATCGCGCAGCTCGCCATAGACGAGGCGCGCGGTCACTTCGGTTTCACGGCGACCGGCACGCAACCTTGCGATGGACTCGCGCACCTCGGCGGGGTTCTCCTTCATCATCCGAATGAAATCTTCACGCGAATGGTCCCGCTTGTACGAAGAGGACATGAGCGCGTACGCACGAGCAAAGTCCGAGGCCTCCAAGGCCGAGACATAGGCATCGATTGCCGAGGTCGGGCGCGATACGCGCGCCCCCGCGCAACCGACGAGAGCAGAAAGGGCAACAACCAGGAACACGTTGGGGTGCTCGCGGCGCACGGCTCGTTTATAGCGCACGCGCGCCAAGAGCGCCAAGCGCTGCCCCCATCGCGCGAAGCTTTCGGGCACGCGTGTCTGCTTCCACAAATCGGCAGGCGACAAGACATAGGACCCCGGCCACGAGGACGGCTGCCGTGGGAATGAGCAACGCGTGACGAAGGCCTACCCACGTGGACGCCACTCCAACGATGAACGCCGCCGGCCCAGTCCCTATGAGGTGGCTTCCACGCGGACGGGTGGAACTTTAAGGAGCCATAGGACATACCAAGCGTAGGCTCGACTTCCGACTACCAAAGCGACTTACTCCTCGAGGACCCCAGGGAGGAGTGCAGGCTCGGTGGCCATGACTGCCGACCAGCGCAGGCGGTAACGCATCGTTGGATTGCCAATTCCCTTGGCAGTGATGCGCACGAGGACCGGTGCGTCCTCGGGGACGTGGACGCCCTGCAGGTGCTCCTTTGCGCCCTTTTTCCCTACGTCCAAAGCGGGCACTATCTCCTTGCCTGCTTCACTCACCAGCGCGAGCGTCGCGTCCACATCGGGTGGCGGTTCGAGAGTCACGTGGAGGGTCCGCGCCGTAGGGGAAGGCGCCAAGCGGAAGTAATCCTTGTCGCCGGTCACCAGGAATCCAACGCGGATTCCGCTGTCAGCCGAGGGAACCTCCGAAAGAGGCGCAGCTTGAGTCGGCGTGTCGTTCGGCTCTTCCTCTTCGTCGAGCTGAAAGGGAGCCGTAGACACGTGAACGGAATACCGCTCATCCAGGTTGCCGCGGGGCCCGGTGACCACGACAAAGAACGCTGGTTCGCCGGGCCGGACAGCGATGTTGCGCAGGGCCACCGCCTCCCCTGCCTTTCCGCTGCGGGTGACCAGGATCACCTCGGTCCCATCGGAAATGCTGACGGTCAAGGGCACGCCGGGAAGCCCTGTCACGTCCACGGAGAGAGCCTGATCCTCGCCGATTCCTTCCAAGGGGACCCGCCAGGTGTCGCGATCCTTGCGCCAGCCGACATAACCTTCCCTGGGCTGCCCCGGGGGAAGGATTCCCGCAAATGCGCTCCCGTCGTTGGGCTCTGCTTCATGCCCCAAGGCAGGAACAAGGCCGAGCGACGCCTCGAGGAGGTATGGGGTGGAAGGGGACGTGCGCAATGGGGCCGGCGTGCTCGTCTTGTCACGCGAAGGCTTCTCGAACTCCCTTACGACAAGGCGATAGGTGCCTGGCCCTAGGACCAGGTTAGGGACACCTTCGACAATCCCTTTGGGACCGTTGTCCGACAACGCCAGGAGCTTGTCCTGGGCGCTTCGCACCTCGAAGACAAGGTCTGCGTCCGAGATGCCGGAGAGCCGTGCGGCGAGGATGCCCTGATAGGGAACTTCCGCCAGAAAAACGTCTCGATCCCCACCTTTCCCGATAGTTCCCCGTGCGGCCAAGGGGAATGGGATGGCTGAAACGCCCTCGCCCGTGTCGTTGGGTTCCCGTTCTTGGGTTATCACTGCGCCGCTCGGGGAATGGTCCACGACCATTACGGCCGGGCCGGCATCGGCCACCCGAGAGAGCTTTCCCCCGCGTCCGCACGCTGCGAGCAAGGAAAAAACAACGAGAAGTCTACTTCGCATCCCTCGGGGCCAGCGTCGCTAGAAATTCAGCCTCGGCCACGACCTTTCCGGCAACCTTGGCCTCGCCGCGCATCTTCCACACAGACGCGCCCTTGCGAAGCGGCGAAACCTCGAGGAAGAGCTGGTCACCGGGGATGACCCGCTGGCGAAACTTTACCTTGTCGATGGCCATGAAGTAGATCACCTGCCGGTTCGGATCGAACCCGGTGGCCTTGCACGCCAGGATGGCTCCGGCCTGTGCCAACGCTTCGACGACGAGCACGCCCGGCATGACCGGCTGCCCGGGGAAATGCCCCTGAAAGAACGGTTCATTGGCGCTCACGTTTTTTAGCGCCACGACCCGATTGTCATCCACCTCGACGACGCGATCGACGAGCAAGAATGGATACCGGTGCGGGAGAAGCGCCTGGACTTCCCGTATATCCACGCTACTTGCCCCCCTCGCCGGAATCGAGGCGCTTGTTCACCTCGGGAGTAATGTCCATGGAAGAGTCCGCATAGAGCACGGCACCTTCAGTTTTCTCCAAGATCATGGTGAATCCGTCCCGCTTGGCGATGGATTCGATGATCTTGGATGCCTTCTCGAAGATCTCACGGGTAAGCTGGGCCTCGCGCTTGGCCAAGTCCTGCTGGTGCTGCATGAAGGTGTTCTGAAGCGCGACGTAGCGCTCCTGAAGCTCTTTTTCCCGTTGCCGAAGGACGTCTTGCTTGAGCACGACGCGCTGCTTCTCCAGCTCCTCGGCCCCCTTCTTGATCTCGGCCTGCTTTTCGTCGATCTCCTTCTGTTTCTTCTTCTTTTCGCCCTCGAGCCGGTCGCGCGCGGCCCGGCCGGCCTTGGTCTCGTTCAAGGTGCGTTGGAGGTCAATGTAGCCGACCTTGGTTGCCGGGGTGGTCGGCGCCGCGGCGTTCGCACGAACCATTGCGAGGATCACCAGCGCCACGCCCAGCGCTCCCAGGGTAAGTGTCTTCTTCATGTCGAGGTCTCCTAAGTTGTTCTCACGTCCCGCTCGTCAGGTCTCGGGCACGCACTTTAGAAGAAATTGCCGATCGTGAACTCAAAAACGAGCGGGTTCTCTCCTGGCTGACGATCAAGGGGGATGCCCCATTCAAACCGAAGGGGACCGATCGGGGAGAACCAGCGGAACCCAAAGCCGACGGACGATCGAACACCGTGAATAATCGAATCTGGGAAGTCAAAGCAGGGATCGATCTTGGCCGACACGTTTCGCCCCTGACACCACTTGGGCTCCAGATTGAAGGCGTTCCCCGCGTCAAAGAACACCACGCCCGAGATGCCCACCCGCTGGAACAACGGGAATTCGATCTCGGTGTTCATAATGAGCTGCAGGTTTCCGCCCAGGGTTTGATCGACTAGCCGGTCATCGGGCCGACCACTGGCAGAAATCCGCGGGCCCAGGCTTCTCGGCCGGAAACCACGGATGTCGTTGATCCCCCCTACCAGGTAGCGCTCGCTGATGGGCACCCCCTCTGGGAGTCGGCTCGTAACCACGCCCACCTCACCGTTGAGCTTGAGCACAAATGGTCCATAAATGGGGCGGTAGTACCGGGAGAACCCGCCATAACGGACGAACACGTTTTCCGATGCGGTGACCTTGTCTGCTACCTCGACGAACAAGTTGTGATACCAGCCCTTGGTGGGAAAAAGGCGGTTGTCGCGCGAGTCGTAGCTTATCGACGCGCGCAACGAGGAGGTAAAACCTCCTCGGTACAGGTTCGCGATCGGCCCCTGGTCGAGTGGACCGGAGCGTTGCCTATCCGGCGTCACGTCCACGTTCTCCAGCTTGTACGTGACGAAAAAGCGCGACTCGTACGAGAGAGGGTAGCCCCAGGTGAGATCGCCACCAGTCGAGTCCCTCTGGAACCCTTCGAAGGCCCGGGCCTGGTTGAACAGGTCGAAGGCGAAGGTCCAGCTAGTGTCCAGGAAATAGGGCTCGACGAAGCGGAGGAGGAAGAGCTGGCGCACGCCCGAGAGCTGTGCCTGCAGCGCCAGGGTCTGGCCGCGGCCGAACAAGTTGTTTTGCGAGATCTGCGCCTGGGCGATGAAGTTCTCGACCGAGGAGAATCCGGCCCCGATTTGGAAAGTCCCGGTGGCTCGCTCGGCCACCTCAATGGTGACCTCAATGTACTCATCCGATGAGCCGCGACGCGTGGACACGTCCACCTTTTCAAAGAACCCCAGCGCGTTCACGCGGCGCCTGGAGGTCTCCAGGTTCGTCTGGTTGAAGAGCTCACCTTCGCTAATCTTGAGCTCGCGCCTGATGACCTTGTCTCTTGTCTTGCTGTTCCCGCGGATGTTGATGCGCTCGAAATAGACCTTCTGCCCGCGCTCCACCTCGAAGCTGATGTCGATGCTCCGCCTCTCGAGGCTCACCGAGGTGAGCGGGGTGATGTTCACGTACGCATAGCCGCGGTCCTTGTAGTAATCGTTGAGCTTCTGGATGTCTTGCCCGAGGCGCGTGCGGTTAAAGGTGTCCCCGGACTTGACCGTGAGAAGCTTCATGAACTCGCCCTTGGCGGCGAGCAGCTCGCCCTGGAAGTCGAGTTTCCCAATCGAGAAGACCGGACCCTCGTCGATCGGGATGGTGATGTACATGTAGCGCTTGTCCTTGGACAGCGTGATCTGCGGCGTGCCGATCTTGACGTTGACGTGGCCCCGGTCGTAGTAGAACGCCGTGATGAGGGCAAGATCGCGCTCAAAGACGTCTTCCTGATAGGTGCCACTGTCTGTCAGGAAACTAAAGGCGCTCCCCTCCTGGGTGCCCATCACGGATCGCAGCTCCGCCTCGGAGACCTCCTTGTTGCCGAGGAACGTGACGCGCCGCACCTGCACCTTCGAGCGCTCGTCGACCATGAACCAAACGTCGACTTCCGATTCGCTGACTGGACGAACTTGGTAGTCAACCGACGCCAGGTAGTAGCCCTTTGACACGTAGAGGTCGTGGACCTTCTCGACGTTCTTCTTTACCCTGGTGAGGTCGAGGATCGACTCCCGCTTGAGGTCGAGGACTTCGTTGATCTTGTCGAGCCCAAGCTCGTCGTTTCCCGAGACAAAGATCTTGCGGATGGCTGGCTTCTCGGCGACCACGAACGTCAGGACGAGGCCCTCGTCGGTCGCCTCTGCCTCGACCCGAACCTCATCGAAGAACCCCATCTGCCAAATGGCGCGGACATCCGCACGGATTTTTTCGGGATCCAGCTTAGCCCCCTCGCGCGAAACCAGCGCGGCGCGGATGGCGTCGTCCTCGACTCGGCGGTTCCCCTTGAATTGAATCCGCTGGATCTTCCGTGGCGCTTCCGCCTCGGCTGGCTCGACGGGGGCCGGCTCCTGGGCCGGCTCCTGGGCCTGTTCCTCTTCCTTCTCCGGCTGCGCCTCCGGCTCCCTCTCCTGCGCCAGGGCCGCGAGTGGCAGGAGCCACGTGACCGCAAGGAACGTCCACCAGGTTCTACGCCGCGCCATCGACAATGTACCCATCGACCATCGAGAGCCGCCGCGGCATGCGACGCGCGAGCTCCGGGTTGTGCGTGACAATCAGCATCGTCGTACGTCGCTCGCGGTTGAGCTCGAAAAAGAGCTCGTGAATCTCGTCGCCGGTCCGCGAATCCAGGTTCCCGGTTGGCTCATCGGCCAAGAGGAGGGACGGGGAAAGAATGAGCGCGCGAGCAAGCGCCACGCGCTGCTGTTCACCGCCAGATAGCTCGCCGGGCCTGTGGGTCATGCGATCTGCAAGCCCGATGCGGAGGAGGATTTCCTTGGCCCTGCGTTCCGCCTCGGACCTTGGCAGGCGCTGGATGAGGGCCGGCATCATCACGTTTTCAAGGGCCGTGAACTCTGGAAGCAAGTGATGAAACTGAAAGACAAAGCCGATCTTTCGGTTGCGGAAATCGGCTAGCGCTGAAGGGGAAAGCCGCGTGACTTCGAGGTTGTCGAAGAATATCTGCCCCGACGAAGGCAAGTCGAGCGTCCCGAGAATGTGAAGGAGCGTCGATTTCCCAACTCCGGATGCGCCCACCACCGCGACCATCTCTCCGGGTTCGAGAGAGAGATCGATGCCGCGGAGAATCTCAAGTCGCCTGCCCCCATGCACGTACGTCTTCGTGAGCCCGCGAACCTCTACGCGGGCGCCGAAATAATGAGGGACCTCTTGCGGGGATATGGAAGGTGGCATGTCTTCTCGTGAGGGTGCGTGAAGTTACCCGTGGCCTGCGGGGCTGTCAACGCTACCGAAGTCGATCATCGGACCTCCGAGTTTCGCTGCGGGTTGCCTAGGACAGGGTGTATAGTCCCACGAATGAAACGGGACCGATCGTGTGTCGCGCGGGCTGTCATGGCTTTGTCTTGCGTGCTTCTTGGCTCCCTCCTTGGCGCTGGCTGCGCTGCAGTACCACCGGTGGGAGGAGTAGGGGGGGCAAGAGGAGGTAGCTCCTCGGGAACTCGAGTGAAAACGTGCGGTGGTATCGACGCCACGGCAACCGGAAGGAGCCTCAACGCCTTCTTCGCAGCGACCGCCGTTTTGGATCAGCAAGTCGCCGAGCTGGAAGGGACAGTTCGTCGCGCCTGCGTGGACATGGGGCAGGAGCTCGGGCTCGTGGACATGCAAGGCGATACGGCCACGATCTGTCAAAGCACCGCTGCTGCCTTGGACGCGCACTTGAAAGCAGGTCTTAAAGCCGAAGCGCAGTTCGAGGCCAAGTACACGCCGGCCGAGTGCAGGGTGAACGCCGAAATTGCTGCCCGGGCCAAGGCCGAATGCGAAGGCAAGGCGCAGGCTGAAATCCAGGCCCGCTGCGAAGGGACATGCCAGGGAACGTGCTCCGGCACCTGCTCGGGGACGTGTTCGAGCCAAGGGACCAGTGGCGAGTGCCAGGGGGAGTGCCAGGGAACTTGCTCCGGCACCTGCTCGGGAACTTGCCAAGGATCGGCCAACGTGGAGGCCAACGCCACGTGCGAGGCTTCGGCGGAAGTGCGAGCGAACATGGAGGCCGAGTGCACTCCGCCAGAGCTCGAGGTCAAGTACGAGGCGTCCCTCGTCGTCGATGAGGAGAAGCTCGCGCGAGCGAGAAGGGCCATCCAGAAAGGGCTCCCTGCTCTTATCGCAGTGGAAGCCAAGCTCAAAGGTCCGGTGGCCAAGGCGTTTGCCACGTGGGGGGTAGCGGTCAAGGATGTCTACTCGAGCTCCGCACAGCTCTCCTCACAGGTCGGTCACGGAGCAGCGTGCGTGGCCAACCAGATTGCCGCGGCGTTCGAGGCGATGGCGCAAATCCAGGTGCGGATCGACGTGTCAGTACAGGCGTCCGTTGCGGTTGGCGGAGCTTGCCGGGCGTCGAGCTAACCAGGATCGCGCTGAGCGCGATCCAATAAATTGACTTGCGATCTCGTGGGGATCATTGTGCGCAGATCCGCTGGAGGGATCATGGCGCGTTCAAAGAACGGCGAAGCGATTAGCGCACGAGGGCGAAGCCCATCGGCGCGAAAGAAATTGAGGCGATTCATCCGCGAACGCTTGAAGGCGAACGACCTCGACGCGTGGCGGCGAAGTCGCTCGGTGCTCGGATACATTGAGGGTCGACGTGTTGTAGATCTCGCCCTCGAACTGGACGTAACACGCGGCTCGGTGAATCGGTGGCTGCAGTGGTACGAAGCGATGGGAGTCGATGGACTGCTGACCGCGACGCCGCCGGGACCATCGCCCAAGCTCACAGAGGAACAGCGAACCGAGCTGGCGGCCCTCGTCGAGGCGGGACCTTTGTCTGCCGGGTACCAATCCGGCGTCTGGACTGGCCCGATGGTTGGCGATCTCATCAAGAGCCGCTTCGGCGTGCGATACCACAAGCACAACGTGCCCCGGCTGCTACACGAACTTCGATTTTCGTTGCAACGGCCGCGTAAGCGACTGGCGCGGGCCGATGCTGTCAAGCAAGCGACTTGGCGTCGCACGACGTTCCCGGCGATCAAAAAAAAGCGCTCGCCTGCCGCGGGCTTGTGATGTTTGGCGACGAGGCGAGTTTCTGGCTCGACGGCAGCCTGCATCGAACCTGGGCTCGCGTCGGCGAGCAGCCACACGTTGACACCTTTGGCATGCGCAAGACCGCTCACGTGTTCGGCGCGGTCGGCCTCGAGAAACACCCCCGCTTCCGCTACATGTTCGCGCCGGTCTTCAATGGTGAAACGTTCCTGCAGTTTCTGAAGCACCTCGTCAAGCGGTCGCGCCGGAAGATCTTCCTCATCCTCGACAACGGCCCCTGCCACAACCTCAAGGACGAGGGCAAGGCGTGGCTGAGCCGCAATAGCCATCGGATCGCCCTGTTCCGACTCCCGCCATACTCGCCCAACTTCAACCCCACTGAAGGCGCGTGGAAAGAAACGAAGAAGCGGACGACCCACAACCGCTTCTTTCGCACCACCGACGAGCGTGACACCGCGCTCGTTGCGACTTTCGCGGCCTTCACCGCAGACCCCTCGATCCTGGCTGGTCATGTCGCGCGCTTCATTTGATCCAGGCTCCATGCGAAGCTGGTTAGAGCTCGGTGGGCGCGATGTCGCCTGCGCTGATCCTGGCCGGTACCTTCCCCGTGTTTCGGGCGAACGCCTGACGATGGTAGAGCCCGATCCGCTGGCCTCCGGGAAGGTTGAACTCCACGTAGACCGGCGTCTGAACGGCCAGCTCCCATTGAAACGCCTGTGCGTAAAAAGCGAGGCTGGCCTGGAGATCTTCAACGGCAAGAATGGTAAGCGCGTGCCGAACGATGGCCATGGGCGAACTATCGGCGTGGAAGGCCGCGCAAGCAAGGTGCTTTGGTGTGGTTCTGCTGCATGTCCGATTCTGAGGCAGTTGACCAAGTGACGTGCGCGTGATGCTCCGACGCGCTGGAACGTGCCAAGTAGAAGCACACGGTTATCAGGCGGGCGTGGTGTCCCTGGAATTATTCCCATCCGCTCCGTGTTCGAAGGATATTGATGGCCAAGATCCTGATATCCGTAATCGTCACCCTCTTTGGGCTGATCGTTTTGATCGTTGCGCCCTTGCCGTCCCACACGTTTCGCGAGCATCTCCTCGAATTGCTCGGGAACTTCAACACGCTCCGTTTTTCCGTCGAAGGCAATCTCGATAGGAGCAAGTTTCGATTGCTCTGGCGGGGATCTCAAGATGGAGGCATTAGCGAGAAAGTCGTCTTCGACGGGCAAGGTTACGGGCAGATTCCCCTTGAGCACGGCGAGAACGACTTCTACATCGAGTGCGATGGCAGGAAGTACCGCCTTTTTCGTCAGTTCAAGTTCAACAGGGTCCACCACCACTCGTACGATATCCGCTGCCGGCCAACGGCCGGTGGCGTGGAATGCGCGTACAACGCTCGGGGCATCGACTCCGTGGCAGGGACCTCCAAGCGGGTCTGCGATGGCTCCGCGCCCACCCAGGAAGGCCTTCCCGCGCCTGGTACCGAGAAATAGCATGAGGCCTCGCGTTCGTGTTGTTTGGGGCATTGCCGTGATCGCGGCGGCGGCTTGGCTCTTCGTGTTATCCCGCGGGCCTATTCTCCTGAGGGATGCTTCAACAGCGGGGCACAACGGAGCGGTACGCACCCTCTTAGCACTTGGGGTTGACCCCAACGCGCCATTCTACGATAAAGGTCCACTGTCTGCCGCCGCGAAACGAGGCCACATCCAGACGGTGCGCTTGCTTCTTGACGGTGGTGCTGATCCAGATAGCCGTGCGGCCTTTGGGACCACCGCACTCGTTTATGCCGCTTCAGCAGGGCACTTGGACGTGGTGCGCCTGCTCGTTGTACGCGGCGCGAACCTAAACGCCGTGGGCAACTGCGACACGGCATGGAAGCGTGCCACCCAGGATGGCCACGCGAAGATCGCGGCTTTCCTGCAAGAGCAGGGGGCGTACGTGGGTGAGGTCGCGTGCACTCGGCGGCTTCCGATTGT
>JACQUZ010000140.1 GCA_016210055.1 Deltaproteobacteria bacterium | reverse complement strand
GTCCTTCGCATCATCAACGAGCCGACCGCCGCCGCGCTCGCGTATGGCGCCGAGAGGGAGCGAAACGAGCGGATCGTGGTCTATGACCTAGGCGGCGGCACGTTCGACGTGTCGATCCTCGAGCTCCAAGGCGGCGTGTTTCAGGTGCGGGCGACCAACGGGGACACGTTCCTCGGCGGCGAGGACTTCGATCGCGCCATCGTCGATTGGCTCGCCGAGGGGTTCGCCCAGGGGAACGGGGGAATCGACCTTCGCAAGGACAAGATGGCCCTCCAGAGGCTCAAGGAAGCCGCCGAGAAGGCCAAGCACGAGCTCTCGTCCACGATGACCACCGACATCAACCTGCCATTCATCACGGCAGATGCCTCGGGGCCGAAGCACCTCTTGGTCAAGCTCACGCGCCAGGTGCTCGAGCAGCTGGTGTCGCCGCTGGTCGAGCGGACCCTCGAGCCCTGTCGCAAGGCACTCGTGGACGCAGGGCTCAACGTGCGGGACATCGACCAGGTCATCCTCGTGGGTGGACAGACGCGCATGCCGCGGGTCCAGGAGATCGTGGCCTCGTTCTTCGGCAAGGCGCCGCACAAGGGGGTCAACCCCGACGAGGTCGTGGCCG
This sequence comes from Deltaproteobacteria bacterium, assembly GCA_016210055.1. Classification (GTDB taxonomy): domain Bacteria; phylum Myxococcota_A; class Polyangia; order Haliangiales; family SHYZ01; genus JACQUZ01. Next base: position 8,314 of record JACQUZ010000140.1, on the reverse strand, counting down.
TGGGTGCTGCCATCCAGGCCGGCGTGCTCAAGGGGGCAGTCGAAGAGGTGCTCCTCCTCGACGTCACGCCCCTCTCGATGGGCGTCGAGACCGCGGGCGGCGTGTTTACCAAGCTGATCCCCCGCAACACGACCATCCCTACGAGGAAATCGGAGATCTTCTCCACAGCGGTCGATAACCAGTCCTTCGTCAACATCCACGTGCTCCAAGGGGAACGGGAAATGGCGGCGGACAACAAGTCGCTCGCCTACTTCCAGCTTGTGGGCATCCCTCCGGCTCCACGAGGCGTGCCGCGGATCGATGTGACCTTCGACATCGACGCCAATGGGATCCTCCGCGTGTCGGCGAAGGACCTCGGGACCAACAAGGAGCACTCGGTAAACGTGGTGCCGACGAGCGGGCTCACCGAGGAGCAGATCAGAGGAATCATCGCCGAGGCGGACTCCAGCCGCGATCTCGACGTCGTGCGCAAGGAGCTTGCAGAGCTGAAGATCAGCGCCGAGTCGTTGCTCTACTCCTCTGAGCGGGCCCTTGCCGAGTTTGGGAGCGTGCTCTCGGATGAGGATCGCGCGGCGCTCGAGAAAGACCTGTCAGAGTGCAAGCAGCTCGCCCTGTCGGCGGGTCCCGAGACCATCGCGGACGTGCGAGCTGCCGTGGCGCGCCTCGAGGCGTCTGCGCAGAAGATCGGCGAGCTCCTGTACGCTCAGGCAGGTTCCGGTCAGGAAGGGAGCGGCTAAGCAGGGGCGCGCCAGTTGACGGTCCATGGCCAAGCGGGACTACTACGACGTTCTCGGAGCCAAGAGGAGCGCCACTTCTGCGGAGCTCAAGAAGGCCTTCCGCGCCCTCGCGCTCGAGGTTCACCCAGACAAGAACCCGGGGGACAAGGCGGCAGAGGAACGATTCAAGGAGATAAACGAAGCCTACGCGGTCCTCTCTGATCCCGACAAGCGCAGTGCCTACGACAGGATTGGTCACGCGGCCTTTGGTGCCCCTTCGCCAGGTGGGACGCATGCATCCTCGGCTGGAGGTCATGGTGGACCCTTGTCCGAGGTCATCGAAGGACTCTGGGGAGACCTTTTTGGCAAGCGCCCAAAGAAGACCGCGGGGCGCGACCTCCGCTATACCCTCGAGGTGGAATTCAAGGAGGCGGCGCTCGGCACCTCGAAGCAAATCCGGTTCCCGTCGCGGCGCGACTGCTCCTCCTGCGGTGGCACGGGCGCGCGGTCGAACTCTGGGCTTTCCCCTTGCGTCTCATGTGCGGGGCGTGGTGAGGTGCGCGTGCAGCAGGGGGTATTCACCCTCGGGAAAACCTGCCCGACGTGCGAGGGCTCGGGCAAGATCGTGACGGATCCCTGCGGCGCCTGCAAAGGGGCCGGGCTGATCCAGTTCGAGCGTGAGTTCACGGTGAAGATACCGCCCGGGACCGAAGACGGCTCCGTGCGGCTCGTGGCTAAGGAGGGGGAGCCAGGGCGCCACGGTGGGCCACCCGGGGACCTGCATGTCATTGTGCGGGTTGCCCCGCACCCTCTGCTCGAGCGGCAGGGGATTCACCTGATATGCGAGGTGCCCATCTCCTTTCCACAGGCGGCCCTGGGGGCGCAGGTGGACGTGCCAACCCTGGAAGGAAAGGTCAAGATGCGCATCCCATCGGGGACGCAATCCGGACGCATGTTTAGGTTGCGAGGCAAGGGGATCCCCAAGGGCGATGCCGGGTCGAGGGGGGACCAGCACGTGCGGGTGATCGTGGAGACGCCGACCAACTTAACGCCACGGGCGCGGCGGCTCCTCGAGGAGCTGGCAGAGGAGGCAGGTGATGCGGTTGCCCAGGTGAGCCACCCGAGGAAGAAAAATTTTCTGGACAAGGTCAAGGAGCTGTTCGGGTGAGACCTTGGCGAGCGGGAAGCCATTGAGAGGAACTTGGTACCCGCTCGTCACGCTCTCGGGATGCCTTCTGTCCTGCGCGGCGCCTCCCGTGCGTTCACTTCCCATGGATCTGCACGTGCACGCGCACGTTCGAGCCGAGGGCCGTGTCGACGAATCTGCCGTCCCCGAGGGAAATATCGGAAGAATCGTCGCTGTGCAGCGCGCGCGCACGGTCGATCCTGCCCATCGCGCCGAGGTCGACGCCCTTATCGACGGTCTCTCGCGAAACGACCTGGAGCGCGCGCGGCAGGCCTTGGATGGCCATGCTTGGCCTGCGCCACGAGTCGCATTTCGACTGCTCGCACTCTCGGTTCACGTTGGGGACGCGAAAGGCGCGGCCGCACGGCTCTCCGACGTGTCGTCGGACCTCGTTCTCCTTGCCAGGGCCCGTGCCCTGATCGCCGAGCTTGAAGCCCGCCAAGCCGCTCGCCCTAACGTGATAGGCGTGCTCTTGCCCCTGAGCGGCCGCTTCGCCGCAATCGGCCGCGAGATTCGGGCCGCCATCGAGATCGCCGCCGAGGACGAGCAGGGGATCGAGCTGGCCTTCGTCGACACGAAGGGCGATGAGCATGTGGCCGCGGAGGCCGTGGACGAGCTCGTGGCGAAGGTACAGCCGGCAGTCGTCATGGGACCGGTAGGCGAGCGAGAAGCCGCAGCCGCGGCAGCCCGAGCGGCCGCGTTGCGACTCCCCATGGCGCTGTTGTCTCCGATTTCTGGGATTGCCGACTCTGCGTCGGGAATCGTGCGGTTGTGGGGTTCTGGGGAGGGGCGGGCGCGAGCCGCGGCGAGCGTTGCGGTGAGGCTCGGCTTCCATGATCTCGCCGTGTTCGCGCCCCGGGACGAGCAGGGCCGCGCCGAGGCAGAGGCGTTTGCACGGGCTGCCTTAGCGCTCGGAGCGAGGGTTGTCGCACGAGCGACGTACGATCCGACGGGTTCCATCGAAGAAGACGTCAAGGCCCTTCTCGGGCTCGACCCTTCCCAGAACGAGCGGTTAAGGAGGCACCTCGCGAAGAACAAGAAACAGGGGTGGAAGACATTCACGCCAGCCGTGCCGTTCGACCTCTTGTTCGTGCCCGACAGCCATGATCGCGCCGCGCTCGTAGCGTCCTTTCTGTCTTTCTTCAATGTCGAGCTCCGCACGGGCGACGGCGTGGACTGGGAGTTCTTGCGGCGCAAGCACGGGGGGCGCCGTCCTTCGATGGTTCAACTCCTTGGCTCGTCGGGCTGGCACGATCCCGCGCTCCTCGTTCGGGGAGGGACGGCGGTTCACGGGGCGCTCGTCCTGGGTCTCTCCTGCGAGCCCCTCGATGAGCTGGGCGAGCCCGTGAGCGACGCCGCGGCCTTGCTCGTAGGGCGGTTTAACGAGCGGCACGGGCGCGCTCCATCGCCCATCGCTGCCGAAGCGTACGACTCTGCGCGCATGGTGTTTCTTGCGAGAAAGCGCGCGCTTGCCGCTCTCGTTGAGGCGGGCGTGAAGGTGGAAGGGCCCAACCTGCGCCACGCCATGGCGCGCACGTTGGCTGGGATTTCCCTCGAAGAGGGGGCGTGTGCCCGCGCCCAAGTCGACGCCCAAGGAGAGCTCTTGCGCGCTCCTTCGGTGTTCAGGGTGGAAAGAGACGGCTTTCTGCCACAGGATCCAGGGAACTGATGGAAGGGCCTGGAAACGCCGTGGTGCGCCCTCGATACTGGCTTCACGCCGGCCTGTTCCTCTTGACCTGCATGACGACGTTCCAGGCGGGAGCGGCGCAGTTTGCCTCCGACCGGGCGGGCGTCGAGTTCTCGGCGACCCTCTTGGCCATACTCCTCACGCACGAAATGGGTCACTACCTGATGGCCCGAAAGCATGGGATTCCAGCGTCGCTTCCCTACTTCATTCCGCTTCCCATGTCGATGGGTACCCTGGGAGCACTGATTCGGATGCGCGCGCCCATGGACCGGCGCGATGCGCTCATCGACGTTGGTGCGGCAGGCCCTTTGGCTGGGCTGGCCGTGGCGATTCCGCTCTTGGCATGGGGGCTCACCCAGTCACCGCTGATTGAACCCGCGCTGGTCCATCCTGGCGAGCCCGCCATGATCGAGGGCAATTCGATCCTCTACATCATCCTCAAGCTGCTCACCAAGGGGATGTACCTGCCGAGCGGCGGCCTGGATGTTCAGCTTGGACCCATGGCCATGGCCGCTTGGGTGGGCCTCCTCGTCACGTTCATCAATCTCATGCCGATTGGGCAGCTCGATGGCGGACACGTGGCGTTCGCCTATTTTGGCGACCGGCACGAAAAGGGCTCTCGATGGCTCCACCGGGGGCTCTTGCTAGTGGGACTGGTCGTGCTCGTCATGCTGGCGTGGGAGGCGCGTGCTATTGGCCTTCGCCCTGGATCGTCCTTGGCACACGGCGCTATGGGGGCTGCACCCTGGTTCACCTGGGCGCTTCTGCTCTTGGGCATGCGCAGGATTTCCGGCGGGCAGTACCATCCTCCGGTTGGGGCCGACCCCTTGACCGGGTCCAGGCGGGTCTTGTTTTGGTTGATGGTGGCCGTGTTCGTTCTCTTGTTCACGCCTGTGCCCATGCGCGAGGCGCTTGCTCCGCCACCGGGGAGCGTGCCGTGAAAGTACAGTGTGAGAAGTGCAAGGAGATCGTTCCCCTTCGCTTCGCCGTGGCCAAGGGAGCCATCGAGGTTTCGTGCGCCAGCTGTGGTGCTACCTATGGGGTTCCTGCCACTGGGACCCGTCCGGACAGGCCTGCAAGCGAACGGCACCCGGACACTCAATCTCCGGATTCCACCAGGGATGCCACCTGCCCAAAGTGTGGTGAAGGGCAGCCTCAAGGTGATGCATGCAGGCGCTGCGGACTAGTTTTCGAGAAGTGGCATGGGATCTTGGCTGCGGCGGATGCCTCAGAGGTCAGCTTGGCGGCTGCTCGTGAAGCCGCGTGCCTGTGGGATGCCTGCGAGGCGGGTTGGAATGACGAATCGCGGCATGATGCATTTCTTGCTCACTGCCAGCGAGTGGGTGCATTTGCCTTCGCTGCGTCCCGGTACCGCTCGGCGCTGGCTCAAAGCGGTGGGAACGACCCCACCGCCGCTGCCCGCCTTACGCAAGTGCGAACTATCGCTGAGCTGGCGCTCATGAAGCCCACCCGACCGGCCGGCGAGGAATCCACGCCCTACAAGGGGGCATGGCTGATCCTGGTGCTCGCTTTTCTGGCGCTCCTGGGAGGAGTCGCCTATGGAGTGTTTAAGATGGGCCGCGGAGGGAGGGCGAGCATGAATTCCCTTCAAGGCGATTCTCCGCCCCCTGCGCTCGGCGGAGCCCCGAGAAGGTAAGTAGCGTTCACAAGCGTTCGGTCCCAAGCCCTGCTGGCGGCTATCCCCAAGTAATTGCGCCACTTGCCCCGGCCGTTCTGTTAGAGTCGCTGTGTGAGCTTCTCGACAGCTCACGAGTGGTCGGTGAACTTGGCCGAGCTTCTCGACGGACCTGCGATAGCCTCGGTACTGCGGAGCCACGCAGAGCTCCACGGGGTGGGTATCGCTACCCTCGGCCTCGACGGGAAGGTCCTCACATCTCATGGTCCGGTTGATCTCCCGGAGGGAGGAGAACCGTTGACTCTTCCAGGAGCCTGCGGGGAGGGTTTGCCCGGACCGTGTTTTCACGTCGTCTTGCTTAGCCACGAGGCAAGCCCTCTGGGATATCTAGTCATGGGGCCGCACTTCCTTCCGGGTCAAGAAAAGGGAGGTCGTGCTGTCCTTGCACCAGAGCAGGCCCAAAGGCTGACGAGGCATCTCCGCGACGTGGTGGGTGTTTTGGTACAGGCTGCCGGGGCTCGCAAGCAGGCCGCGAGGAACCACGCGTTGGCACTCGAAGGCGTGTGCAGCGAGCTCGCCGAGAAGAACAAGCGCTTGGCAGATGCGGTCGACCGCATGCATGAGGTCGAGCGGCTGAAGTCGAATTTCCTGGCTGTCATTTCGCACGAGCTGCGCACGCCCCTTACGAGCGTGATCGGCTACTCCGAGATGCTCCTCGAAGGCCTGGCCGGAGCTCTCAATGACGAGCAGCGTGATTACGTGCAGACGATCATGGAGAAGGGGGAGCAGCTCCTCCAGCTCATCTCGGGGATCCTCGACGTGGCGCGCATCGAAGCGGGTACCATCCGACTGTCGAGCGAGCCTGTGGACCTCCGGGATGTGATCGAGTCGGTCACTTCGCAGGTGGAGCCCCTGGCGAGGCGGAAAAGGGTCGCCTTGGTTACCGAGACGCCGACTCGCAAGCTCCGCGTCTTGGGAGACAAGGAGAGGATTCGGCAGGCGCTTCTGAGCCTTCTTTCCAACGCAATCAAGTTCACTCCTGAGGAAGGGCGTGTCGGCGTTTCCGTAGAGATAGGCTCCCTTGGACGTGATGAGGAGTCACATGGGGCTCAAGGGGCTCACGGCATGGGTGCCTCGCAGCTGGCCTTGGGCTCGACTCAGCCGGCGCTGACCTCCGGGCTCGGGGTGAGGCTACATGTTGTCGATACGGGGATTGGGATCGCGAAGGAGAAGCAGGGCCGAATATTCGAGCCGTTCTTTCAGGTGGACTCCTCCTCGACGCGCGAATACGGCGGTACTGGACTTGGGCTGACCTTGGTGAAGAGCTTCGTCGAAGCGCACGGCGGGCGCGTGTGGGTCGAGTCGGAGCTCGGCTGTGGAAGCCGGTTCACGATCACTCTGCCGGCGATTGCGGATGACCTGGTCGCGCAGCTTGGGGAGCAGGAAGGCGCCACGGCGGAGCAAGCGAGAGGCTCGGAAGAGAAGTCTAGCAATGGGCAAGGAACCCCGGGTTCGGCGCCGGCAGCCCTCGACTAGCAGCGCGTCGTACGGTCCAGCCACGCGCACCGCACACGAAAGCTGGACTGGCGGCCAAGTGATCAGGCCCAATGGAACCCGCACGCCGAGCGGTGGCCTGCTCAACGTGGGCGAGAAGAGCCGCCCTCGGAACGGCCAAGTGTTCATCCGCTACTCCGGCCTGTGGGGCAGTCCAGGGACGTTCTTTGGCACCAGTGGCTACTGGGGGCCTGCGTTCAACGAAACCGCGGCAAAATGCGGTCCGAGTAGCGACCATGAGAACTGCGCGGGTCGCGTGTTCCACACGGCCTGGTGCGCGGGCATGGCAGGAAACAGCAGCTTTAGTCCCCTGGATCTCAACATCGAGTGCTACGCCGACGCCTCCGCCCAGCTGTGATCCTTGGGAGGCTTTCCGTCGGATTCGAAAGGATGACCGAACGGCTTCCGTGATATATGCGTTGCGACGATGGATCCAAAAGCGATTCGCGGCTTGCTCAACCGCGTGCAGCGCGGGGAGGCTTCGGTTGAGGTTGCGCTAGAGGAGCTCAAGGTGCTCCCTTTCCGGCAGCTCGGGCACTCTGCCACCGTCGATCACCACCGGCACCTGCGGCTCGGATTTCCTGAGGTCGTGCTTGGAGTGGGGAAGACGGGGGAGCAAGTGGCTCACATCATGCTCGAGCTCGCCTCGACCGGCGCCAACGTGCTCGCCACGCGGGTCGACGCCAGCAAGGCCGAGGTGGTGCTCCGCGAGGTCGAGGGGGTCAAGTACGAGCCGCTGCCGCGCCTCTTGGTCCTCGAGCAGCAGCCCTTTGTTGACCGAGGGCGGGGAGTCATGGCGATCGTTTCGGCAGGGACGTCGGACCTCCCAGTCGCCGAGGAAGCGGCGCGCGTGGCCAGTTTATTCGGCAACCGGATCGAGCGAGTCTACGACGTGGGCGTGGCGGGGATCCACCGCACGCTTTCGCGGATCGACACGCTTCGAAGCGCTGAGGTCCTCATCGTCGTGGCGGGGATGGAGGGTGCGCTGCCGTCGGTCATCGCGGGCCTCGTCGAGCGACCGGTGATCGCTGTCCCCACATCCGTGGGATACGGAGCGAGCTTTGGCGGCTTGGCTGCGCTTCTCGGCATGTTGTCGAGTTGCGCGTCGGGCGTGACGGTCGTAAACATCGACAACGGCTTTGGCGCGGCGTACGCCGCGGCGCTTATCAACAGGCGGGGGGAGTAACGTGCAGGGGCTTCACCTTCACCTCGACATGCCGAGCGGAATCGCCGGAGACATGATGCTCGGAGCCCTCTTTGACCTCGGCGTCCCGGTGGAAGTTGTGCGGGAAACACTCGCAAGGCTTCCCATCAAGGACTACGAGCTGCGCGTGGCAAGGTGTCTCCGCCGGGGAATGGCTGGGACAGACGTCAAGGTGGTGGTGCGCGAGCATGAGCATGGGCATGGGCACAAGCGACAGGACGACCACGACCACGACCACGACCACGACCACGACCACGACCACGACCACGACCACGACCACGACCACGACCACGACCACGACCACGACCACGACGGCCACGGCCACCGCTCC
>JACQUZ010000137.1 GCA_016210055.1 Deltaproteobacteria bacterium | reverse complement strand
TTGGACCTCTCCGCCGCCGTGTACTTCGAGCGAACCTTTAATTTTATTCGCGTGCAGGTCGTCGGCGGATTTGTCGAGGTCGCCGCGGTACGAGGCGACGGAACGCTGATTGAAAGCTTGAGCTGGGGGAAAATGCCTGAGCGGAAAGCGTTCGTGGCCCAGGCCCATGCAGCCGTGGCCTCACCGAATTCGACTGCCGCTGCCGTGGCGTCGGCGGCCCCCGTGCGAACGTCGGCTGGGACCGGCGGTTGCGCCGTCGCGCGGGACATGGGCGAGTCCACGCCCAACTGGTGGAAAGCCTGCCTCCTCCTCGTCTTGGTCGGAACTGGAGTGCTCTTGCCACGGACGTCACGGCTCCGGCATCCGCGCACCCGCAGCGAGACACGCGCCCAAGACCGTGAGCGAAGCACCAGCGATGGAGAGCAAGGCAAAAGGTTCGCCACCAAGGAGGCTACCAAGCGCGATCGCCGTGACCACGGTAAGCTGTGAGACGATCCCACTTAACGCCGCTTCGACCACTGCCAGGGCATGGGTCATGAGCACCTGCGCCACTACCGAGAGCACGCCGACCACCCCGAGGAGGGCCCATTCCTGGACGCTCGGGGATTTCCAGCGCAAGAACGCATGGGGACCGGTACAGAGCATCCCGAAGATGCAAAAAGCGGCGAAGATCTCCCAGGAGCCGTCGGTTCGCCGAGCGGCGCGAATGCTGGTGACCGCCGCCCCGGAAATCACGGCGGAGCAGAGGGCTACCGCTTGCCACCCATAAGCGCCCCCCAATGCCTTCCCTTGGCCGTAGATGACGAGGAAGATCCCCACGCCCGTAACTGCTAGGGCCGCCGCGGTCGTCGCGGGCAGTCTCTCGCGCAGGAAAAGCGCGGCCCACATGGCCGTGAAGACCGGGGCCGTGTAATTGAGGAGCGTGGCCGTGCCGACGGGAAGCGCGGCGATCGACAGGAAATAGAGGAGCACGGCCATGCCCCCAAAGAGCCCGCGCAAGAACAGGAGGTCGTGCCGCACCGGCTTGAGCGGGGCGCGGCGTAGCCACGCGATGAGCCCCACGGCCAAGATCCCCACGCCGAACCGCACGAAGCCCACTTGGGCCCCGTCGATGCCAAGGGTCGCCTTCTTGGTCACGTAGGCCATGAGGCCGAAAAGGACCGACGAGATGCAGAGCTCTGTCACTGCCTGGGCCCGTGAAAAGCGCGCTCGGTCGGCGTTCTTAGGCTGGAATTCCGCAGCAGGGCGCATCAGCGAGCGAACCGCAGGGAGGCCTGCCGAAATGGGACTCGCTCATCCTGGGCCATCTGGGCGACGAGATCCACGATACCTGGCTCACGCCGAGCGAGCGCGCTTGCCACCTGGTCATCGAGCCTGCCTTGGACTGCCCCTTTTGGGAGCACCGCCAGTCGGTTCTTCAAAACTGCCTGGGCCTCGACGTGCCCCCGGCTGGCCATGGCGACCAGGCGCTCGGCCGCGAGGGACCCCTCGCGTGGGTGTTCCAGGCGCGTGCCGACGAACGCCGCGTCCCCCTTGCGCTCCGCACGCTCGAGCGAGGTGCTCCCCACGGCGCATCCAGCGCAAGCGATGTGGAGGAGCAGAGCGGCGCGATCTCGGACCTTCATCTGGCTTGGATGCCTCCAGAGGTTTTCTTATGACATGGGCCTTACGTCCTCTCATAATGAATTTGCCGCTTTTCCCATGAGTCCAGACCAGATCGCTGAACTCCTGGCTCGCGTTCCGTCCGAACCAGGGGTGTACTTGATGAAGGATCGGAAGGGGCGGGTCATCTACGTCGGCAAGGCCAAGGACCTGCGCGTGCGGGTGCGCTCTTACTTCCGGTCAAGCGGCGACGAGCGGGCGTTCGTCACCATGGGCCTCCTCGGCAAGCTCCTCTTCGACGTGGAAACCGTGGTGGTAAACAACGAGAAGGAGGCGCTTCTCCTCGAGAACAACCTCATCAAGGAGCACCAGCCCAGGTTCAACGTCAAGCTCACGGACGACAAGAGCTACCTGGTCCTTCGCATCGACTCGAGCAAGCGCTACCCCCGGATCGACGTGGTACGCCGCATCCGCGACGACGGGGCGCTCTACTTTGGCCCCTACCACTCGGCCACCTCCTTGAGGGAAACGCTGCGCCTCATCAACCGCCACTTTCAGCTCAGGACCTGCACCGACCATGTCCTGCAAGGACGAAAGCGCCCGTGCATCCTCTACCAGATCAAGCGTTGCCCCGCGCCTTGCGTGTTTCCCGTCGACGAGGGGGCGTATCGAGAAAAAGTGCAGGACGTGGCGCTGTTCCTCGGCGGCAAGAAGGATGAGCTCCTGCCGCGCCTCAAGGCCCGCATGAAGGACCACGCGTCGCGCCTCGAGTACGAGCGGGCGGCGCAGGTCCGCGATCAGATCTTCGCCGTCGAGAGAACCTTGACCGCCCAGGCCGTGGTCTCCCCAGACTTGGTCGACCAAGACGTGGTAGGCACCTTTCGGCGCGACGACCTCGTCGAGGTGGCCGTCCTCCTGCTCAGGCAGGGGAAGCTCATCGGCAGGCGCAGCTTCCTGCTCAAGGATCAAGAAGTGCCCGACGAGGAGACCGTGCGCAACTTCGTCAGGCAGTACTACGAGATGGGCGCGCTGGTCCCCGACGAGGTGCTCCTCCCGGTCGAGATCGAGGACCCCGAGGTCATCTCCGAATGGCTCCGCGATCTCGGCCGGCACAAGGTGGTGGTTTGCTCGCCCAAGAGGGGGCCTAGGACCAAGCTCATCGCCTTGGCCACGAAGAACGCCGAGTCGAGCTTCGCCTCGCGGAAGAGCCAGTCGGTGGACGCCCTAGCATCGCTCGAGAAGCTCATGAAGCGTCTCTCCCTCAGGCGCCTCCCGCGTCGGATCGAGTGCTTCGACGTTGCCCACATCCAGGGCGCGGCCGTGGTCGCGTCCATGGTCGTGATGGTGGACGGCGAGCCGGCACCGTCCGAGTACCGCAAGTTCAAGGTCAAGACAGCGACCAACGACGACTTCGCCGCGATGTACGAGGTTCTCTCGCGGCGCTTCCGCAGGCTCCCGAAGGACGGGCAAGGGGAGGGGTGGTCGCGTCCCGACCTGCTGATCGTCGACGGTGGCAAGGGGCAGCTTAGCACGGCCCTGGCGGCCCTCCGTGACAGCGGCTGGGAGATCTCCGCGGACAAGGGCTTCGACGTGATCGGCCTGGCCAAGGAGCGGACAGTCCCCGCGGACGAAGCAGAGGCCTCGGAGGACGTGGGTGCTTCTGAACCCACGGGCGAGCGCGTGTTGGTCTTGGACCGCGTGTACCTCCGCAACGTCAAGGATCCCATCCGGCTGCGCGCCAATTCGACCGAGCTCTTCCTCTTGGCGAGGATCCGTGACGAGGCCCATCGTTTCGCCAACACCTTCCACCGAAAGCTTCGCAAGAGCCGGATGCTCCGGTCTGTCCTCGAGGATGTCCCATCGGTGGGGAAGAAACGGAAGCAGCTGCTCCTCAAGGCGTTCGGGAGCGTGAAGAAGATTCGTGCCGCCTCGGTCGACGAGATTGCGAAGGTCCCGGGCATGACCCGGGCCTCTGCCGAAGCGGTAAAGAAGTTTTTCGGCGATTGAAGACGTGTCGAATAATCGTGCGAGTAACGCACGGTGGGGGGAGGCGCGTCGGGCTGCGCCCGACGAGGGGGACGGGCAAGTCCCCCCCTGATCGAGTCAAGAGCGGGCGATTTTTCGACAGCTCTTGAGCGCTCGGAGCGGTACTCTCCCCCCGTCATCGTGAAGCCCGCGAGTCAAGACCCTGCGCCAGCCACTGCGAAGCCCCTCGGCCCTACCGTCGTCGCTCTTGGAGCCGTATCGCTCCTGACCGACCTCTCGAGCGAAATGATCTACCCGCTTCTCCCGGTTTTCCTGGTGTCGCTCGGCGCCGGAGGAGCGTACGTGGGACTCGTCGAGGGGGTCGCTGAAACCACCGCTGCCTTCTTGAAGCTTGCTTCTGGCCAGGTGGCCGATCGTCTGCCACGCAAGAAGGGCCTGGTCTTGTTGGGTTACGGCCTTTCGTCGGCGGCGCGCCCCCTCGTCTCACTGGCCCTCGTACCTTGGCACGTGCTCACCATCCGATTTACGGATCGGGTCGGCAAGGGCATCCGCTCGTCGCCCCGGGACGCGCTCATCGCGCAGGTGACGCCAGCCGATCGCCTGGGGAAAGCCTACGGGTTCCACCGCGCCATGGACCACGCCGGTGCGCTCGTAGGTCCCCTGGTCGCGCTCGCGCTCCTCGGGATCGGCTTGGGGACCCGCACGGTGTTCGCCCTGGCGGCCATTCCGGCGGCGGCTGCGATGCTCATGATCGTCTTCGGCGTCAAGGAGCCTCGGGCGCCCGTCCTGGCAGAACGAGCGCGAGTTGGCGGCAAGGCGCCCCTTCCTCCGCTCATCAAGCGTTATCTTGCCCTGGTGGCCTTGTTCACGTTGAGCAGCTCGAGCGACGCGTTTCTCCTGCTCCGCGCCGCGGATCTCGGCGTGCCGGTTTCGCTCGTCCCGCTGCTCTGGGCCCTGTTCCACGCGGTCAAGTCGTCCCTCGCAACGCCAATGGGTGCGCAGAGCGATCGGTTGGGCCGAAAGCGCGTCATCGTGACGGGCTGGATCGTGCACGCGCTTGCATATTTGGGTTTCGCAGTCGCGCATGCAGAGTGGCACGCGTGGGCGCTTTTTGTCCTGTACGGGGCCTACTACGCCCTTACCGAGGGTGCGCAGAAGGCCCTGGTGGCGGACTTGGCACCCGAGGAGCAGCGCGGCCGCTCGTTCGGCTTTTTCCACTTCGTCGTCGGGATCTGTGCGCTCCCGGCATCCCTGGGGTTCGGCTTGATTTGGGAGGGCTTGGGCCATGGCGCGGCGTTCGGAGTGGCGTCGGCACTCGCGCTCGTGGCGGCGCTGGGCATGGGGCTGGGAATGCCACGGGGTGGCGTCAAGACGGGGAGCTAGCACCCTGCTGTGGCGGGGTACTAGGCCCAAGGACCGCAGCGTTGACCACATCGCGCAGGCTCCCCAGGTCGAATGGCTTCTGGAGCCACGGCCGACCCACCCGTTCCAGGAAGTCGCGGGCCCGCGGGGTGAACGCGCCGCCGGTCATGAAGACAAACCGGTCCGCGAGGTCGGGTGACGTCCGCACGGCCTCCTCGTGGAGCTCCATGCCGGTCATGTTGGGCATCATGAGGTCGGTGAGCACCACGTCGTAGTGCTCGCCGGCCCGAATCCTCTCGAGCGCTTCCTTGCCACTCTGCACCCAGGCGACGTCATGCTCCGGCAATGCCATCTCGAGCACCACGCCCAGGTCTTCCTCGTCGTCGACGACGAGGACGCTCGCCCGCCTGGGAGCTCGGGGCGGGGAGGCGGCCGGCATCTCCTCGATCGGCACTGCCTTGGCCGTGGGCGGGAGGATGACCCGGAAGACGCTCCCACGGCCGACCTGGCTCTCCACTTCGATCTCTCCGCCGAGGGAGCTCACGATCCCATAGCTGATGCTGAGCCCCAGTCCGGTCGCCATGCCCACGGGCCTGGCGGTAAAGAAGGGGTCGAAGATCCGATCCATGATCTCACGACGGATCCCAACGCCGGTGTCGCGCACTTCCACCACGATTCGGCCTTGCTGGTCGGTCTTCGTGGCGACGCTTATCTCGTTTTTGCCTGCCTTCCCCTCGGGGATCGCCTGAGCGGCGTTGATGAGGAGGTTGAGGAATACCTGGCCCAACCGGGCTTCGTCGGCTTCGACAGGTGGGATCGGCGCGAGCGAGAGGCGGAGGCGCGCGCGATGACGGACCTCGTTCTCCGCCAAGGCGACCACGCGCTCGAGGACCCTTCGCACGTCGACAGGCACGAGCTTCGCCGCGTCCGCCCCGGAGAAGACCATCAGGTTCTGGACGGCGCTGCGCACCCGATCGGCGTTGTCCCGCGCGCGGCCAAGGACTTCCCTCACGCGCGCGAGGCGGGCTCGCGTCGTGGGGGTGGGCGCGACATCAGGCTCGAGGCGGAGGAGCTCGTCCTCCACGAAGGAAAGGAACCCGAGGACCGAGGCCAATGGGTTGTTAATCGCATGCGCAACGCCACCCGCCATGGTGCCCACGGTCGCCATGCGATCTGACAACACCATGCGGGCCCTCAGGCGCTCCCGCTCCGTCACATCGCGGGTCGCGAGCATCGTGGCGGGCTCGCCTTCGAATTGCACCGATCCGCCGCGCAGAATCTCCAAGGTCACCACGTCGCCGGCGCGGCAGAAAAAGCGCGCGGTTACCGGCGCCGCATCAGCGAGCCCGCCCTCCTCGGCATCTTTGACGAGCGGCGCGACCTCGGCCTGGGAGTCGGGGTGAACCAGCTCGGTGAAGGATCGCGTAAGGATCCGCCCTTCTTCTGGAAACCCGAGGCTCCTTGCGAATGCACGATTCACATAGAGCGGCTTGCCGTCACGAAGGATGACGATACCTTCGGGGGCGAGATCGATGACCTGGCGCAAGTCCCGGTGTGCCCTGGCGACCTCCTCGATCTGCCGTTGCCTTTCCCGGGCGTACCTTAGGGAGCGGAGGAGCATGCGCGCCGAGACCTCGCCCTTGACCAAGTAATCCTGCGCGCCTCGCCCGAGGGCTTCGATTGCATTGCCTTCGTCGGAGGATCCCGTGAGGATCACCACGGGAAGGTCGGGCGCTGCGGCACGGATGCGTTCCACCGTCTCCAACCCCCGGCTGTCGGGGAGAGACAGGTCGAGGAGCACGACGTCGATGTCGCGCTCCTCGATGCGCGAAAGAGCGTCGCCAAGGCGCGAGACATGGGCGATCTGGACGGTTCTTGCCCCTGCTTCGCGCAACACCTCTTGAAGAAGGCGCACGTCGCCCGGATTGTCCTCGACGACGAGGACCTTCATGGAACTCGGGTTCCTCCGGGAAGGGTGACCACCTCCAGCCAGAACTCGTTGATCGACCTGACAACGAAGAGGAACTGGTCCAGGTCCACCGGCTTGACGATGTAGCAACTTGCGCCGAGGGCATAGCTTTGGGCGATGTCCTTCTCGGCCCTCGACGAGGTGAGCACCACGACCGGGATGCTCCTGAGCGCCGGATCGGCCTTCATTGCCGCGAGGATCTCGCAGCCGCTCATCCCGGGGAGCTTGAGGTCCAAGAGGACCACGTCTGGCAGGGTCGCGTCGCGGTACTTGCCCTGGCGCTTGAGGTAGGCCAGGGCTTGCAGACCATCGGCAATCACGTGGAAGCTAGCGACGACCTTGGCTTCGCGCAGGGCTTCCGTGGTGAGGCGCACGTCACCTGGGTTGTCTTCCACGTAGAGGACCTCTATGCGGTGGCCAGGAATCGTGCTCACGGCTCGGTGCCTCCTTCCGCCGGCAACGTGAAGGTGAACGTGGAGCCGCGCCCGGGCTCCGACGCAACCCAGATGCGCCCGCCATGACGCTCGACAATCCGCTTGGCCACGGCGAGGCCGATGCCGAGGCCCGGGATCTCGTGATCGGTGTGGAGTCTTTGGAAGAGGAGGAAAATGCGCTCAAAGTGGCGTGGATCGATTCCTCGGCCGTTGTCGGCCACGGAGAAAATCCACTCGTCGTCGCTCCGCCGTGCCGAGACGTGAACACGGGGCGGATTGTGACCACGGAACTTCAGGGCGTTGCCGAGGAGGTTCATGAGGAGCTGGACGAACTGCTGCCGATCCGCAAGGATCATCGGCAGCGGATCGTGGCTGATCAAGGCGCCGCTCTCCTCGATGGCAAGCCGAAGGATCTCGGTGACTTCAGCCAGGACTTCCTCGGCATTCACGGGCGCGAGCGAGCGCCCGTGGGTCCCCACCCGAGAGTAGGTGAGGATGCCGTCGATCATCTGCTTCATCCGCTCGGTGCCGCCAAGGACATAGCCCAGGAATTCGCTCGCTTCGGCGCCGATGTGCTCGCCATGGCGCTTCTTAAGGAGCTGCGAGAAGCTTGCGACCATGCGAAGCGGCTCTTGGAGGTCGTGCGACACCAGGTACGCGAACTGCTCGAGGTCGGCGTTCGAACGGGCGAGCTCTTGGATCTTGAGCTTGATCTCCCTCTCGAGTTGTTCCGACCTGCGGCCCTCGTCCATGGTGGTGGCCTCGAGCACCGCGAGGAGCTGTTCCAAGGCGGCTATACGCTCCCGGAGGATCACGAGCTCGACGAGCGCCGTGCCATCCTCTTCACGTTCCTGCGGACGGGGCATGGTTTATTCGGCGAAGACCTTTCCGACCCAAGGAAGAAGGGCAAGCTTGACGCTGAGCGCGATGGTGCCGAAGAGCTCGGCGGTGGCCTTTGGGATCGGCACCTTCGCAAACATGATCACGGAGAACAGCTCGCCTGCCGGGAGGACCCCGCCGAACCCGATGACCGACCGGACGCGATAGGGGACGACGAAGTCCTCTTGCGCGGGGATGATCGGGCTCCCACGGGCGTCTTGGACGTGGAACACGTCGAAGCCCTTTTCGGTGTCGCCAAGAAGGTCGGGTGAAGGCCGAACCATCGACGCCACCGGGATTCCAAGCTGGCGGATGAGCTGCGAGATCATCGGAAACTGGTCGACCATCCGCTCGCTGCACAGCGGGATCGCGCGGTGCCCGCTGGAGAGGTGACGCGAGCGCCAAGCGGGCTCGTCCCCGGTCGTTGAAAGGAGTACCAGGCAGCGGGTGTCCTCGGTAAGTACGTGGCCCAAAGCGGTCCTTCGTGCGAACTCCTGGAGCCCGGCGTCGAGATCGCCAAAGCGGTGGGTCTTGTAGAGGCGTACCAGGACGCACTGGCGCTCACCCGTCTCCGAGGCCGCGACGTGGTCATAGAGATAGGTCACCACCCGCGAGGCCGCCTCCTCGAGGCTACCGGCGTCGTCCCCGGTTCGACGCAGCGCCGCGCCGAGGGCGATCATGTCGCTAAGGCGGAACCGCGTGAGGTCGAACCACTCCCCTTCGGCCGCGTGGACGCGAGCGTTCTCGCCCATGCTCCCTCCAACCCGCCAAGAAAAGTGCCGATATGTTTGTGGGTTCGGATGGTGGTCGGTTCAAGTCGCGAAGGCGGGACGGCTCAATACCAGTTGAATCCGAGCATGAATGAGGTGTTGCTCCACTTTGGCTGCTTGCCTGCCACTTCCTTGTACACGGCGTTCGCGTACCGAAGTTGCAAGTCGAGAGCGAAGCTCGAGCTCTGGTAGAGCTCGACGCCCGCCCCAAGGAGCACGGCGAAGCCGTCGTCGTTCTCGGCGACGGTGTTGCCCTTCTCGTCGGCGATCTGCCAGGAAGCGCTCCCCAGGCCCACCTTCAGCCACAGGTTCCGAGTGGCGAAGTACTGGAGGGCAATGGCGCCGATCACCTGGGCAACCGATCCGCGTGTCCTGTAGAGCATGACCTCGTCGTCCGTGAGCTCATGCATGACTGCGGACGCGTCAAGCATCAGCCCGAGCTCGGGCGTGAGCATCCCGCCGATGTGGAACTCCAATCCAAGGCCGGCAAGGCCGTCGCATTCGTCGCAATCGTTCGGCTTGAGCACGCCGGGCCCCAGCGAGAAGCCAATGAGAAACCCATCTCGATTGGGCGTGCGCTGCGGGCTTCTCCACGCGCTCGCGGCTGGTGGCGGCGTGTAGTAAGCCGGGCGATAGTTCGGAGGAGGATAGGGGTACGCCGGGGCCGGCTGCGCGGCGACTGGTGGTGGGGCTGGCTCGGCTTGTGGTGTCGGCACCGGTGGTGACGCCGGCTCGGCGGGCGGTTCTGCACTGGGCGGCGCCGCTGGGGGAGATGGAATCGGGTCCTCCTGCGCCCATGCAGGCGTGACGAGCCCAAGAGACGCCAACCCAAAGGCGGCAAGGAAACGTGCGTTCGACATTCAACTCTCCGGACGGACGGCCGGCGCTCCTAGGAGGATTTCTGGCATCGAGGGCAAAGTCAAGTGACTATCAAATTGCGACGAGCCGATAAGGCGCGCAGTCCAAGTGGAAGTGCCCCTTGTGCCCTGGGTACGCTGGGCCAAGAAGGACACGAAAAATCCCCTTTTGAACCAACCGGCTTGCAAGCGTGCGGAGGAACCGCGCGTGGAGCGCCGCCACCCCGCTCGTGGCGTCCCAGTGCTTGCCCAGCCGGACTTGGAATTCTCTTCGAAGAGAGCGAGGAACACCGGGTGCGACGCGCCTCGCTGGGGCAAAGTCAAAACCCACGACGTCGATCCCATTGCCGAGCCCGTGCTCGCTCAAGAGAACCGGATATCCGGACACGCGCCGACAGTTGTAGGTGCCTGCGTGGTGAATGACCTTGGGCGGGCGACCGTACACCTCCATGGCGACCTCGCGGACGACCTCCTCGAACTGGGTGAGGCGCTCCTTGAACCCGACGTACACCAGGACCGGCTTGTGGTAGCGAACCACGTCTCCATGGTAGCGGACGAGGTCTACGTGGGGACACTCCATCTTCCCCTTGGGCGAAACCTCGCGAGGCAGCGAATCCAGGGGGTAGCTATCGTCCGTGGATGTGGCTTCTGCCAGGGGAGCTGACGTGGCGTGGAGGAGGGAAAGAGTGACGAGGGAGACGACACAGGTCGTGGGGCGCATGGCAGTCCTGCCCCTAACAACGCTCGGCCTGATGGAACGATCTTAGAAAACTCGTCGCCCGTGACCGGCTAGGATGCCTGCGATGGCGCGCGAGATCGGCAGCCCGGTGAACTTGTCGAGCCAGAAGAACTCTCCCACCGGGTTTACTTCCAGGAACACGTGGCGGCCGTCGGGCGTCACCACGAAATCGGCGGCGCCATAGTTTAGGCGGAAATGCGCCATGAGGCCGAGGAGCCTTTCCTCGACTTCCTTGGGGAGATCGTAGGGAACCCACGAGTCGATGAGCCCAAGCCCGTCTCGACGCCAATCCACCTTCGTGTCGGCGCTCTTCTGCGAGTCCACGGCGGCCGTGAAGACCTTGTTGCCGACGATGGTCGCGCGAAGCTCCACGGACTTGGGGACACGCTCCTGGAACGTCATCGGGCAAAAGCGCAGGTCCAAAAGCGCCTCTCCCATGTCTTCGGGCTTGAGGGCCGTCGTGAACACCACCTTCTCGCGGTTCTGCGCGTCGTAGACCGCGAAGGACGCCATCATCTTCGTCACCACTTCGCCGCGGCACTCGTCGTAGAAGGCGCGGGCGCTCGCTGGATCATTGGTGATGAGGGTCCGCGGGATGTCGATGCCGAGTTCCTTGGCGAGCTGAAGCTGGAGTTGCTTGCTCTCGGCGTGGCGCACGTGGTGGAAAGGATCCAGGTGAAACGCCTTGAGACTCGCGACCATCCCAAGGATGGTCAGGCGGGTTTCGTGCACGGCGCCGGCGCGGAGTTGCCGTTCCATGTCCGCGGGGAGCCGTCCAGCAGCGTTCAAGCGGCGGTACCAAACGGAAGTCACCTCGCGCAGGTCGAACTCACCTTCCTCGCTCTGGAAGACCAGCTTTTCGCCGCCTTTCGTGTAGTGCATGGAGAGCGAGGTCTCCAGGGGGAACCGGTCAGTATCCATGCGAACCACGCGCATGCCGTCTTCTCGGAGGAAGTCGAGGACTTGTCCGATCCCCTCGTGGTCATCGCTCTTGGTAATAACGAGTACTGACACTTGTGTTTCCTTTCCTACGACACCAGCGCGTCGGCAATGGCTTGCGAAATCGGGAGCCCCAGGTGCTTCTCGAGCATCCCCCATTCCCCCCCGGGATTCACCTCCAAGAATACGTGGTCCCCATCGGGAGTCACGATCATGTCGATGGCGCCGTAGGTGAGTCCCAGTAAATCCATGAAGGCGAGGAGCCGGCGCTCGACGTCGTGGGGGATGCCGTCGTGGTGCTGCCACTCGCACGCCCCCGGCTCTGCCTGGCGCCAGTCGACCTGGCCCTTCTGGGATCGCGAGGCGTCGATCGCACCTATGAAGAGCTTGCCTGCCACGTGGGCGATGCGCAGCTCCACCGACTTGGCCACGTGCTCTTGGAACACCATCGGGCAGTGCCGGAGGCCTTCGGCCTGCTCGATGTCGTCGGCCGTGACGCGGCTGGTGTACACAAACCGCTCGGCAGGTCCCATGCTCATGCTGACGGGGGTGAAAAGCTTTGCGACGACGTTCCCGCGATTCCCCGCGAAGAAGTCGCGCGCTTCTTCCGCGCTGTTGGTGACCAGGGTCTCTGGGATGCGAAGGCCCGCGGCTCGGGCCATGCGAAGCTGGTAGAGCTTGTCCGACGCCGTGTCCACGTTGGCCTGCCGGTCGATCCATCGTGCTTCGTGGAGGCCGTCGAGGAAGCCGTAAAGAGCGGCCGAAGACTCGGAACAGCAGGTTTCCCGCAAGCTCGGCTCGAGGTCTTCCTCCATGTCGGGAGTCCAGATGCGGCGCAGCCAGGCGGCGCGGACCTCCTCGGCCAAGACGACCTGGCCACGGTACTTGAGCCGATGGGTGAGCCCACTTTGGCCAAGCCTTGCCGAGAGCTCTGCTTCCTGGGGAAATCGATTGGTATCCAGGCGAATCGGGCGCGCGCCGCGGGAAGCGACGGCTTCTGCCACGCGGTCAATGGTGAAGAAGTCTCCGCTATGGGTGAGGAGCAGGACGGCGTCGCGCATGTTGGTCTCGTACGGAGCGTACAGAAAAAGGAGAGGGCGCGCGCATCGGTTGATGGGCGCGCCCTCTCGAAGTTGGTCTAGGCCGCCGAGGAGTCCTCGGTGTCCGACGGGTACTTGAGCGTCTGGTACTCATCGGAGTCCGACGGGTACTTGAGGGTCACGGCGTTGTCCTCGTTGTCCGACGGGTACTTCTTGGTCACGGGCTTCTTGTGGCAGCCACCAGCGACCTCCTCGAGGTCCTGCTCGACGAGGAAACGGGCGAAAAACGGCTTCTTGCTCATCCTGCATCTCCTTGTTCCCAGGCCTGCCGGGAGTGGCCTGGATTAGTCAGTAGGCAAATACCCCGGCGTGCGCCGCCGTGTTGCACGTGAAAGACCAATTCGGTTTCGTTAAGGTGCGCCCGAAAAGTGGCCTCTTTTCCACCTCTTGCCTCAGTTTTTCGAGGCTTCCCCTGCCGCTCGCTGGCTACTGTGGTCGCCAGTGTGGGCCGAGTTGTCACGGCCGTGGTAGCTTCGGGGTCCCGATGGGATCGCACCTGCACGTGGAGGAGCGTGGACTGGTCACGCTTCTTACCTTGTCAAACCCACAAAAGCGCAACGCGCTCGACCCGGACCTGTGCCGCGTCCTCGTGTCGACCATCATCGGCCTCAAGGACGGCGGGGCTCGCTGCGCGGTGATCACCGGGGAGGGCGACAAGGCCTTCTCTTCGGGGTTCGACCTGGAAGCCTTGTCCGAAATCGATGGGGCTCGCGAGGGCGAGGCGCTGTTCTCGGCGGTGATGGACGCCATGGCTGCGTCGCCGGTGCCGATCCTCGCGGCGTTGAATGGAGTCGCGTTCGGAGGCGGCTGTGAGCTCGCTGCGGCGTGCGATCTCCGCGTGGGGCACGCTGGGGTAAAGGTGGCGATGCCTCCCGCCAGGCTCGGCCTGGTGTACGCGCCGCGCGGGCTCGCTCGTTTCTCGGCCCTCGTCGGGGAGGCTCGGGCGCGCGAGATGTTCCTGTGCGCGCGAACCTTGGATGCGCAGGCTGCTCTGTCCTGGGGGTTCCTCCAAGAGCTGGTCCCAGAGCGCGACGTTTTGCCCCGTACCCTCGCTCTCGCCGAGGAGATCGCGTCCCTCGCGCCTCTGGCCGTGCAAGGGATGCGACGTAGCTTTGAAGCTCTTCTTCGGCATCGCGCGACGCTGCCTTCCGAAGACGCCGCCGCGCTCCACTTGGCCCGCGAGATCGCGGGCCGGTCAGCCGATTTCTTTGAGGCCAAGAGAGCGTTCATCGAAAAGCGAAAGCCGGCATTCCAAGGCAAGTAGTTGCGGTAAGCACGTGTCACCCCCATTCGCTGGGCAG
Organism: Deltaproteobacteria bacterium; assembly: GCA_016210055.1. Classification (GTDB taxonomy): domain Bacteria; phylum Myxococcota_A; class Polyangia; order Haliangiales; family SHYZ01; genus JACQUZ01. The sequence continues at coordinate 34,454 of JACQUZ010000137.1, read as the reverse complement.
CCCGAGACTGCTTTGCTAAGCTTCGGCCGCCGTCACGGACGGCAACAGCTTTCGGAGGCAGGTCGACACGTTGCGCGCAGAGATCCTTCCCTTTCTTGCAGTCCTCACCGTGGCACGGACGGCGCATGGCGAAGAGACGCTGACTCTCGAGCAGGCTGTCGATCTGGCCCGCGCTCGAAGCGAGGCCGCGCAGGCTGCGCAGGCACGTGCCGAGGCCGCGTCGGCGCGAGTAGGCAAGGCCCGGGCCTTGTTCTTCCCCGATCTGACGCTCACCGGCAGCTACACGCGAAGGCTCAATGAGTCCGTGAGGACCAACGGCGCGAGACAGGTGACCATCCAGAGCCGGAACGCGGTCCAAGGTGCGCTGGGCTTGACCTGGTCGCTCTTCGACGGCCGCGCCTTCCCGTTGTCGGATCAAGCCAAGACGGAGCAAGAGGCCGCCGACCTTACGGCAGCGGAAACGCGGCTCGAGGTGGCATTCGAAGCGGCGGAGGCATTCGTGCTGGCCTTGTCCGCCGACCAGGTCCTCAAGGCGGCGGGCAGGCGGGTGGAGCTCGCCGGTGAGAACTTGGGAACGGCCGAAGGGCGAGCCCGCGCTGGGCTCGCGAGCGTCAATGACGTTACCCGGGCGAAGCTCGAGCTCGCCGCGGCCGCGCGGGAACGAACACGCGCCCGCGACGAGGTCGATCGTGCGCACCTGAGGCTGTGGTATCTCTTGCACCTCGAGGAAGGCCGAGTGCTCGTGCCACCCGAGGGTCTCTTCGAGGCGTCCCCTGGGGCGATTCCCGCGATTGCCGAGATCCCCCCAAGGCTGGACGTCGCGGCGGCTTGGGCGCGCTCCCGCGCGCTCGCCCTGGCTGCCGAGGAGCCGCGGAGGCGGTTTTGGCCCACGGTCGCCTTGACGGGGCAATACCGCGTGACCAATGAAGAGGGGTTCAGCGAGCGGAATCAGGACGGATTCCTGGGGCTTCAGCTCACTTGGGTGACGTGGGACGGAGGCGACAGAGCCTTTGACCTACGCGAGCGGCTTGCGCTCGCCCAAGCATCGCGGTGGGAAGCGCAGGCCGCGGCGCGTGGAGTGGGTCTCGAAGTCCGAGTGGCATTCACTTCGTGGAGAAATCAGCAGGAAGTCGCTGGCCAAGCCGCGGAAGTCGCGCGGATTGCCGCCGCCAACGCGGAGGAGGTGAGCGAGCTTTACCGCCAAGGGCTGATCCCTGCGCTCTCGGTAGCCGACGCGACCGCTCGCCTATATGAAGCGGAAGTCGATCTGGCGCGCGCCCGCTATGGCGTAGCCCTGGCGCTTTTGGACGTGAGAAAAGCCCTTGGGCAAGACCCGCTGGGAAAGGACGCACGATGATGTTTCGCCGGCGACTTGGACCATTGGAGTCCTTGGGGCCACTTCTGGTCCTCCTTTGCATCGCAGGCTGCCGGGACGGTCGCTCGGAGTCGCCTCCAGGCTCCAAGTGGGGGGGCGGCAAGGGCGAGATGCGGTTTCCCGTGGAAACCGCGAGGGTCGAAGCGCGTCGCGTGGAGTACACGCTCTCGGCGGTCGGTTCGGTCGACGCGTTTGAGCGGCTCCAGGTGACCGCGCGCGTGGCGGGCGTGGTCGAGCGCGTGCACTTCTCCGAGGGGGACTCGGTCAAGGCAGGAGACCTCTTGGCGGAAATCGAGCCTCAGCGCTTCGAGGTGGCGGTCCGGCAAGCGCGCGCCGCGCTCGAGAAGTCGAAGGCAGCCCAGGATGACGCCGAGATCGGGCTCGCCAGGCGTGTGAAGGCGATTGCCGAGCGCCCGGGGCTCATTCCCGAGGAGGAACTCGAGGCCTTTCGCACGAAAGCGAGGGTGAGCGCGGCAGAAGCGGCACAGGCCCGTGCTTCCCTGGAGCTCGCCGAGCTCAACCTTCGAGACGCGCGCGTCCGTGTCCGCATGGAGGGGACCCTCGAGACGCGCACGGTGCAGACCGGGCAGTACGTGCAGCCGGGCACGGTGCTCGCGACCCTGGTGCGCCGCGACCCCTTGCTCCTCAGGTTCAAGCTGCCCGAGAGCGAAGCCGCGCCGCTTGTGCGCGGCATGGCGGTTCGCTTCCGTGTTCGCAGCGAAGAGAAGGGGTTTTCGGCCACGATCACCCACGTGGCTCAGGTGGCAGAGGAAGCGTCGCGGATGGTTGCCGTCGTCGCCGAGATCGATAAGGCCAACCGAGAGCCCCTGCGGCCGGGCGCGTTCGCCGAGGTGACCATTCCCGTCGGGGCTTCCGACGGGGCAACCGTGATACCCCAGCTCGCCATTCGGCCCACGGAAAAAGGGTTCATCGCCTACGTGGTGGAAGGAGGCGTGGCCAGGGAAAGGGTTCTCGCCCTCGGCATGCGCACGGCCGATGGCATGGTCGAGGTTCGCTCGGGAATCGCCGCTGGTGAGCACCTGGTGATCCGTGGCGCCGAGGCGCTCTCCGACGGCGCGCGGGTTGGGACCGGAAGCGAGGGACCTGGCGACGGAAACGGGCACGGCAAGGGAGCCAAGGGGAAGCCGTGAAGCTCACCGAAGCCTGCATCCGCAAGCCCGTCCTCGCCTGGATGATCATGGCGGCCACCGTGGTGTTCGGTGGGGTGGCCGCGACGCGCATCGGGATTAGCCAGTTCCCCGACGTGGACTTTCCCACGATCAACATCTCCGTGGGATGGGAAGGCGCTGCGCCCGAGGCGGTAGAGCACGAAGTCGTCGAACCCCTGGAAGAGGCCGTGTACCAGGTCGAGGGCGTGCAGTCGGTTACTTCCTCGGCACGGCAGGGGGGCGCGAGCATCACGGTCTACCTGGACCTCTCGCGCGACGTCGACCTGGCGCTCCAGGATGTGCAAGCCAAGGTGGCGCAGGCCCAGCAGCGCTTGCCACGGGATGTCGACCCTCCCGTGATCTCCAAGACCAACCCCGAGGACCAGCCGATCATGTGGGTTGGCCTCTCTGGCCCCTTCTCGCGCCAGCTCCTGTCGGATACCGCCAGGTACCTCGTCAAGGAGAAGCTTCAGACCGTTCCCGGGGTGGGAGAGGTCATGATGGGCGGCTACCTCGAGCGGAACGTGCGGGCATGGCTCGACGCCACCAAGCTCGACGAAAAGGGGGTCACCGTCAACGACGTGCTCACCGCGCTTAGGCGCGAGCACGTGGAGCTCCCTGCCGGGCGCCTCTCGACCGAAGGGCGCGAGGTCAACGTGCGCGTGCTGGGCGAAGCCCTAGACCTGGACGCGTTGCGCAGGATCGTGATCCAAAAGGTGAACGGGGCACCCGTGTACCTCTTGGACGTCGCCCTTATCGAGGACGGCTTCGAGGACGAGCGTCGTCTTTCCCGCGTGAACGGTGTCCCGGCGCAAGGACTCGGCATCAAGAAGCAGCGGGGAGCCAACGCGGTGGCGGTGGCGAAGGGGGTTCGTAGTGCCCTTGCCTCGATCCAGAAATCGCTCCCCGACGGCATGGAAATCGGGGTGAACTTCGACACCACCAAGTTCATCGAGGAGTCCGTGCGCGAGATCGAGTGGGAGCTCATCCTCGCGGTCCTGCTCACGGGGCTCGTGTGCTGGATGTTCTTGGGCTCGGTGTCCACCACGCTCAACGTGGTCCTGGCTATCCCGATGTCCCTCCTCGGGACCATCGCGACGATCTATTTCCTAGGCTTCACGCTGAACACGTTCACTCTGCTCGCGCTCTCCCTCTGCGTGGGCATCGTCGTCGATGACGCCATCATGGTCCTGGAAAACATCTTCCGCCACGCGGAGGAGGGGAAGGATCGCGTGCGTGCGGCACGGGAGGGGACGCAAGAGATTACGTTTGCCGCCCTGGCAGCGACCGTGGCTGTCGTCGCTATTTTCATCCCCGTGGTGTTCATGAAGGGGGTCATCGGCCGCTTCTTCTTGCAGTTCGGCGTGACCCTGAGCGTCGCGGTGCTCTTGTCGTACCTTGAAGCCGTAACCCTGGCACCGGCGAGGTGCTCGCAAATCCTCACGACGTCGCGGGACGGGCGGAGCCGCATCGGCCGATTCATGGATCGGGCGTCAGGCAGGCTGGCGCGCGGATATGGCTTTCTCTTGGAGAGAGGGCTCAGGCGGCCGGTGCTCCTCCTTGTGGCCGCGGTGCTCCTTTTCGCCGTGGCCATGCGGATCATGAAGAGCCTTCCGGCCGAGTTCGTGCCGTCCCAGGATCAGAGCCGCTTGCTCGTACGCTTAACGACCGCGGTGGGTTCGAACCTGGGCGAGACCGACAAGCTGTTCCAGAAAGCCGAGTCGCTCGTGAGGACACGCCCCGAGGTGCAACGGGCGTTTGCGGTCGTGGGGGGGTTCGGGGGCTCGGGCGTGAAATCCGGCATCCTCTTCCTCACCCATTCGCCACCCGCCGAGCGGAAGCTCGGCCAGGCAGAGCTCGCCGCAGTGCTCCGCAAGGAGCTAAACTCCTTCCCCGGCCTGCGCGCGGTGGTGCAGGACCTCTCGCAGGCGGGCTTCACGGCCCAACGTGGGTTCCCCGTCGAGTTTTCCGTGCAAGGGCCGGAGTGGGCGCAGCTCGTGACCCTAAGCGAGCGGCTCATGGGGAAACTTCGCGAGTCGGGGCTCGTCGTCGACCTGGACAGCAACTATGAGCTCGGCATGCCGGAGCTCGCCATCATCCCGGACCGGGCGCGCGCCGCCGACCTGGGGGTGTCCGTGGAGGACGTGGCCACGACGATCAACGCCCTCGTGGGAGGGATCCGGGCGGGGAAATACAGCTCGGGCGGGCGTCGGGTCGACGTGAGACTCAAGCTCCTGGCAGCCCAGAGGTCGCGTCCCGAGGACCTTGGGAAGTTGCGCCTGCGGAGTCGAAATGGGCAGCTCGTCCCGCTGTCGTCGCTCATCACGCAAGACGAACGGCCCGCCCTTCAGGCGATTACCCGCAGGGATCGCGAGCGGGCCATCAACGTGTACGCGAACATCGCTCCCGGTCACTCGCAGAGCGAGGCGCTCGCCGCGGTCGAAAAGCTCGCACAAGAGGTCCCGCCTGGTTATCGCGTCGTGCTCGGCGGCGCGAGCGTTTCGTTCAAGGAGTCCATGGGCGGCTTGGGGTTTGCCCTCATTCTGGGGATCGTTGTGGCCTACATGGTCCTTGCGTCGCAGTTCAACTCGCTTCTCCACCCCTTGACGGTCCTCACAATCCTTCCCTTGTCCGTGGCGGGAGCTGCGCTCGCGCTCCTTGCGGCAGGGAAAAGCCTGAACATCTTTAGCGTCATCGGTCTCCTGTTGCTCATGGGCATCGTCAAGAAGAACTCGATCATCTTGGTGGATTACGCCAATCAGATGCGCGAGCAGGGCCTAGATGCCCTGCGGGCGATGCTGAAGGCAGGTCCGGTACGCCTAAGACCGATTCTCATGACCTCGGCTTCAACGCTGATGGCTGCGTTTCCGGCGGCCCTGGCGCTCGGCCCTGGCGCCGAGGTGAGGGCGCCCATGGCGATAGCGGTCATCGGCGGCTTGGTGGTATCGACCTCGCTGAGCCTATTCGTCGTGCCCGCGTTCTATGTCGTGGTGGATAGGGCTCGAGGGCGCGTTCGGGCGTTCTTCACTTCTCGTTCGGGTGCAAGGGAAGCGCCTTGAGCGCATTCTCCATCTTGCGGTTCCGCGCCCGCGCAATGAGCAAGTCGGCGGCAAAGAAACCAACCACCCCAAGGAGGAGCCCCAGGAAGAGATAAGTTCCACCGCCGGACGTCACGCAGGCGCCGGCCACGCAGGCATGGGCCAAGCGCGGAACCATAACAATCATGAGTGCAAGCCATGCGGTTGCCATCGATGCCTCCACTTTCTAGTCCATGGCAGGACGGATCTGTTACGTCCCCTACAGTCCGCCGATTATCATCGGCGGGCAGCAAGCTCGGAAAGCTCCCCACTGGGGTCTTCCTACCCCATGCGGATTGCCTGCTCTGCCGTGCAATCGTGCGAAACCGCGCTTGCCACTCCCCTGGTCGCATGGCGAGAACTTTGCAAGGGCATGGGTTTAGGAGGCGGTTCGGGTGGTGTTGACTCTCCCCATGCGCTGGTTGGGCGCTTCGCTCGCGCTTCTCGTGGTGGGGCTGCTTATCCATCATGCCCTGCGTTCGAGCCGCCCGAATGTTGCCGAAGAGGTTCCATTCCTGGGGGACACGGAGACACCATTGGGCGGATCGCAGAACCCCGTGCCAGCCGTTTCGCCGCAGCCCACGCCGGGTGCGCTCGTCATCGCCGGGCGAGTGGAAACCGTCCAGGGACGACCGTTACCCGATGTCCACGTGACCGCCGACCGCGTGGGCCCAAAGACCTGGCACGTGACGACCGACGCGACGGGCGTGTTCGAAATCGGCGGGCTCCCCTCGGGCGAGTTTCGCCTTCACGTCGATGCGGGCGGAGGCCAGCGGGTCGTCGTGCGAGGGGTCCAGGCTGGAACCCGCGACCTTGTCATCCAGGCGGCGGCGACTGGGATGGTGCGCGGCACCCTCGCGGGCTTCAAGGGGACTCCACGCGTGACGGCGCTCCCCCTCGATGAAAAAGGTGCGCAGGTCCTGGGTAGCGTGAGCGGTAGGTCGTTTGCCTTGGAAGGAGTCATGCCGGGCAAGTACCTGGTCGTCGCGGCCACGTCGTCTGGGGCTGACTCTTTGGAGATCGACCTGCCGCCCGGCGCGACCATCGACGTCGCGCTCAAGAACCAAGGCACCGGCAGCATCGACGGGCGCGTCGTGGACGAAGAGGGCGCCGGCATTCCTGGCATGCACTGCTTCGTCTCGGCGATCGGGAGGGAACCGTCCCACCTAGACACGGGGGCAGGCGGGCGGTTCAAGGTCGACCGGGTCGCGGCTGGAGTGGCCTACGTGGTTTGCGAGGGGAACGACGAGCATGCCCAGGGAAGTGCCGAGGTCAATGTGCTGCCCGGGCAGGTGGCCCCGGTCCAGATTCAGCTCGCCCTGCGCGCCACCCCTTGACACAGGCTCAAGCTCTGCGAAAGCTCTTCCCGTGACCCATCCTTTCTATCAGCTCCCCGCCACCCGACTCTCGCAACTTCTCGCCCAGGGGGAAGCGACCTCTGTGGAGATCGTCACCTCACACCTCGAGCGCATCGCTTTGATGAACAGGCGGCTCCGTGCGTTCACCGCCGTGTTTCGCGAGCGCGCCCTGACCGACGCTGCGAGGGCCGACGAGGAACGGCGAAAGGGGCAGGTACGCGGGCCGCTTCACGGCATCCCGGTCTCTATCAAGGAATGCATCGACCTGGAAGGGCTCCCCACGACGATCGGCGTCGCCGCGAGGGCCGGAACGCGGGCGAGCGCCGATGGGGCCATTGCCAAGCTCTTGCGGAGCGCCGGAGCGATCATCCTGGGGCGCACGAACCTGTCGCAGGTGATGCTGTTCCACGAGTCGAGCAACCCGCTTTTCGGGCAGACGGCAAATCCGTTTTCTCTCGCCCACACGCCTGGAGGCTCGTCGGGCGGAGAAGCGGCGGCGATCGCCGCCGGGATGTCCCCACTCGGGGTGGGCACGGACATCGGCGGGAGCATCCGGGTGCCGGCGCATTTTACTGGCATCGTGGGGATCAAGCCCACGCTCGATCGCCTCCCGATGCGTGGAATTGTGGCGGGCTTGCCAGGCCAAGAAGCGATCCGATCGCAGTGCGGGCCCATGGCTCGGACCGTGGCCGATGCGTGGCTCCTCTTTCGCGCCATGGACCCGGTGGCGATGAGCCAGCTCGACCCGCGCGTGCCGCCGCTCCCTTGGGAGGACCCGACGCACAAGCGGCTCGAAGGGCTTCGCGTCGGAACCTACGTGGACGACGGCGTGATGTCCTCGTCGCGGGCCGTGAGGCGGGCCGTCGATCGCGCGGCCGAGATCCTTGCGGCGCGCGGAGTCACCTTGGTTCCTTTCATGCCCCCGGAGTGCACGAGGGCGTTGGCCTCGTTCTTCTCGGCCGTCAGCTCGGATGGGGGAGAAACGGTCGAAGCGACCATCGGTGACGGCGAGGTGGACCCTGTCCTCCGCTCCCTGCGCAGGCCCGTGGCGCTCCCCGACACGGTGCGGCGCGTGGGGTCTCACCTTCTCGAGCTCATCGGCGAGGATCGGGCGGGCTGGATGCTGAAGGTCCTGGGCGGGCGAAGCGTGGCTGAGTTCTGGCGCTTGACCAACGAAATCCGGGCATACCGCTTCACCATGCTCGAGGCCATGAGCACGGCCAAGGTCGATGCGCTCCTTTCTCCACCCTTTGCCACGCCGGCCCTGCCGCACCAAGGCGCGAAGAACTTCGCGCTCGCGGGGAGCTACGCCATGCTGTGGAACCTGGTGCAGTTCCCGGCTGGGGTCGTTCCCGTGACCCGGGTGCGTTCCGACGAGGCACGCCGCACTTCGCCCAGCGACATGATGGAGCGCCATGCCGACCAGGTGGACCGGGCGAGCGTGGGCCTTCCCGTGGGGGTCCAGGTGATCGCGCGCCCGTGGGAAGAGGCCACGATGGCGGCGCTCATGGCCGCGATCGAGGAAGGAGTGTCCAAGGACCCGGACTTTCCAAGGACTCCTGTCGCGGATTAAGCCCCGTCGTCCGGAAGCTTGGGCGTGGCCAGAGCGGCCGACATCCTAGCCTTCCCGGATTGAATCAGGCGCGCAAACGCCGTCGCCGCGGACGCGCACGCCATGGCCAGGTCCGAGACGAGCGTGTCGTTGAGCGGTCCACCTCCGTGGGCGTGGACGTACACGAGGTTCACGACCCGCTCCTTGAGGATGATGGGCACCACCGCGACCTCGCTCGGCGGCGCGGACTTGAGGAGCTTCCACAGGCGTCCCTGCAAGGCTGCTCCGTCGCTCGGCGGCGCGCCGCGAAACGGCGCGCGGCCCTCGTGAGCAATGCGCAGCATCGACGGTGCAGTGAGCGGCACGGCAATGGACTCGATGATGGACGGATCGAGACCCGGTGCGAACCCCTTCCACCCGAGCGCCATGCCGTCACGGGCGATGAGCACCAGCCCGCAGCCAAACCCCGAGCGCAAGTAGTCGGTCAGCGCGTCGCCGATTTCGTCTCGGCCCGACGCCGCCCCGATCTTTGCGGCGGCGTCAGAGACGCTGAGGGCAGGACGCACGTGCGCTTGCTCGTGGTCGGCCACGGGCGGAGCGACTGGACCCGGCGGCGGAGCTGGTGATGGGGCGACCATCGGGACAGGAATCGGTGCGCCAGGACGAAGCGTCGACACGATGGAGGACGTTGGCGAAGGCAATGCGTGGGTGGGCGCCTGCGGCCTCGCGTGCGCCTCGTTGTCCGGGCGCGCCGGCGCAAGAGCCGCGGCTGCCGGCGTTCTCAAGAAGGGCGAGGATGGTGGCGGTACCGCGGCCCCTGGCAAGAGCGTGGAGCGAACCGAAGTGCCCTGGGCCCTCGGCGTCGCGGCTTCCGCTTTCCCCGACGTGGGCTCGGTGCCTGCTTCCCGAGGTACCCCGTTGTCTGGGAACGCGTGACCCTGCTTGAACTCGTCGGGAATTTCGATGCCGATCACCACGCCGTCGTCCGGAGGTACCTCCACGGCCACGGCAGGAGGGGTCGAACGCCCTCCCCCAGGCTTGCCCGTCCTTGCTTGCCCGGCAAGCGCTGGCGATGAACCACCCGCATGGTCGAACGCGTGGTCCATGCGGATGTAGCGGTTTTTTCTCGCCACGCGGTAGAGCTTCTCGAGGTAGTAGACGATGCGCAGCTCCGGGGCAACACAGGGCTGAAGACGACATCCAGCCGCAAAGGCAACCTCATCGACGGACGAGAACTGCAGGGGATCGATGAACGCGACGACCAGCTTCTTGATGCCCCTGGACGTCACGCCAATGGGGATTGCCTGGTGCCTCTCTGCGACACGGGCGGGCACCATGGCCACGGTGGACGGGTCGATCTGCTCGAAATGCTTCTGCAGGGCGGCGGGCACCCCGAGCTGAACCGACAGGGCACGTGCGATCGTGTCGAGGTCCGCGTAGCCCATTTCGACCAGGTTGGTCCCCAACCGGCCTCCATAGACGACTTGGGCACGCAGGGCTGCCTCGAGCATTTCAGGCGTGATGGCGCCCTGCTGGAGGAGGATCTCACCGAGCCTGACTCGCACTCATCCGAACGATATCACGCCTTGCGGTACTGGGTGAGCGCGCTTACCTCTCGCACTCATGAACATAGCGTGCATCCTCGCGGAAGGGTTCGAGGACTCGGAGCTGCGGATCCCCCTTAATCGCCTCACCGCGGCCGGTCATCGCGTGGTGATCATTGGCAAGCAAAAGGGGGAGGAGCTCGTGGGAAAGCGGGGGAAGGAGCGCGTGCGGGCGGACGAATCCATCGACGCCGCCGATCCCGGCGACTACCAGGCGCTGCTCATCCCGGGCGGTAAGTCGCCGGAACACCTGCGCGCCGATGAGCGATTTGTCCGTTTCGTCCAGAGAATGGACGAGGAGGGCAAGTTGGTTGCTGCGGTGTGCCACGGGCCCCAGATCCTCTTGACGGCGGGCCTCGTGCGCGGCCGCACCATGACCGCGTGGAAGACCGTGCAGGTGGATCTGCGACAAGCAGGAGCCCACGTCGTGGATCGCGAGGTCGTGGTCGACGAGAACCTCGTGACCAGCCGCAAGCCCGATGACCTGGAAGCGTTTTCCCGGGAGATCCTGAACGAGCTTTCCGAGCTTGCTGCCCGCCGATGATAATCGGCGGAGCTTTCCGAGCTTGCTGCCCGCCGATGATAATCGGCGAAGCTCGAAGCGGGGAGGGATGTGAGGGTGTAGCGCGCTAGGCCCGCGCCACGATCAAGAACGCCGCGGCCTCGTTGGTTGGCGGAGGTGAAACAGGTGCCAATCGCTCGAGCACGCGCGCGAGTTGCGGCTTGGGCACGACCTTCCACGTTCCACGCAGGCGGCGATGGACGAAGGCTGGAAACGCCAGGGCCATGCCTGCCTCGAATAGGGAAAGCTGGGCGGTGGTCACGAGGCCCTTGATGGCGACCTCGCCAAAGCCCGCCTCTTCGAGGAGCCGGGACCAAGCGGTCGCCGACAAGAGATGCTTGTGGTCCAGGAGTCGGTTGACGAGCCCTTGGTAGAAGCTTGACGCGGTGGGGGCGCCGAGGCGAGCCAGCCACCGGCGTCCCGCCAAGAGGTCCCCAAACCGGTCGCTAGGAACCGTGGCGAGCAGGCAGCCGCCAGGCGAGAGCACGCGCCGCGTCTCGGCCAGCGTGCGCGCGAGGTCAGCCACGTGCTCGAGAACACAGTTGGCGACCACGGTCCGGAAGGCGCCGTCCCGGAACGGGAGGTCGCTGGCCGACGCGACGCACGTGCTGGCGTACGCTTTCGCGCGGCGGTCGCTTCGCAGGCGCAAGAGCTCGTCGCAAGATTGGTCTACGCCGACGACGAAGTGCCCGGGATATAGGTGGCTTCCGAAGAGCCCGTCGCCGCAGCCCAGGTCGAGGATCGGCGAAACCAGCTCCGTCTCCTTGTACGCGCGGTACTCCAAGAGCCGCCAAAAGGCGAACGCAGCGGGCCGTTCGCGGAGGTATTGCTCGAGGAATTTTTTTTCGCGGTGGTCAGTCATGGGATTTGAGGAGTGGGATCTCCTGTCCGACGAGCGGGCCTTCTACCCTCGCATGGAACAGGCTACTTGGCGTGCGCACGCGCACTGGGCTCACGAGCCCCGTCCCGTTCCCAGTCCTCTCGGTGTACGGGAACTGCCAGCGCACCTGTCCCGACTCGTCCGCTTGGGAGTAGTCCTGGTACGTCACGGTCCGGCCCTTGTTCGTGACGACGATGGCTTCGAGGATCGCGGGCTCCGAGGGGGCAAGGCGCGCCGTGAGAAAGACGCCCCGTGTCCGCTCGAGGACCTTCACGATGGGAGCACCCTGTTCTGGCGAGCCTTTGCCAGCCTCATAGATGAGGCGCACGTCCCGAATTGCAGGGAGGCGGAGAGCACCTGACTGCATCGCCGCGCCGTCAAAGCGGTAGAGCCTCTGGTACATGCTGGCGGGTCCTCGTTCCGTGAAGAACTCTTGGCGATCGAGACCGAGCATGGCCACGCTTGCTTCCCAATGGGCTTGGAGCTGCTGTGGCAGGATCAAGTAGCGGACGTGGTAGCGATCGAGGATGTCTCGGGCCACATCCTCGTCGGTGGTGGTGAAGAAGCGCATCACGTCGAGCACGCCCGCGAGCTGCTCTCCGAGCGCGTCGGCGCTCCCGATGCTGGGCCTCTCGCATGTCGAGCTTATCGTCTTTCCGGTGTCCCACGCGCCGAGCACCGAGTAGGTCGGCTGCTCCGAAGGCCTATAAGGCTCACCGGCCGGGGGGGTGTTCTCGCGCAGCCAATCGCACGCTTCGAGGAGCTCTTCTCGCCCTGAGACGTCGAGGGTGACGTCGCGGAGCATGGTGAGCGGCATGTACATGGTGATGACGACGGCAAGCCCGAGGCCCAAGGGGACTGCCTTCGGCAGGCTTGTTCCCCGCCAAGCAGGGTGCTCACGCGCTCGGCAATAGAGCTCTTGCACGACGCCGACGATCAGCACTGCAACAAAAGGCGCCCAGTGGGTCTTGTGCCGGAACTGCAAGGCAGTGAGCGCAAGAAAGCATGCCCCAGCTGCGTGGGCCATGACAGGGAACGCCTGCTCGGCGCGACCGCGGAACGCGCGACCTGCGTGCCACGCGTGGACGAGCGGCAGGACGAAGAAGACCGGGGTTAAGTGCCCCATCGCGCCCTGGAACGAGCGCCAAAGAGGGGCGGTTTCGGAAATCCAGGCCACGATGCCGGTGGAGCGGAGGAACGCCGTGGTCTCGGCGAGGCGTGATGGCGAGACTCCGCGCGCGGCTGCGCCCACGGCAAGCAAAGCAGCACCGGCGCCCCCCATCACGGCGAGGTGACGCCCCGGCGTGCGCGCCCACCACCCAGCCGCGCCCCAAAGGAGCAGCATGGCGCCAAGGCATGCGGCGGCCACCAAGTGAAACCGGGAGACCATGATGGTGCTCATCTCGCTGGCGCGGCCAAGTGGCGTGGTGGACACCGCGAGCGCCGCCGTGGCCACGTGCGCAAGGACCATGGCCAGCAAAGCCGGCGCCGTGCGCTTCCACGCGGCACGAGGCCATCCGATGGTGGCAAGCGCCATGCTGCCGTAGAGCGCCACCCAGATGAGGGGCACGCCCGCCCAGAAATAGAGCGAGCCACCCATGACCGCGCCGCCCGCCATCCCCCACAGGACGGCGCGCGGGCCCGCTGCATCCAACGCGCCCCCGACGAAAAGGAGCGGCGCAAGGGAGAGGACGGTCTCGATGCAGTGGTGGTCGATCAACCCGGCCATCCCCGCGTACGCGTGGGCCGGCAGGAGCGCCAAGACCAGGGCGGACGCGGCACCTGCCTTCCATCCCATGAGGCGCGCGCCCAAGAGGAACACGAGCGGCAAGGCGAGGAGTGAGAGGAGCGGGGTGATCAAGCTGAGTGCCCCGACGAGCTCGGGCATGGTCGCACTTGGCCCAACCAGGCCACGCGCCGCGTTGATGAGCAGCCGATCAAAGCCGTCGGGCCACCAGCTCCAAGCCCCATGCGGGTAGCTCATGAACGGGTCGCGCTCGAGCATGAGCGGGTCATTGCGGAGCCCGAACATGACCCGCCTGAGGTGGTAATGGTCATCCTCGGAGTAGGCGTGTGGGACCGGAGTCGCGAAGACATCGTCGATGGTGGACATCCGCACCAAATAGCCGACGAGCAGGGCGATCCCGAGGACGCCAAGGCAGGCGCAGCGTGTCTTAGACTGGGCTCCGCTCTTAGTCTCTGGCCGCATGGCCCGGTTTCTCGGCGATGGCGAGGAGGTTCCCGGTCAAGAGCGGAATCGGCGCGTGCCGAAAAGTCCGCGGCAAGAGGCGCACGAGCGACGCGACGATCCCCACTCCGGGGATCGAGCCGTACACGCGCATGTGCTCAGCGATGTAGGCGGGAGAAAGGGACTTCCACGCGTCTTCGATGGATACAAGTCGAAAGCCGGACAGCTCAATGTAGCGCCGCATGCTCGTCTTCGAGAGGTAGTGCAGGTGCTCGGCCTTGTAGTGAGTCCAAAGCGGCCCCATCAGTCGGGCGCTCGCGCTCTCCAGGTCGGGGGTGCACACGAGCACGGTACCCCCTCGCGCGAGGAGACGATGGGCGGCCGACAATGCTTCGCGCAGGTCGGGGAGATGCTCGAGCACGTCGTTGAACACCACGGCGTCTGCGCTCTCGGCGGCGCAGGCCACCTCGCCAAAGGGAACCGCTTGTACCACGTCGGAACGCAGGCGGGCGTTGGCCCGCTTCGCCATGGGCACGCACGGCTCAACCCCCGCCACGTCCCATCCTCGCGCTATGGCCACCTCGAGGAGCTCGCCGCTGGCGCATCCCACCTCGAGCAGGCGCCCGCGTCTTCCGAGGCGGGCCCGCTCCAGGCGCTCGAGCAGGTGCCAGGCGGTGCGCTTCTTCTGCTCACGCGTCGCTTCGTGGTCGTCGCCCCAGAACTCGAAATAGCTCGCCGTGCGATACCGGTGGACCGGATCCCCTTGCTCTTGTCCGTTGGTGGATAGCCTGGCGAGCTTGCACGGCCTGCAGGCCACGACCGAGAGGCCGCCCTTGACGAGGCGCGAGGCAAGGGGCCCGCCGCACAGGTCACAGGTGCTCATTGCGCGAGGAGGCGCAGCCACGATGTGACGTACCGCACGGCAACCTTGTGGACCTGGAACGAGGACTTCCCGTGTCGTCTCCGGTATTCGTGCGTGGGAACCTCCATGAGCCGATAGCCCTTGCGCAGGGTCTTGACGATCATCTCCTGCTCGATGGTGGTGATGTCCTCACGCAGGTCGAGGGCCATGGCCACGTCCCGGCGGATGGCGCGAAACCCATTTTGGCTGTCGGTCAGAGTGGTGCCAAAACGCAGGTTGATCCCAAGGGTGATCAAGGTGCTTCCGTAGAGGCGCAAGAGCTCTCCGGCGGTGCCGTGGAGCTCGTCGCTCCCTCCGCGCATGCGACTCCCGGAGACGTGATCGGCCGTGCCGGCGAGAATGGGCGCGACGAGCTTGGGGATATCCCCTGGATCGTGCGAGTGGTCGGCGTCGATGAACACCAGGATGCCACCGGTCGCAGTGGCGATGCCCGTGCGGATCGCGTCCCCCTTGCCGCGGCCCGAATCCTTTACGCAAGTGAAGCCGTGCGACTCGGCGAGCTCGACGGTGCCGTCGGTGGAATTTCCGTCGACCAAGATGTGCTCGTCGCCGTATCTCTTTATCTCCGGCAGGAGATCCACCAGGTTGCCGTGCTCGTTGCGGGCGGGGACAACGATGGATATGCGTGCGGTCGACATGAATGCCGTGGCCGCATTTTAGCGCAGCTCGAGCGCAAAAAGCTCGCGACCCACGTCGAATCGATAGGCCCCAAAGAACAGGTGACCGCCAACCTCGGCGAGCTGATCAGGCGCGGAACCGCCGTTTCCAGGGACGACATCTTCCACGATCTGGGTCCCTTCGGCGGTGCCGTCGGAGCGCCAGAGCTCGACGCCGCTCCCGCCGTCGGCCACGAAGTAGAGGGCGCCATCGGCGACGGTGAGCCAGTCCGGATTGGAGCCCGTTGGGCCTTTGGCCAGGTCCCGGACAAGCTGGGTCCCTTCGGCGGTACCGTCCGAGCGCCAGAGCTCGGAGCCGTGCTCGCCATCGTCCGCGGCAAAGTAGAGGGTGCCGTCCCACGCCACGAAGGGGCGCGGGGCGTAGTACGAAAAGGCGCTTGGCAATCCAGGCTGGATGTCTTTCACCAGCACGGTACCCGCCGAAGTCCCGTCGGTCTTCCAGAGCTCGTAGCCGTGGACCATGTCTTCGGCGACGAAGAAGACGGTGCCGCCCACGGCGGTGAGTGGGCGCGGGGCGGCAAATGTGTAGCTCGCGCTGTCCTCTCCGCTCGCAGAGACGTCCTCGACCATGAGCGTTCCCTCGGGGGTGCCATCTGAGCGCCATAGGTGCAAGGCGGCGATGAAGTACATGAGGTCGCCGCTCGAAAGGAAGAAGGACGGCGATCCTGACACCTCACCCGGCGCAGTGTCCCAGATGAGGCGGGTTCCTTCGGCCGTTCCGTCGGAGACGCAAAGCTCGCCAGTTAGCTCGTAGGAGTCGCACTCAAAGAAGACCCGCGAACCGGCGCCAAAAAGCCCGTATGGATACGGTCCACTATAGTAGAAGAGCGGCGTGATCGGTGACGTGCCCAAGGTGGTTCCGTCGGTCTTCCACAGGCCCACGCCGTCAAGGCTGTACGTGCCGCGCGGGTAGAGGGCGAAGAAGAACAGCTCGCCTCCCGCCTCGGCAAACCCCCAGGGAGCGGCGCTGAAAGGTCCCGCTTCCAAGTCCAAGAGCAGCGTCGTGCCGCTTGGGGAACCATCGGAGGCCCAGAGCTCGCTGCCACGTTCTTCATCGAACCCACGAAATAGGATCTGCTCGCGGAAGACCGTGGGCAGGAAGGTGGCGCCGCGGGTGGGGAGCGAGGCGAGGAGGTCTGTGCCTTCGGGAGTTCCATCGGTGATGTAGAGACCAGAGGACCACCAGTCACGGTCTGCGGAAAAGACGAGCCTTTCCCCAAGGGGCACGAGCTCACGGGGAGCGCTTCCTTGCCCAGGGGCGCGACCCGCGAGGACCGCGCGCGTGCCCGATGACGTCCCGTCCGAGCGCCAAAGCTTGGCCCCGGTGCCGTCGTTGGCTCGGAAAATTAGGCTGCCTGCGAGCACCTGGCCATCGAGCCCCATGCCACTATCCGTGTGGAAGGCGCTGCGCTTGCCACTGAAGATGTCCGCGACCAGCCGTGTCTTTTCGGGGGTCCCGTCGGTATGCCAGAGCTCGAACCCCATTCGGTCGCCATGTTCGTTGGTGCAAGTGGCGCACGAGCCGTGGTCGGCAAGAAAGAATGCGCCGCCCTGCTGATCCGGTATCCACGTAGGGCGCGACATGTCGCTCCCCTTTCGCCATGAATCCCCAGGGCCAAGGTTGATGTCGTAGAGGCGCATCGTCCCCTCCTTGGTGCCGTCGGAGATCCAGGGCTCGTTGCCTGAAACGCCGTCGTTGGCGACAAAGAGGAGCTTGGTTCCGATCATGCCGAGGAGAGAGGGGTGCACGTCAAAGACCGAGGGGGTGGAGTCCCCGCTCGGGTTGATGTCGCGAACGAGGAAGGTCCCTTTGGGAGTGCCGTCGGTGCGCCACAGCTCTCTTCCGCGCGCGTCGTCGTCCATGAGGAAGAAGACCACCTCGTGACCCGCGGTGGTCTGGATGGGCCAGCCCTTGACGAGCGGCTTTGTTCCCTCGAGCGTCCCGTCGGTCACCATGACCTGGTTATCGTTCGAGGTGCCGAACACGAGGCGGCGTCCGAGCGGGGCGAGCCAACCTGGATCCGAGCCGCTGGCGCCAGGATCAATGTCGAGGAGCAAGGTCCCCTCGGGCGTTCCATCGGTGCGGAAGAGCTCGCGGCCAAAGAGCGCGGTCTCGGCCACGTAATAGAACAGGTCGTCAGCTTTCTCAGACTCCCAAAGGACTTCCACGAACGGGCGGATGTCGTCTCGCAAGAACATGTCGGAGATTCGTTGCGTTCCTTCGGGCGTCCCGTCTGTGACCCAGGCCTCGACACCATGGTCGTCGTCACGCGCGAAGAACACCACCTTTTCACCAAGGGAAGCCGCCCACCGCGGGGCGAGGGACCAGGAATCGCCCGGGTTGATGTCCTCGAGCATGAAGGTGCCTGCTTCGGTGCCGTCGGTGACCCACGGCTCGACCCCGTACACTTCGTCCTCGAAGAAGAAGTACAAGCGGTCGGAGACCACCTTGACGGGCTCAAACCGTGCCCAAGGCGTGAGCGGTAGGGCTTGGATCATTCGCGTCCCCTCGTGGGTACCGTCAGAGCGCCATAGCTTTTCGCCGTGCTCGCCATCGTCGGCGAGGAAGTAGAGCAGGGTCGCCCCGGGAATCAGGAGCCCGGGGTTCGAGCCGCTCGGGCCAGGCGCGATGTCCCTGACGACGTGCGTGCCGTCTTCTGTTCCATCGCTCTGCCAGAGCTCGGTCCCGAGGTCTGGATCCTCGAGGACGAAATAGACCCGGCCGCCTGCTGCGCGCAGCGAGGAGGGGCCTTCGCCGCCCTTGTCCGGGACAAGGTCGGTGACGAGCGAAGGGGTAGGTGAGGTAAGCGTGATCGTCACCTGGGCATCGTCAAAGGATCGCGCCTCGGGGCAACTTGCGCCCGCGTGGACGCGCACGGTGGCCACGTAGGTGCCTGGCCCTGGGCCTTGCGGCTTGATGCGGAGCTCTCCCTGCCAGCGGCCGAGATCATCGGGACCCAGCGTCTTGAGTGACAGCCATTCGGGGCCGTCGAGGTTGCAGAAGGCGAGCTTCTGCCCACTTGCGCCGGGAGCGGCGAGGAGGGGCACCACGCGCGACCCCCAGGCCGCGAGACGTTGGGGGGCGACGGCCTCAAGCACAGGGGAGAGGGTCGGGCTGTCTTGTTGGGAACACCCGGAACAACCGTTCGAGGTCGCCGCTGCTGCTGTGGCAAGGAGCAGGGCTAAGCGGGCACTTCGGGGCATGTGAACATTTTATACCCTTGGTGCGGGGCCGCACTCGGCTACCCCGCGCCGCCCCCAATCGCCACCGCCCCCAGCTCATCCGCGGTCGCGTGCACCACCAGCATGTCGCCGACGCAGAGCAACGTGTCTGGCAAAACCGGTGCGGCCGGCCCGCTTGCGCCGCCCCCCTTCTTGGACAAGACCCGAATGCTCCCGCTCCGCTCCACAGCACCGACGGTCTTGCCAACGAGCGGACTCCCTTGATGCACGTCGACTTCCGCCGTGACATGGGGCACGCCGTCGATCTCGTACGACGAGAGGACCCGCGTGCCGAGGGCCATGGCCGCCACTACGGGCGCCGCCACAGCCGATGCCGAAAACGCCTCGTCAATGCAGAAGGCGTCCTTGATCTTGGCGGCAATCTGCTGGTCGAAGAGGCGCATGATCACGCGTATGGCTGGGTTCATCCGCTTGGCGTCGAGCGCCACCTCGAGGTTCGCGATGTCGTCGTTCGTCGCCACGACGATGGCACGCGCCCGCGTGATTCCAGCCTCGACGAGCGTCTGGTCGTCCTTCATGTCCTGGATCAAGATGGGGACTCCGGTGGCCTTCGCTTGGGCTAGGAATCGGCAGCTCGAATCACGCTCGATGACCACCACGTCGAGCTTGTTCTGCACGAGCCGCTCGAGAATTCGGAAGCCGAGGTGACCTATGCCACAGAGAATGATGTGGTCGCGGACCGCCTTTGCCATCGCTTTCATCCATTCCTTTTCGCCTTGGCGGCGGGAGAACATGAGGAGCCCAAAGCGGACGATTCCTTCGCCAATCAGTGCAATTCCCACGAGCGGGTAGAACCCGTTCATGAAGGCCAAGTACCAGGTCTCTGGTGGTGAGAAGAGCGGCTCTCCGAGGAGGGCGGTCCAGGCGCCGTAGAGCGACGTGAAAAGGGAAGCGGGCCGGCCCCCGAGAGCGGCGATCGGCGTCACGCCGTAGAGCGTCGTGCCGAGGGCCAAGGCAATACCCAGGACAACCAGGGTCCACCGGAACTCGCGCACCAGCACGCACGCGTAGACCCATGCGCTCCTCGTCGCAAGGCGCCGACGCTTGCCCATGACCTAGATGCAGAGCTCCACGACCAGCTTGGCAAAGTCGACCCCGACAGGCAGCCTGCCTTCGGCTCCCTCGGGCTTTCCGCCACCGCGTCCGCCGGTCCGGAGAGCAGCCTGCATAACGAACGCCCCGCAGTCGAACGCGCTCCCGGGACCCCGTCCGCACAGGACCTTAACCCCCTCGGATGTGGTCGCCGCCAGGAGGACCACCGACCGTTCCCGCGCGGTGATCCGTTTCGCCACTGCCCGCAAGAAAGGGACGTCGACGTCCTCGAACACGGCGACCACGCGGGTCGAATCCGTAGCCTGGGCCTTGGCCCAGAGCTCCTCAGCCGACGATTCCGCGAGCTCGGCCCTCGCGTGCCCTAGGGCTTCACGTGCCAAGGTGAGCTCGCGGCGGAGCTTGTCCACCGCGCTTGGGACGTCGGTGGGTCCGCAGGTGAATTCTCGGCCCAGGGCCTGGAGCACGTCAGAATGCGCGGTGAGCTCCTCGAACGCACGGCGCCCCGCGGCAAAGGTGACCCGGATCTTCCCCTTGTAGCGTTCGAGCGACGTCACCCTAAGGAGCCCCACCTGAGCCGTGCGACCGCAGTGCGTGCCCCCGCAGGGCGAAACATCGAAGTCACCGATCGCCACTACCCTCACGTTCTCCGAGACCTTGGGCTCGCGGCGGAGCGCAAGCGACTTGAGCTCCAGCTCCGTCGGAAAGAAGGCCCTGATTTCGAGATCGTCTTCGATGATCGAGTTGCAAAGCTCTTCGGCGCGGGCCAGGGCACGCTCGTCTATTTTTTCAACGCCGAGGTCGATCGTGCACGCCGTCTCGCCGAGGCGCGACGACACGGTCTCCCCCCTGGCCACGTCGAGGAGCGCCCGGGACAGCATGTGTTGCCCCGTGTGCAAGGCCATGTGCAAGAGGCGGCGCCTGCGCTCGATTTCCCCTCGGACGTGGGCGCCCGCAGGCGGAAGCGGCCCGGAAAGCACGTGGTGGATGGCTCCAGCTTCGTCTTCCTGCACGTCCGTAACGGGAATGCCGGCGAGAGCCCCTTTGTCGGCCATTTGCCCACCGGATTCGGGATAGAAGGCCGTCCGGTCGAGAATTACCGACGGCGCGCCGTTCCAGGATGAATGGGCGACAACGCGGGCATCGAAAGCGTGGAGGAATGAGTCCTCATGGTAAAGGCGTGGGGTTCCGTTCATGGATGACCTGTTGCTGGACGTTTTTCACCCGCATCCACGCGCAAGGGGAGGCGGTTTTGAGGAGGAGTCAAAGGGCACGTGGCGTAAGGCGTGAACGCACAGGGCGGGTTGTACGCGAGGTTGAAGTCGAGCTCGACGTCCCCGCTCCCTTGCGGTCCGCCGCGCAGGTCATCGGGGAGCTCGGCGAGGAGAAACCGACCTGACCCATACGTCTCGTCGCTGTTCGTTTGGTCGCCGAAGATGATGAGTAGCTTGCCGGAGTCTAGGACCGGCTCGAGCGTGCAGGCCAACCCACCGGGCGCTTGGAACGAGAGAGTGCCTGGCGATGAGAATTCCTCGATTGTCCCCAGGACGGACGGCAGCTCGAGTCGCCGCGGCACTTCGTGGCGGATGAGGCGCGCCTGAACGCGCCACGCTGGATCGACCGGGAAATAGGAAAGTCCGCGGTACGCGAGCCGAAATGGGTTGTCAGCGTCCCACTCCCTGAGCGCCAAGGTGCCGCCCCGCCGAAGAAGCTGAAAAGTCCTCTTGCCGAGCTTCAGGCGGTGCGAGTTGGGCTCGGCATCCGAGCGCAAGGCCAGGCGGGTCACGCCTTGCCCATCGCAAGAAACCGGAAGACCGGCCGGCACTTCGAGGGTCGTGCCGGTCTCCGACACATGAATGACGCCGATGGGCGTGTCGTTCGGACCTGAATCGAGCCACGTTAGCCCGCTTGCCGCGAGCCAGCCGTCCTCGGCCGCGAGACGCACCTCTCGATCCCGCCTGCGTGCGGCAACGCGCTGTTCGTGAGAATCGTCCATGGCAGGACGAGCGTAGGCGGGATCACTTCGCCGCGCAATCCACCGACTATCATCGGCGGGCAGCAGAAGCTCGGAAAGCTCCACCGACTATCATCGGCGGGCAGCAGAAGCTCGGAAAGCTCCACTGGCACTACGTCGGGCAGGCAATTACATTGGGGACCATGAAGCGAGCCCTCTTGCCTTTCGTGATGGCTTTTCTTTCGCTCGGTCTTTCCCCAGCTGCGGACGCGCAGGGGTTCCTAGAGGTGGTTACCGGGGCTGCGGTTCCGATCGGCGACGACCGATACGCCGACGTGGTGGACACCCGCTACAAGCTGGGACTCCGTGCTGGCGGTTTTGGAGGGAGCGTTTTCGAGAGCGCGCGGCTGGCCGTCGAGCTCGGGGCCGACTGGACTCCGTCGGACACCGAGCTCGATTCGTCGCTCATCAACGTCGATATTCATCGCTTTCGCTTCCTAGCCGGAATTCGCCTCCTTGGGGCCGTGGGCAAGAACGCGCTCTTGTTCGCTCGGCTCGCGGGCGGCCTGGACTGGATCCGAGCCGAGGGCACGGCGTCGCTCCTTGGCTTTCGTGCCACCTACGAGGAGGACGACTATGGCCTTGCCTTGGAACCGGGAGTGGGCGCCCTCTTTCGCATCGGTGGGCTCGGGCTCGGCTTCCAGCTGGCGGCCCCTTTTGCGTTTCACGACGACGACGACGAGGGCGACGGTGTTGACTACGAGTACAAGGCCTACGACTTTGACATGCTCGTGACGCTCGGCGCAGGCTGGTAACGACGCTTCCTAGGTGGTAGGGTTCCGCGCCATGACATCGGAGACGATGCAGGCGCTGGTCTACGATCGGGAAAAAGATCCGTGGGAGCAGAGCCGGGGGCTCAGGAAAGAAGAGGTCCCATCCCCCATCCTCGACGAAAAGGCCGACTATCGCGACGGGTACATGGCGCTTATCCGGCCACGATTCGCCGGGTTCTGCGGATCTGACCGAGGGATCTGGTTCCGCCGGGCATTCAAGGAAATGATCTACGAATCCTTGGACCACGAGAACAAGCAGGTCCGCGTGGTCGGCCATGAGTTGTTCGGCGAAGTAGTCGCCGTGGGGTCCCATGCGGCCCGTGAGCTCGGGCTCAAGGCCGGAGACCATGTCTCCACGGAGTCTCACATCATCTGTGGCACCTGCTATCAGTGCCGCATCGGCGACACCCACGTTTGCGAGGACAACAAGATCATCGGGATATCCACCGACGGCTGCTTCGCCGAGCTCGTCAAGCTTCCGGCGCGCATGCTCTGGCCCACCGACATCCGCAAGATTCGGCCCGAGGTCGCGACCTTGCAGGAGCCCTTTGGCAACGCCGTGCATGCGTGCACCAAGGTGAATCTTCGGGGCAAGCGCGTGGCGATCATCGGCTGCGGCACCATCGGTCTCTTTGCTGTGGCGGTGGCTCGGGCGCTGGGAGCTCGGCAGGTGATTGGTGTCGAGCCCATGCCGAGCCACATCGAGATGGCCAGGAAGCTCGGGGCGGACCAGGTGCTCGTGCCCGCGAACACGGCCGGCGACGTCTACGAGCACGATCCCGACCTCGTCAAGAATATCCGGGGCCTTACCGAGGGGACGGGGGTAGACGTAGCGCTCGAGATGAGCGGGCAGAACGCCAGCGTAAACAACGCCATTGCCGCGGTCAGGCGCGGGGGCGACGTGATCCTGTTTGGCCTAAAGAGCGGGGATGCCATCATCGAAGATCTCGATCGCGTCATCGTGGATGGGATTTCGCTCCACTCGGTAGTCGGGCGAAGGATCTGGGAGACCTGGCACATCACGCGAAATCTCTTGGAATCCCGCGATCCCAACATCCATGACCTCATCTACGGCGTGATCTTGAACAAGGGAGAGGGGACGGTCGCGGACTTCCCGCGCTTTGAGGCCGACAAGTTCGAGGAAAAGATCCAGCAGTTCCCGAAGGTGCTCTTGAGGTTCGAGTGATGCTCGGGGACAAGACGAGGAGCGTCTTCCAAGAGTCGCTGGCAGAGATCGCCGAGGCAGGGCTTTTCAAGGACGAGCGGATCATCGTCTCCCCGCAGGGGGCCGAGATCGAGGTCGCCAGCGGGGACGCTCGCCTTCGGGTGCTCAATTTCTGCGCCAACAACTATCTTGGCCTGTCGTCGCACCCCGATGTGCTTTCCGCGGCCAGGGAGGTGCTCGAAACCCGTGGCTATGGGCTTTCGTCGGTCCGCTTCATCTGTGGGACGCAGGATCTCCACAAGCTCTTGGAACAGAAGATCGCTACCTTCCTTGGCGCCGACGACGCGATCCTTTACTCTTCGTGCTTCGACGCGAACGGTGGCTTGTTCGAGACCATCCTCGGCGAGGAGGATGCGGTCATCTCCGATGCGCTCAACCACGCGTCGATCATCGACGGGATCCGCCTGTGCAAGGCGGAGCGCTTGCGTTACGCGAGCGGCGACATGGACGAGCTGGAACGGCACCTCAAGGCCACGCAAGGGAGACGCATGAGGCTCATCGCCACCGACGGCGTCTTCTCCATGGACGGCTTTGTGGCCAAGCTCGAGACCATCTGCGATCTTGCCGAGAAGTACGATGCGCTCGTGATGGTCGATGATTCTCACGCGACCGGGTTCATGGGCAAGACAGGCAGGGGGACCCACGAGCACTGCGGGGTGATGGGGCGCGTCGACATCATCACGTCGACACTCGGCAAGGCTCTCGGGGGAGCCGCCGGGGGGTTCACCGCGGGAAGGCGAGAAATCATCGATCTCCTGCGCCAACGTTCCCGCCCGTACCTGTTTTCAAACACCGTCGCACCCGTGATCGTCGGTGCGTCGCTCAAGGTGCTCGAGCTCTTGTCGCAGACTACGGAGCTTCGCGACCGGCTCATGGACAACGCTGCCCGTTTCCGCCAGGGAATGACCGCCGCGGGTTTCCAGATCAAGCCTGGGTTCCACCCCATCGTCCCGATCATGCTCGGGGACGCGCGCTTGTCGCAGGAGTTCGCTCGGGACCTTCTCGAAGAGGGGATCTACGTGATCGGCTTCAGCTACCCGGTCGTACCCAAGGGGCAGGCACGCATCCGGGTCCAGCTTTCGGCGGCTCATGCGAGGGAGCACGTGGACCGGGCGATCGCGGCGTTCACCAAGGTAGGGACGCGTAGGGGGGTGATTGCGGCGTAGTCACCGTCGCGTGGCAGGCCCCGCCAAGCCACAGGTGGTCAAGACTACGGCCCCTCTACGCCTTCCTCGACCACTTCCCAAAGATCCACAACACCAGCCCCACCGCCAAGATCGGCATGACCATCACCCACAGGCCGGCCATCCCGCGAGGTCCGCGGGCATAGGCCACGAGCGACCAGGGGATCCCGACGAGGAGCGTCACCAAGGCCACGAGGTATCCAAGAAGGGCCACCCTGCGGCGCTTGCGAATCCGAATCACCGCAGAAAGCAAGCGCTCCATGTCCTCGGGAGTGAGCTCGTCGTCCGTTTTTGGGCACACGCGGGGAGCGTACTATAATCACAGCCGCATGCTCTCTCTCGAGAACGTCACCAAGCGCTATGGACGGCACGGCGAAGTCGTGGCGCTCGACGACGTATCCTTGTCCGTAGGCGAGGGGGAGTTCCTGATTCTCTCGGGCCCGTCCGGCGCTGGCAAGACCACGATGCTCCGCCTCATCTTCGCCGCCGAGCAGCCGGACGGAGGACGAATCAAGATCTTCAATCGGGACATCGGCCGCTTGCGACGAGCGTCGATTCCGTACTTGCGCCGCAACATTGGGGTCGTATTCCAGGACTTCAAGCTCCTTCCCGAACGCACGGCCCTCGAGAACGTGGCCCTTGCCCTAGAGATCCGCGCTCTGCCGCGGCGGGAAATCCACGAACGCGCGGCCGATGCCCTTGCCAGCGTGGGCCTGGCCTGGAAGCTAAATGTCACGCCGCGGCGCCTTTCGGCCGGTGAGCAGCAACGGGTGGCCATCGCGCGTGCAGTCGTGGGCCAGCCCGCCATTCTCCTTTGCGACGAGCCCACTGGCAACTTGGACCCCAAGCTCACCCAAGACTTGCTGCAGCTCTTCTCCGACGTCCACCGCCGTGGAACGACCGTCCTCCTCGCGACCCACGACTTGGGGGTCATGGCGTGCGGCGAGAGGCTCGGTTGGCGCCGAGTAGAGCTCGAAATGGGCAAGATCGTGCCCAGCGCCACTCCCAACGTGTTGTCTTTTCCGATCAGTGCCCGCGTGTCCGGAGGCACGCCCGCTCCATGAGGCAGGCGTTCCGCGCCATGTACTTCGGGCTCGCCCGGGCCCTTGGAGGCCTGACCGATCGTCCACTGGTCAGCCTGCTTGCCATGGGTGCCATCGGGGTGTCCTTTCTCCTCCTCGGGGTCGTGGTCCTTGCGCACCTCAACATCTCGGGCGCATCGGCCGCATGGGGGAGGGGCGTCCAGATGGTTGTCTACCTCGACGATGAGACGCCCGTGGAGAGGGCGCGGGCCATTGGTCGCGCGCTCCTCCATGCGCCAGGAATCGAGCGCGTGGACTACGTGCCATCCGACGAGGCGTACCGTCGCCTCGTGGAATCCCTCGGAGATCGGAAGGATCTGCTGTCAGGTGTGGAGATCGGCTACCTGCCCGCGTCCCTCGAGGTGACCTTGGGAGGTGGCGTGCGGGACGTGGCGAAAGTCAGCCCGCTCGTGGACAAGCTTAGGCGCACGCCTGGGATCGAAGAGGTGGAGTTCCTCGGGGACTGGGTAGACCGGCTCACGTCGCTCTTGGCATCAATCCGAAGCGCCGCATGGGCCCTGGCGCTTCTCGCCCTTGCCACGTGCGTGTACGTGGTCGCCAGCACCATCAAGCTCAGCGTGCATGCGCGCAAGGACGAGATCGAGATCCTGAAGCTCGTCGGTGCCACCGACCGCTTTGTCAAGCTGCCCCTTCTCGTCGAGGGCGCGGTCCAAGGGCTCCTCGGATCGGCCGTGGCGCTCGGGCTCCTTTACGCCTTCTACCGTCTCGGTGGGCCCCCGCTCGCCAGGATGCTTTCTGGTGCCGTCGGCGAGCTTCAGCTTTCGTTCCTTTCCCCCTCCATGCTCGGCCTTGCGCTCCTCATGGGCACGTCCCTGGGCATGTTGGGGAGCTTTGTCGCCATCGGACGCCATGCGGATGCGTAATCTCTTGCTCGCATGCGCCCTGCTGTTGGGTGCGGTGCAAGCCGCGGCCAGTCCCGTGGCTAAGGGCCCTCGACCCGCCGCTCCTGAATTCGAGCGTCTCACGAAGGAGTTGGAAGTCGTCCGCCGGGTCCGTGTTCAGCTCGCGGACAAGCTCGCGGCACGGAAGGGCGATCTGGCGACCCGAGTGCGTGCCCTGTACAAGCTGACCCGCGGTGGGTTCTTGCCCCTTTGGGTCGAAGAGCAAGCGCGGCTCGACCTCGTGCGCAGGCGGGCTTACGCCCGGCGCATGATTCTTCGGGACCTGGTGGAGCGCAAGCTCCTCGTCGATGAGCTCCTCGCAGTGGAGAAGAACGAGCGGCGACTCCTCGCCGAGGCGGACTCGCTGGCAGGCAGCAAGGTCCCGCTCCCTGCAAGGGGGACATGGACCCGGCCCGTCGGTGGAAGAGTGCTCCGAGGCTTCGGCGTGTACCGCGACCCAGCCACGAAGGCGCGCCTGTCCTTCCGCGGCCTGATCCTCAAGGCGACACCAACCGAGCCCGTCTTAGCCCCTGACTCGGGAACCGTGGTGTTCGTCGGCCCCGTTCGTGGTCTCGGCCTGGCCATCCTCATCGATCACGGTGGACGGTTGCTCTCCGTCCTAGGGGGCTTGGATTCCCCTTCGGTGGAAGTGGGACACCAGGTCACGCGAGGCGCCCGCTTGGGCACGGCGACCGAGAAGGTCTACGTCGAGATCCGGCACGGAGCGAGGCCCGTGGATCCCGCACCACTGCTTCAGCGGTTATACTAGGCGGCGATGCGCAGGACTCATCTGGGTGCGTTCCTCCTTGGGGCAACCTTGGCCACGGCCGCTGCTGCTGGAGCTGGTCCCCGGCGCGTGGCCGATCGGTTCCAGAAGCTCGACGTGTTCGCGCGCGTCCTTTCCCACGTGGAAAGTCACTACGTCGATGAGGTGGACGAGCAGAAACTCGTGCACGGTGCTTTGAAGGGGATGGTCCGCACCCTGGATCCCCACTCGGAATTCATGACCCCCGAGGAGTTCGCTGACCTGCGTGCAGACACCGACGGGGAATTCGGCGGAATAGGGGTGGAAGTCGACGAGGAAGACGGCGTCCTCGTGGTCGTCGCCCCGATTCCTGGTTCTCCGGCAGCGCGCGCGGGCCTTGTGGCCAGGGATCGGATCGTGGGGGTCGACGGAACTTCAACAAAGGGGCGAGACCCCGACGAGACCGCTTCTCGACTCCGCGGCGCGCCGGCTACCACGGTAAAACTGGACATCGAGCGGAAGGGGTGGGAAAGTCCACGCACCTTCGTTCTCAAGCGCGAGATCATTCATGTTGATGCGGTCGAAGCCGCGCTGCTTGCGCCCGGCATGGGTTACGCGAGGATCAAGCAGTTCCAGGAGCGCACGGAAAGGGAGCTGGTCGTCGCCTTGGACAAGCTAAGGGTGAGCTCAGGTGGTCGACTCGATGGGCTTATCTTGGACCTGCGAGACAACCCCGGGGGGCTTCTCGATGAGTCGGTCAAGGTTGCAGACCTCTTCCTTTCGTCGGGAGTGGTCGTCACGACCGTAGGCAGGGGAGGGAGGAAGCTCGAAGAAGAAGTCGCACGGAGCCACGGACCGTGGGAACATGTCGCGCTCGCTTGTCTCGTGAACGGCGGTACCGCATCCGCGGCGGAGATCGTCGCGGGAGCCATTCGGGATCACGAGCGAGGGATACTGGTAGGCACCCAGACATTTGGCAAGGGCTCTGTCCAGTCGGTCATTGAGATGGACGACGGGAGTGGCCTCAAGCTCACCGTGGCTCGCTACCTGACGCCGAGCAAGCGTTCGATCCAGGAGGAAGGGATCGCCCCGGACCTCTTCGTGGAAGAGCTTGATCCAGACCTCGTGGAAAAGGCAAAGGTCAAGGAAAGCAGAGAGCGAGAGCGTGATCTCGAGGGGCACCTGCCCGGTGCAAGGGAGGGGGAACAGGTGGGAGGCAAGGAACAAGTCGGCGATGGGGCCCAACCCACACCGGTGCACCTCGCCAGGGACAACCAGGTCATGGCCGCGTACCAGGCGCTCAAGGCATGGCATCGATTACAGAGACATGAACCCCGTGGCAAGCATCCCTAACGCTTTTGGGGGGCAATCGACCTTGACACCTGGAAAGTGGGATAGGTAACCTTTTCACTAGCTTCGGATGTCGGCACCGCCCAGGGAGCGATGTATAAGCTGATCATCCAGGACGATGAGGGGAAGACTACTGTCGTACCCCTGATCCGCGACGAGATCACCATCGGTCGCAAGGAAGGGAATACCATCCGCCTGACCGAGCGGAACGTCTCGAGAAAGCACGCGCGAATCCTTCGCTCCAACGGGACGGTGCTCCTCGAGGACCTGGACAGCTACAACGGCGTGCGCGTGAACGGATCGCGCATCCAGGGGCGGGTCTCGGTCGCCGAGGCGGACCGCATCCAAATTGGCGACTATCTCCTCGAGCTCAAGCTGGATAGAGGCTCCTACGACGTCCCGGACGAGAACAGGACTCAGCCGATGGAGCGGCTGGACGATGCGGACGATCCTGCGGATCTCGCCTCGGCGGACACCCTGTCAGGGACCGAGAATGGCGCTTCTCCGGATTCCGCCAAGTCGCCAGAACCTCCGGATCTCCCGGAGGAGCCATCCGAAGCGGCTCCTCCCATGGAGCCCATGCAACCGGCCAGGCTGGTGGTTGTGTCTGCCAACCTCGCGGGAAGGGAGCACGTCCTCGACAAGCCGTCGATGGTCATAGGTCGGACTGAGGACAACGACATCGTCATTAACCACCGTTCGATTTCTCGCCACCATGCCAAGATTGTCTTTGAGCACGGCAGATATGCGGTCTTGGACCAGCAGTCCTCCAATGGAGTGCGCGTCAACGGCGAGGAGTACGGGAAGGTTGAGCTGCGACGAGGGGATCTGATTGACCTCGGTCACGTCCGGCTTCGGTTTGTGGAACCGGGGGAGGATTTCGATTACTCGCGGGACACTGGCGGGCTCGCGGGTGGATTACAGGCAAGCAAGCGGGGCGCCATGATCGCGGCGGCGTTGGTGCTGGTTGGCGGTGGTGTTGCCGTGGCGTGGCTTTGGTCCGGGGCTGGAAAACGCGCCCCAGCCGCTGCGCCCGGAGCCTTGGCGGAGGTTTCACCGCCATCCCATGCGCCGAGCGGCCGGCCTGCACCGGATCCATCATCTGGGACGCAAGCTGGAGTTGCTCCGACGCCACCTGTCGGCCCAGCCGAAGATGATGCCGCGAAGCACGTGGTCGAGGCCCGGCAGGCGGCTGTCGAAGAGCGCTGGGAAGACGCCATGGCGTCGGCACGATTGGCCAAGAAGCTCGAACCCGGCCACGAGGAGGCCTCGCGAATTGAGGACCAGGCGCGTCGGGAGTTTAGGAGCAAGGTGACCTATGAAAACCTTCATGCCGCTTTGAGCTCCGGCAAGCTCGACGACGCGACGAAGCTTTTCCGTGCCTTCCCTGACGATAGCTTCTACCGCGTCAAGGCGGCCCCTGAGCTCGAGCGCGCGCGGGCGGAATGGGTCCAAGAGCGCGTCCAAGAAGCCCGTGCGCTGGTCGATGCGGGCAAGTGCGAAAAGATCCCCTCACTTTCTCGCAAGGCGGCAGCGTTGGTTCCCGAGGCCCGAGACGCGATCGAACAAGTGGCCGCACGGTGCAGCAGCGTTGCGAACGAAAGCTCCAGGGCGAACACGGCGACGCGGCCCGCACCGGTGAAAGAGCCACCCACGGTCAATCCGCCTCCCGAGCCATCGGCTGCTTTTGACTTCGATGCTCTCCTCGAAGAGGCGAACACCGCCGCAAAGAATGGCTATTATAGCCGCGCGCTCGCAAAGGCCGAGGTGGCCCTGGAGTTGAAACCAGCGGACTCCCAGGCGTTGTCCATAGCAGGGATGTCGGCGTGCAAGTTGAAACACGCCGAAAAAGCCACCAAGTTCATTGGCCGCCTCAAAGGACAGCGGCAACAAATGGTGCGTCAGATCTGCCTGCAGAGCGGCGTCTCTCCTTAGCGACGCCCGCCGTTTTCTTGCTCCCGCTCTCGAGCAGGTGGAAACTGACACCAGGGAGCGCGCCATGACCATCCGAGACGTGGACAAGTTCAAGGACAAGATCGAAGTCACCCTCGACAGCCGTCAGGTTTTTTTCCTTTTCTTTGGCGGAGCCGTGGTGGCGAGCCTCATCTTCGTTCTTGGCGTCATGGTGGGAAAGCGACTCGAAGGTCGGGAACGCGTCGCCAGGCGGGCCACCACGTCTGCTTCGATTGATCCGCTCGCCGCCCTCGACGAGCTCGCACAAGACGAGGCCGAGGCGCAGGGCGACATCCTCGCCTTCCCAGTCGCTCTGACCAAGCCCGACAAAAGCAAGCCGCTCGGGAGCGCGGACGTTGCTCCGCCGGTTCCGCCGCCGAGCGCCAAGCCTCCGCCTCCGCCCGCGCCCGCCCAGCCCAGTGCTGCTAAGGTCGCGGAGGTCCCCGCTCCAGCCGCTTCTCAGACGCCGCCTTCAGCGAAGGATCCGGCAAGGGTCCCTGCGAAGACACCAGCTGTTCCCGTGAAGC
The DNA here is from genome assembly GCA_016210055.1 of Deltaproteobacteria bacterium. Taxonomy (GTDB): domain Bacteria; phylum Myxococcota_A; class Polyangia; order Haliangiales; family SHYZ01; genus JACQUZ01. Next base: position 3,042 of record JACQUZ010000137.1, on the reverse strand, counting down.
CCGCCTCGGCCTCTCCGGAAAAGGTCCAAACCCAGGCGCAATCCAAGAAGGTTCCGGCCAAGTTCACGCTTCAGCTCTCTTCGTTCCAGGAGAAAGCAGAGGCCGACTCGTTCGTCGCGAAGCTTCAATCATCGGGGTACCGCCCGTACGTCGTCCAAGGGGAAGTCGAAGGGCGGGGCACGTTCTATCGTGTCCGCGTGGGTCACTTCGTCACCTACGACGAGGCCATGGCTGCCAAGGGTGAGTTTGAGAAGCGGCAACACATCATTGCGTACGTGACGCGCCTGTAGGTTCTCCTTCCTGCCTCAACGTCACCCCCCCGTGCTAGGTTCGCGGGCGTGGTCGTGCGACGTTCTCCCTCAGAAACGCCGCTCATGCGGCAGTATCTCGACGTCAAGGATCGCCATCCGGATGCGATCGTATTTTTTCGCCTCGGCGACTTCTATGAGATGTTCTTTGAAGACGCCATCACGGCGGCCCGCGTCCTAGACCTGACTCTCACCACGAGGGATAAGGGTCGGGACGATGCGGTGCCCATGTGTGGCGTGCCCCACCACTCGGCTCGCTCGTACGTGGCACGCTTGGCGGAGCTTGGCCACAAGGTCGTCATCTGCGAGCAGGTCGAGGACCCGCGGACAGCCAAGGGGATCGTGAAGCGCGAGGTCACGCGCATCATCACTCCGGGCTTGGTGGTGGACGAGGAAATGCTCGATGCCAAGTCGGCCAGGTACCTCGCGGCCGTGGCCGTAGGGGAGGGAGGGCGTGCGGGCCTCGCGTATCTCGACGTAAGCACGGGCGAGTTCCGGGCGGCAGAGCTCGCGTCGGGTTCCCTTCTCATGGACGAGCTGTCTCGGGTGTCGCCGCGGGAGGTCTTGGCGGACCCCGCGGAGCTAGGCGGCGAAGGTCCCCTGTCCACCTTGCGGGCGCGCTTCGGCGACGTCACCGTCACCCCGGTCTCGCCAGAACCCGAGGAAGGGCTCCGCGACGTTCTTGTTCAGCTTCTCGGAATGTCCTTGGAAGAGGCCGGGCTCGCACCATTTCCCCTGGCCACGCGTGCTGCCGGCCATGCGATCAAGTACGCGCGGGCCACCCAGCCCCAAGGGGCGCTTCCGATTTCCCGCGTGGTGGTGTATCGCCCCGAGGAAACCCTAGTTCTCGACGAGACGGCCAAGACCAACTTGGAGCTCGTGGAAACCATCGTCGGCAAGAAACCCCAGGGCTCGCTCCTCGATGTCATCGACCAGACGCGAACCGCTCCGGGCGGACGACTCCTTCGGAAATGGCTTCTCTTTCCGCTCGTGGACATCGCCAAGATTCGCCGTCGTCAAGACGCAGTGGAATTCCTCGTCCTGTCCTCTTCGCTAAGAGGAAGGATCCAAGGAGAGCTCGCGGAAATCCATGACTTGGAGCGGCTCGCGGGCCGGATCAAGCTCTCTGCCGCCACCCCGAGAGACCTTGGCGCCCTCAGGCGATCCCTGGAGCGACTTCCCGCGCTTGCCGAGCTCTTAGGGCGGGAGCTGGCGAGGGAGCTGTCGCCGCCGGAGCTTCTCCATTTCGACGAGCGCGCCCTGGCCGAGCTAGGCGTCGTCGCTGCCGAAATCCGCCAAGTCCTCGTGGACGATCCTCCCGTCTCGGCCAGGGACGGGGGGATCGTTCGGGACGGCTTCTCGCCCGATGTCGACGAGCTGCGTGGGCTGGCCGGTGGAGGCAAGGATGCCATCTTGGCGATCGAGAACCGGGAACGCGAGCGGACCGGTATCTCCTCGCTGAAAGTCCGCTACAACAGGGTGTTCGGCTACTACCTCGAAGTCACCCGTTCCAACCTGAAGAGCGTGCCGAGCGATTACATCCGCAAGCAGACCTTGGCCAATGCCGAGCGCTTCATCACCCCGGAGCTCGCCGAGCTCGAGGCCAAAGTGCTCCATGCGGAAGAACGCCTGAAGCTCCTTGAGGCCGAGCTGTTCGAGGGCCTTCGGAGCCGCGTGGCGGAGCGCGTCGCGCTCATCCTCACGGTCGCGGAAAAGGTGGCTACGCTAGACGCCCTGGCGTCTCTCGCAGAGGTCGCCCACCGTGCCACCTACGTGCGGCCGTTCGTCGACGACTCGGATGTCATCGAAATCGAGGAGGGACGCCACCCCGTCGTGGAGCGCACTGCCGCCGCCATGCAATTCGTTCCCAATGATTGCCGCGTGGCGACGAGAGAGGCACAGGTCCTCATCATCACTGGGCCGAACATGGCAGGCAAGTCCACGTACATGCGGCAGGTCGCCCAGATCGCGCTCCTTGCGCAAGTGGGATCCTTTGTCCCGGCGAGGCGGGCACGCATCGGCATCGTGGATCGAATCTTTACCAGGGTGGGCGCCGCCGACAACCTGGCGCGCGGCGAGTCGACGTTCATGGTAGAGATGCGCGAAACCGCTCATATCCTGCGCCACGCGACGCGTCGGTCGCTGGTGATTCTCGACGAAATTGGGCGAGGCACGTCCACCTACGACGGGGTTTCGATTGCGTGGGCCGTGGCCGAGTATCTCCATGACGCAGTGGGCGCAAGGACCCTTTTTGCCACGCACTACCATGAGCTCACCGAGCTCGCCAAGAAGCGGCCTCGCATGCGCAACGTCTCGGCGGCCGTCCGCGAGCACCTGGGAGAGGTCGTATTTCTCCGCAAGGTGGTCGACGGTGGAGCCAGCCGGAGCTACGGCATCGAAGTAGCCCGCCTGGCCGGGTTGCCGCGCAGCGTCATCGGGAGGGCGCGCACGATCCTGTCGGACCTCGAGCGAGCGCATGTCCCACCGAGCCCGGCTGATCGCCAGCTTTCCCTTCTTGCACCGCGAGGTCCTGCGCCGTCGCCTGTCGAGCGTGCCTTGGCCACTATCGACCCCAACCAGCTCACCCCACTCCAGGCCCTGCAGGTACTCGCGGATCTGAAGGGGCTCCTTCTGCGCGACACGTTCCATGACGACCGCTGAATTCCCCGAGCCCTTTTTTCGTCGACCTTGTCGTCGACGATCCTTGCGACTAAACTTCCAACCGAAAAGAGGA
>JACQUZ010000136.1 GCA_016210055.1 Deltaproteobacteria bacterium | reverse complement strand
TATCATCGGCGGGCAGCAGAAGCTCGGAAGGCTCCACCGACTCCGCCCTAGGCGCCGAAATGCAATTTTGTTACGATGCTGCACGGGGCACTGCTTCGTCACCTCGACTGGCGCACGGCAGATGAGAGCCATCATCTTGGAACGGAATAAGATCGTGAGCCGCAGGATCACCCGTTTATGGGGATGTGCGGGACTCGACGTCGTTGTCGTGGAAGACCCGGCAGAGGTGGACAAGCACCTCGAGGGAGCGGGTCTTCTCGGTGCCGATGCGTTCGATGGACCTCTCATGGTCCAATCACTCAAGAAACATGCGAATCTCCGCGGCGTGCTCTGGACTGCCGAGCCGATCGATCGGGTGCTCCGGTACGTGGAGAACGAGCCGCGGATCTCGAGCGTTTTCGGGCGGCCAAACTTCGAGTCAACGCCGCGCGACGCCGAGCTCTTGATGGTAGCAAGGCGCCTGGCCAGACCAAGTGAGCCCGGTATCCCTTTTTCGTCCTACCTCCTTTGGGGGTTCTCGGGCTACGAGGAGACCATCCGCGACACGGCCGGGCGGGATGCCGCGGTCGCGCGGGTGCAGAAGTTCATCGAGAAGATAGGCGTCCCCAAGCGCGTGGGAGAGATGCTGGGAGAGCTCGCACACGAGCTCCTCATGAACGCCCTGTATGATGCTCCCGTGGACCCGGAAGGACGTCACAAGTACGCACAAGATCGCAAGGCATCAATCACCGTGGAAGAGCACGAGGCTGCGACGTTGCGACTGGCATCGGACGGAGTCCTCGTGGCCATCCAGGTGGTGGACCCCTTTGGACGCTTGGAGCGCAGGCACGTGTTCACCGGCTTGGCACGCGGGCTCAAAGGAGGGCAGATGGACCAAAGCCATGGGGGCGCCGGCCTGGGCATGGTCGTCTGCCACAACTCGACCGTGGCAATGATCTATGATGTGCTGCCGAACAAGCGCACTGAGGTCACTGGCTTGTTCGACCTGGATCTCAACCTGCGCGAGTTTCGCACGCAGGCGAAGTCGCTTCATTTCTTTCAACGGGATGGGCGCTCGGGTTAGTTCCGAATGCGCTCCACTGGAGAATGGTAAACCATGGAAGCTGCGACGCAGCAGGCATCCCAAGGGAGTGAACCAAAGGTCAAGATCGACAAGTTCGCCGACGGGCCAATCACGTGCCTGAAGATCGCCGGGACCGTCGATGAGCAGTTCGATGGCAAGAAGATCGCGAGCACCCTCAAGGGAGGGATCCTCGTCCTCGACCTGGCGGAAATCCAAAAGATCTCCTCCTTCGGCATCCGTGAATGGGTGGATTTCATTGGCAAGGTAGGGCAATCGGTCGATCAGCTCTTTCTCATTGAATGCGCGCCGAAAGTGGTCGACCAGCTCAACATGGTCGCCAATTTCGCCGGCAAGGGGCGCGTGTTTAGCTTCTACGCGCCCTACCGTTGCGACTACTGCGACACCGACCGCCGGGCGTTGTTCCAGGTCGATCGCGATTACGAAGCCGTCAAGTCAATGAAACCTCCGGAAAACCCGTGCCCTTCGTGCGGGAATCCGGAGTATTTCGACGAAGATCCGACCACGTTCTTCTCGTACATCGCGGCCCAGGCTCGGTTCGAGCTGGATCCGCAAGTCGCGTCGTTCCTCGCGTCCAAGCTGAATTACGCCGTGTCCGACGCGGCGCGCCGCCTGCGCGTCGAGAAGACGATCGAAGGCCGATCCACCTACCTGAAAATCGGCGGGGATCTCGACGGCTCCTTCCCTAGGGAGAAGCTCGCCGAAGGGCTCGAGGGGACCATCATCCTCGACGTGTCCGGCATGGGAAAGGTCGATCCTGCAGGGGCCGCGGAGTGGCGCGGGTTCCTCGCCATGATCACCCCGACCTGCGAGCAGATCTTCCTCCTCGGCTGCCCGCCGGTGTTTCTCGAGCGCTTGACCAAGCCCGAGGACCTGGGGGCCAAGGCCCAGGTGCTGTCGTTCGGCATGCCCTATTCGTGCGCCAAGTGCGCGACCACGTCCTCGCAGGTCGTGGACGTGGAACAGCACTTCGACGTCCTGAAGTTTGCGACTCCTCCCGAAATGAAGTGCACGGACTGCTCGGGTCCCACGACCTGTGCCGCGCCGGAGAGCCTGCTCTCGCACCTTCCCCTGCTCCCAAAGCCCACCTTGGACGCCGCCCTTCGCAAGTTCATCAAGGAGGTCCAGGAGCGCAAGCCCGAGAAGCCCCAACTCGCCACGACCGTCGCGGAGGCCGCCGCAGCGGGTGCCCGCTCGAACATGCTGACCGTCGCGGTGTCCCTCCTCGGCGCAGCGGTCATCGCCATTGGCGCGGTGGTCGCCATGAACTACATGAAGCAAAAGGAGGCCGAGCAGCGTATCAAGGCGCGCGACGCGGTAGGGCCGCTCAAGTCAAAGAGCGGCGAGCGGCCTCCGTGGATTGCCTCTGACACGCGCTTCTCCTCCTACTGTGCCGACGAGGAAGGCGGGCTCTCGTGCGTGGGGATTTCTGGCTTGGCGGATACCCAGGAAGACGCGCAGAAAGAGGCGGCCCAGGCGGCTCTCGAGGAATTGACCAACCAAGTCGGGTTGAAGATCGACGACCCCTTGTTTGGCCACGTGCGCACGCTCTACGGAACGGCCAGGCAGGTCGCGTTCAGCCAGTTCGAAGACGCCCGTTCTGATCCCGACGGGGCAAAATACGATCGCGCCAGGCGCGTGGTGCGCGACGGGCGACTCCACGTGTCCAATGCCCTTCGCGCGTCAGGCAGTGCGGCGGTTCCCGTCCAGCCTGCGGCCGAGTACTGGGAGGAATATGACTCTGTCGTGGGTGGAGGCTCCAAGTTCCTCGTGTTCACCCAGTTCAAGCTCACCCCCGACGCGCTCAAGACGCTGATCGCGCGCTATTCGACGCCTGCAGAAGCCCTGGGCGCCAAGGTGCAGACCCTCTTCCCCGGAATCGCATGGCGCTATCCGGACGTTTCGGAAGGGGTCATCTTGGTCTCGCTCGGCAGCGGTCCACTCAATGGAATAGGCCTGGTGCCGCAGTACGTGATCCTCTCGGCCCAGGATCGGCAGGTGAAGGACGCGGCAGATTTCGCGACCAAGACAAGCGAAGAGCACGAGAGACTCAAGAAGGAAGGGGGGAACCTGAAGCTCGTCGTGAAAGCTGGAGATGGCCCCCCAGAGGATTTCAGGCTGCGCGTCGCCCGCACGACTCCCGATCCATCGACCAGCGGCCCCAGCCGCTCTGGCTCCGACGGGACCAGGCCCGGTGGGAGCGGGATCAACATCTGGGACCGAACGGGTGGCGGGAACTCGCGCGACAACCCGAACGAGTGATCGCGCGTAGCTTGGGACGGCCCGGCCGCCGCGGCCATGCGAGGACGAACGAACATGAAGAAGGCGCTTCTTGCGTCCATCGTGACAGCAGTCATCGCGCTCCAGGGTGAGACAGGGCTCGCCCAGAAGTCACCGGCCGCGCATGGATTCCAAGAGAACTGGGACCGTGGGCTCGATGCGTTCAACCTGGGCAAGTATGAAGACGCCTGGATCGCCTTCGAGCGGGCGCGGGACGCCGACCCTTCAAAGCCAGGCCCCTACCGGTACCTCGGACGCACGGCGAGGGCGCTCAAGCGCTGGAGCGAGTGCGTCGCCAACTCGACCCAGGCCCTGCGATTAAACCCCACGTCGCAGTTCTCCGCCGACGTGCGAAAGGACGTGGAGATCTGCCGCAAGGCATTCGGGCGCCCACCATTTCCCGGCAAGCTGGCGGAAGATCAGGGGGCGATTTCGGTCAATGCCAGCGTCGAGGGCGCGTCCGTGGAAGTGGACGGCCTCAAGAAGGGAGCCACCCCGCTCTTGCCGTTCCCGGTGAACCCGGGGAAGCACCGGATCCATCTCGAGCGACAGGGCTACCACGCGGTCGATGTCGAAGTGGACGTGGTGCCCTCCATCGTCCTCGATGTAGACGCCGCCATGGAAGTGGACCAAAGCGTCGCCAAGAAGGATGACTCGGCGGGGTCCGCGGAAACCAAGGTGAACCACGGGTGGCTCGTGTTCACCACGGACGCCTCGTCGACGATTCTATTTGACGGCGCGCCAGTGACGCTGGCCGAAGGCGGCACGCTCCAAGCCGCCCCAGGGATCCACATCCTGGAGGTTCAAGAAGACGGGCACGAGCCGTGGCGCAGGCGAGTCACGGTCGTGAGAGGCCAAAAGCGCGCGGTCACGGTGACGCTCAAGCGGACGGAAGATCGCCTGCGCGAGCGTCGCAGCGGGTTCATTGCCCTCGGCGTTGCGGCGGCCGCCGGCACGACGGGCGTGGTCTTTGGCATGCTCTCCAACGCCCGGCTCGAGCAGGCGGAGGATATCCTGCGCGTCGAGCGGAAACGTCCCAGCGGCGCGGAGCTTTCGCCGGATCTTCCCGAGGCGACGGTGCACACCCGCGAGGAGCTCTCGGACCTAGGTGCTGAAGGGAAGCGTTACGGAATGATCTCGAACATCGCCTACGGCGTCGGGGCCATTGCCTTGGGAGCGAGTATCTATTACTTCGTGCTGGAGCGGAGCGCCGAGCGGAAAGGGTACGAGCTGCCGATGGCCGTGGTTCCGATCGTCGGGCCCGACGGGGAGGTCGGTGCTCAGGTGGTCTATTCCGGGGGGATTGGCTTTTGATGCGTACCGCGAGCTTATGTTTCTTCCTTCTCGCGCCGGTCTTGGGATGTTCCTTTCTCCAGTCGGACCCGTCGAGCCGGGCTTGCCGCAACGACGACGGCTGCTTCAAAGCCCAGGGGGAGTACTGCAACAAGAGCGTGGGCAAGTGCGAGCGGATCCCGGACGCAGGGCCGGACGCCAGGCCCAAGCCCGACGCCAAGGTGGTGCCCGACGCAGACCTGCCCGACGGAAGCACGGACGAAGTCCCAGATGGCTCTTTGGATGCGCCGGCGGAAGCCGTGGATGGCGACGTGGTGGACGCCCAAGACGAGGGAACAGATGCGACGGCAGAATAAGGGCACTTGCCGGACATGCCTGGCGCTAGCGACCACCGCGGCGTTCATGCTCACGCCGATCGCGGCAGGCGCTGCTGGGCTCGGACGTCCCACGGTGACTTCGGCACGCGCCTATGGTTTTGGCGGTGCGTTCACGGCCGTGGCGGATGATGCCACGGCGCTCCATTACAATCCGGCAGGCCTGGCGCTTCAGCCGCGGGACAGCATTCTCCTGGGTCTTCAGCTCGCGCTCCCCATCCGAGAGTACACGCCCATGAAAACGCAGAGCGGCGTGCCCACCGAGGGGAAGACCGAGTCGTCGCACAAGGACATCAAGTTTCTGCCCACGCTCGGCTATTCGACGCGGCTCAAGTCCCATGGCGTGCCGTCGCGGATCGCGCTCGGGATCGGCGCGTGGAACACCTACGGCGGCAGTGGCGTGTACGACCCCACTCGGCCCAACACCCATGACAAGGCCATGAGCGTCTTGTTCGAGCTCGTGCCCGGGATCGCCTACGAGGTGAACGACTTCCTTGCGATTGGCGCCGGGCTCCGTCTTGGACTCGGAATCTTCCAGGTGGTCGCAAACGACCGGCCGGTCGACGGTGAAATTGAATCCATGGGACTGGGGGCAGGGGTGACTTTGGGCGTCATGCTCACGCCTGTCGCCGACTTTCGAATTGGCCTTGTGTACCGAAGCGCCATTACCGCGAGCACCGCAGGGAGCGGCACCTCCTATACCTTGGGGCGCGAAAAGAAAGACGGCATTGTACCCGTGGATGTCTCGCACGAGCAACCGTGGCCACAGGCCGCGTCGCTCGGCCTGGCCTACCGCCTCGGCCGCGTGCGCCTCTCCACGCAGGTCGATTGGACGGATTGGTCGAAGGTGGATCAAATCGTAGCGGTGCTCCGGCCCGTGTATCCCGACGACAATCCGCTCGTGGAGGATTACGACTTCCAGGACAGCATTGCCGTGCACGCCGGGGGGGAGATTTCGGTGTCCCAGGGGCTCGAGCTCAGGGCCGGCTACACGCTCGACGGGAACGCCATCCCCGACCGGACCCTCCAACGCCACCAGCTCGGCGGGCCCAAGCATGGGGTCGCCTTGGGCACGGGCGTTAAGCTCGGCGAAACCTGGCGCGTGGACGCCGCGTTCGAGTGGCTCTTTGGCAAGGCACGCGTCGTCGAGAACAACGACGAGGCCTACCGCAAGTTCCAGTCGCGGGCCAACCAGAACCCGGGGACGCATGACTCGAGGCTGTACACGCTAGAGGTGAACGTGCAGAGGGTGTTTTAGGGGTGGGGGGGGTGGATCGCACTGAGGTTCGGCTGACCGAACCTCAGTGCTAATCTCTATAATAGTGGCTGATGGGCAAGACCAAGCACCGAGCGACCCTCGACGATCTCTTGCGGCTTCCTGAGCACGTGGTGGGGGAAATCATCGACGGAGAGCTGTTTGCCACGCCCCGGCCAGCGTCCCCACACGCGCGTGTCGCGTCAGTGCTTGGGGTTGATTTGGGCGGCCCGTTTGACAAGGGCTCTGGAGGGCCAGGGGGGTGGTGGATCCTCTACGAGCCAGAGCTTCACTTCGGACATGACGTGCTCGTCCCGGATCTCGCCGGCTGGCGGCGAGAGCGAATGCCCAAGCTACCCAACGTCGCCGCGTTCGAGCTCGCGCCCGACTGGGTCTGCGAGGTCATCTCGCCTAAGACTGCGCGGCTTGACCGTGGGCGCAAAATGGGCGTGTACGCGCGGGTCGGGGTCAAGCACATGTGGATCATTGATCCGCTGGCCAACCTCCTCGAGGTCTATCGCCTCGACGGAGGGCGTTGGAGCCTGCTCGGGACACACGAGGGCAACGCCGTGGTGCGGGCGGAGCCATTCGATGCGGTGGAGATCGACATGTCCCGCTGGTGGATTGAGATTTCGGAGTAGCCAGAGGAACCGCGTTGCCATCCACCAGGCGCACGCGTAGTATCGGTTTCCTTGTGCCACGAACCCATCACGCGCGAGTACCTTCGGGAGCAGCTCAAAGAGCAAGCCGTTGAGCTGCGTGGTGAGATGAAGGACATGGAAGGCCGGTTGCGCGGTGAGATGAAGCAGCTCGGCGACGATCTGCGTGGTGAGATGAAAGACATGGAAGGCCGGCTGCGCGGCGAGATGAAGCAGCTCGGCGACGATCTGCGCGGCGAGATGAAAGGCATGGAAGGCCGGCTGCTCAGGGAAATCGGACTAGCCTTGAACGTGGCGGTCGAGCAGATCGGAAAGCTGGTCAAGGTCGTCGACGAGAAGTACCAGGAGGTTCCGGCTAGAACGTACGAGCTCCGGCAAGATCTGGATGACCATCGGAGCGATTGGCGGATTCACAAGGAGCCATCCGAGACCCCGCCACGGCGACGCACGGCACGCACAGGCAAGTAGACACCCATGTGATGCCTCCCCGGCGCCGGCGCGGGACCCGACATCCGCTGGTGCTAGGCACCTCGCCGCACCGCCACGGCGTGGGAGGACCGGGTTCCATCGGGTGATCCGCCGTAGCCTGCAAGGGCGCCGCTCACCACTTGTCCGGCGGGGCCGGTACCTCGGCGACCGAAACCAGGCCGTGGCGGCGCCAGCCCGTCGTGATGAGCCACAGCCGCGCAGGCCAC
>JACQUZ010000135.1 GCA_016210055.1 Deltaproteobacteria bacterium | reverse complement strand
GGTTGGGGTTGGGGTTGGGGCTGGGGGCGAGGCCTTTGGCCGCCCCTGTCGCGAGTACCTCGGTTTCCTTCTTGCACTCCAGGCGGCGTTGGTCCCCGGGATCCGGGGAAACCACCCGAGCTGTACCAATCACTCAGGAGATCCAGGGTGCTCCCCGAGGCACGCCCGGCACGACCGTCGTCGGTCACGCTGCCGAAGATGAACACGATGACGAGCGCCAGGGCGGCCACCACTCCGAATCCTGCACCTGCGGTCAAGAGAACGCCCCGTTTCTTGCGCGCCACCTGCGGGCCAAGGGTCGAGGAAGCCGCAGCTCCCTGCGCCGCTGCCTGGGCACGAAGGGCCGCCACGTCAACGACCGCGCGAGCGCCACCGGCTTGACCTCTCGGGCCTTTTTCCCCCGAAGCCTTGCCCACCCCCGGGAGCTTCATCACGCTCGCTTCGGCTGGAGCAGCTACCCCCATGCCAGCGGGCGGCAATATCGGCATCCGGACCACTCGGGAGGCTTCCCCAATGTCGAAATCGAATTCCGACCCTCGGCCGGCCCCCCCACTTGGCTCGTCGGTCACGCCATCCCCTTGGCCGTCCGATTGCGCCTCCACCAAGTCGCTGTCGGAAAGGGGCTCTGGCTCGTCTTCAGAAAACGCCGCTGGAACGACCGGTGGCTCGTCAAAGCGGGGCGGTGGCGAAAGAAGGGGCGCCGCGGGGACGTGCGCCTTGAGCTCGGAAACGCCTTCCACCAAGCGCCAACCTTCAAAACCCTCACGCCACGCGTGCATTTCGTCGTCGGGCTTCTTCTGGCCAACCCGTTTCTGCGCCTCGGCGAGCGTGAACGGGCCGTCTTGGCTTCCATCGACGGAGAGGTACCACTCCTCGGAAGAAGGGGGAACCATCGACGAGGCCGCGACCGTGGTGGCGTCCTTGGATTGGGAATCGAAACGGAGCTCGTCGTCCTCGTTGTTTTGCAAGAGCGAGGAACCCTGCACCATGGCCCGCTCAAACGCCCCTTCCAGGGCGGGCGAGCGGACAGAGCGCTCTTTTGGCTGCAGGGGATCGAAGCGACCGCTCCCGGTGGAATAAGACGGCTCCGTGCCCTCACGGTCGTCGGTTTCCCGCACCGTGATGACGTCAGAGCACTTCTTGCAACGGATCTTGAGGACCTTGCCGCGGACCTTTTCGTCGGCGATCGAGTAGCGAGCCTGGCAGCGGTTGCATTGGAACTTCATGCAGAGGTCATCCGCGACATGGCCTTCCTAGCAATGCGAGCACTCGAAACGACTCCGACCGAAGTTGAAAATTTATCAGAGCGCCGCTCATATTTCAACCTGCTTTCCGACGGAAAACGCGGGGTTCTCGCGGTCGCTGACGCTGGAAGTGCTGGGAGTACCGGACGTGCTTGGCACCACCAAAGGGGTGCCCTTCACGCTGACGGCCATTCCCAATCCAAGCTTGCGCCAAAGATCCATGTCGAGCAAGTGGTCGGGCTTCACGTTTCGCAGTCCAGCGAGCATTTGCCTCTTGGTTCCAGGGTGTGCCTCTTCGAGCCCGGAAAGAAGTCGCTTGATCACCTGGCGCTTCTGGTCGGGCAGGCCACAAGACGGGCACCCGCACCTTACCACAGGATATTTCCGGCTTTCGGCTTGGGCGCGGGTCTCATCTTCGGACACGTAGCAAAGAGGACGTATCACGACGTTGCGCCCGTCCTCGGCAAGTAATTTCGGAGGCATGGAGGCCAGCCGCCCGGAGAAAAACAGGTTGAGCAAGAGCGTTTCGATGAGATCGTCCATGTGGTGGCCGAGAGCGATCTTGTTCGCGCCGAGGGTTGGCGCGAGATCGTAGAGAAACGCCCGCCGAAACCGGGAGCAGAGGCTGCACGGCGTCTGCCCTGGTCTCAGCTTCGCCTCGACGATGGCCGCATAGCTCGCATTGATCATGCGGTACTCGACGCCCTCGGCGCGAAGGTGCTCCTCTATCGCGCGCGTTTCGTACGCGGGCCAACCTTGGTCCACGTTGACGGCCACGAGCTCGAACCGGACTGGAGACCGCCGGGCAAGAACGCGGAGGGCATCCAGGAGGACGTAGGAGTCCTTGCCACCGGACACGCACGTCATGATGCGGTCGCCGTCGGCGATCATGTCAAAGTCGCCCACGGCCTCGCCGACCTTTCGCACGATGGCGCGCTCGAGGCGGGACGAAAAACGAAAAGCGCCAACCTCTCGGCCCTCGAAGAGGGTCTTCTTGGCCTTGGCCTGCGTGGGAGGGCTATCACCGAGAAGAGCCGAGCGGGAGCGGATGCGAACGAGCTGCATGATGACCTCGCCGCATCTATATCACGCCGTCACGGCGCAAGCGCGGGACCTGCGGATATGGCACGCCGCGGTTCGAGCCGGAGGGTCAACGGGGTGACAGGAGCGACCTCGCGCACGCGTCCTGAAGAAATGGACATGTAGTACCCGCGCACGAGCAAGGCGCTCCCGGTTGGCACGACCTCGACCAGGAAGTCGATGGTCCCGGGGCGGACACCGGCAGCCGATGCCGAGGCTTCCGATACGAGGAACGGGCTCTCACGCGCCAAGTCCAAAAGCCGGCTTCCTTCCCAGCGAAGCACCCTGAGCTCGACCGACCGCGACGAGTCCCCCCGCTCATGTGCGCCGATCACGAGCTCGTCTCGGCCATCCCGGTCCACGTCGAGGGGAAACACGAAGTGAGCCACAGCGAGGGGCATCTGGTAGATCCGGCGGAGCTTCCCCGGCTCGCCACCGACGATGGTGAGCTCACCAGGCCCTATGGCGACAGCCTCCGGCGCCTGAGACGTCAAGCAGCCGAAGCGCAGGAGCGGCCGCGCCACGGGAAGTGGCAAGCCTCTTTGTGACGAGCGCCCCCGAGCAGCCTGAGCGATTTCGTCCTTGACCGTCGCGAGCAGCCCGCCACTCCTGCACTCTCCCCTGCCCGTCTTCTTGTCCCTGTCTCTTCGGTCGGCCCCCTCCGGTCGCAAGCCGGGCCCCACGTGACCGAGCTCGTACACGTCAGGGCGCGCCACGACTACGGTAGTCACGCGAGCCCGGCTAGCCGGGGTGTCGCTCGGTACGTCGGTCAGAAACCGCACGCCAGGGAGGGATGCGAACTCGAAGATGCGCCGGTCCCGCACCAAATCATCGTGGTCCACCTCGCGCCCGAGCGCCTCGAGGAGCTGGTCCCCCGTGCTCCCTACCCCGACCCCACTGGCGGTGATCGCGATTTCTGGCGCCAGAACTGCGACGAACGCCACGCGGTTCCGGTGATCGGCCCCGACCAGGAGTTGACCCGCCTCGGCGCGAACAACGCGCCAGTTGACGAGACGCCCGAGCTGGACGAGCTCGACCCGTGGACCATCGGGCAGGGAGTGCAAGACGTCCGACAAGGTCGCGTCCAAGAGGTAGGGTCCAACGCCGTCGGAGCGGATCGCGTGGGGTGGATAGGCGCGGACCGCGCTCGGAGGAGGCTTGGGCCACCTGCGCGGGAACGCGCCCGCGTCTGCTCCCGCCGTGTCCGACGGGCCGCGGTGGCACCCCGAGGCGACGAGTATCATGCACGCGATGAACCCAGCTTTCATCATCGGGCAAGCGCAAGCACGAGGGCCAAGAGGGTAGTGAGGGCGAGCCCAATCACGAGCCACCAAGGGGCCCCCGCTCGGCGTCGGTCAATGAGCGACTGGCCGATGGCAACTGGAGGGCCCGGCGTGCGGCTTTCGGGAAGGCCCTCTGTCAGGGGGGGACATTCCCGTCCCCCCTCCTCGGGCAAAGCCCTCGGCGCCTCCCCCCTGCCGCGCGCTACCCGCGCGGCTTGGCTAACTGTGGCTTGGCTATCTGTCGATGTGACAGTGCTTGGCGGAGGTGGAAGCTCTTCTTTCGCGTTCACGGGCACCGGCTCAGGCGCCGCCTCCCGTGCCGGTTCGAGCGCCGGGCCATCCTTGAGAAAAGCGAAGCTCCTATCAAAGTCGAGGACATCGTCGGCTTCGTCGTCCACCCACGACTCGGCAAAAATGACGAGCTCTGGTCTCCGCTCGCCACCTTCTTTGGCCCGCAAGTCGTCCAGGTAGCGAGCGATTCTGACGGGCCCAGACTTGAGCCCCGTCTCTCGCAGGAACTCCTCGAGGTCCGATGCGAGCTCGAGGGCGCTCTGATAGCGATCCTCGGGATGTGGCTCGAGGGCTCGCAGAATGATGGCCTCGAGGGACGGGGGGAAATCACGCCGAACGAATGTCGGCGGCTTGATCTTGGCCTGCTTGACCCGATGAGCCACCTCTTCCGGTCGCCCCTTGAAGAGCCGCTTGCCCACCGCGATTTCGTAGAGCACGATTCCGAGCGAGAAGAGGTCGGCGCGGTGATCCACCGGCTCCCCGCGCACCTGCTCGGGGGCCATGTAGTTCACCTTGCCCGGGATGATCTTGTCGTCGTAGGAGCTCGACTTGGCCGACTTGGCGATGCCAAAGTCGATGATCTTGAGCCCGCCGTCCTGGGTTACGAGGAGGTTCGTCGGGGAGATATCGCGGTGAACGACGCAGAGGGGATCGTCGTTCTCGTCCCGCTTGGAGTGAAAGTAGCCCATCCCCTCGGCAGCCTGGCGGATCAAGTCCACCGCGTGCCCGAGGGGCAAAAACATCCCGACTTCGAGGCCCCTCTTGCAAAGCTGGGACAGCTCGTCACCAAGGATGAGCTCCATGGCGATAAAGGGGATCTCTTCGTGCTCACCGACGTCGTACACGTGGACGATGTTCGGGTGGTTCAGCTGGGCGCCGATGCGCGCCTCGTCGAGGAACATCTCCACGACCTGAGGGTCGTTCCGGTAGCGCTCCTTGAGGCGCTTGATCACGACCGGCTTCTCGAAACCCGAAAGCGCGCTCTTCTGGGCGAGGAATATATCCGCCATGCCCCCCGAGGCCAGCGGGCGGATCAGCGTGTAGCGTCCGTCGAGGGTTTTCCCGACGATGGGATTGGCCGCCACCACGGTCATGATCCTGAGACCTGCCGTAGATGGCGTCCTCGGGCGGCTTCTCCAGGCGGCGCGGCAAGCACCTCGCCGACCTCGCGGGCGCTCGCCCGGAGCCCTTCGAGATCGTAGCCGCCTTCGAGAACACACGCCATTTTCCCATCGGCCACGTCGTCGGCCACGTGACGGATCACCTGTGCCAGGGCGCGAAAACCGCTTGGCGTGACCCGCATTTCGGCGAGCGGATCGTCGACATGAGCATCGAAGCCCGCTGACACCAGGACGAGACCGGGGCGAAACGACCGGAGCGCGGGCTCGAAGACGTTCTCGAAGACGCGGAGGTATTCCGAGTCCCCGGCTCCTGCCGAGAGGGGAGCGTTGATTGTGCTCCCGCGCCCTTCCCCGTCCCCGGTCTCAGAAGGCGCGCCGGTTCCTGGATAGAACGGGAACTGGTGCACCGACAAGAAGAGCACCGTCGGGTCTCGGTAAAACATGACCTGCGTGCCGTTCCCATGGTGCACGTCCCAGTCGACGATGGCGACCCGCGAACATCCCTCGGCCCGCGCGGCCGCGGCGGCGACCGCCACGTTGTTGATGAGGCAGAAGCCCATCGCTCGACCCGGCTCTGCGTGGTGGCCGGGCGGCCGCACGACGGCAAAGCCGCGTGGATGCTCGCCTCGATAAGCCCCGAGCGCCACGTCGACCGAGGCGCCCGCGGCAAGAAGCGCCGCCTCCCACGAACCTGGGGAGAAATACGTGTCGGCATCCAAGAAACCGCTTCTCCCGGGGACCAGGCGGGCGAGCTCCTCGAGGTAGCCAGGCTCATGCACGCGGCAAAGCTCCTCACGCGTGGCCGCGCGGACCGGCAGGCCTACCGCCCGGTCTCCGAGGGCGGAGCGGAGCCCATCCATGACCGCCAATGCCCGGTCTGGCCGCTCTGGGTGGGAGCCTTCCGGACGATGCAAGAGGAACCGCTCGTCAAATGCAAGGGCGACCATCGAGGAACCGGAATTTACCACATCACGCCGCGTATACCTCCCTTAGCACGGCGCTAAGCAAGGCGGGGTCCAGGGCACCGCCGGGGAGCGGCAGCCCATCGGGCTGGATCACGAAAACGTCGAGCTCGTCAGGGTGGACCCCCCCGTGAGAACCGAGCTCCTCGTCGAAGGTGACGGCGCCAGCCTGGGCGAAAGCCCCATAGACAACGAGGTCGCCAGCACTTTGCGACGAGACCACTCTCGAGATCACGAGGCGGAGGAGGTCCGGATCCGTCTCTTGGCAGGGAGGAAGGCACGCCAGGCTGTCACGATCCGAGAGGGGAATCCGGGCCCCGCGAAAGAACATGGTGGGCCCGCCTGCACCGCGTCGCGAGACGACCAAGCCCACCCCCTGCGACGCCATCAGGGAAGGAATCAGGCGAGGGTAGCGCGCCTCTATCTCCTCGAGCGGCATGCCCCCCGGATCGCGACCGAGATAGACGTGCGTGATGGACCCGCCGGTGACCACCGCGACGTCCCGCGCGGGCACGCCGAAGTCTCGCACCAGGCAGTCGGCTAGGCGGTCGGCACGCACGCGCGCGCGCTTTTCCAAGAACGGCCCAATCGGCGAGGGCCACTTCCGAACGCGCGAGGCGCGCACGAGGTGGAAGTCCAAGCGGCCCGCGAGATGGCTCGCATGCTCGCTTGGAAGGCGCGGCGCGCAGGCCGTGAGGACCAAGGCGGCAAGGGAACAGCCTTGGATACGACTGAACGGGATCGCCGCGGCCTGACCGTGATCGCTCATCAGGACTACGTCGAACCCGTGTTGCCGCGCGGCCTTGACGAGGCGGGCCACGTGGCGGTCGATCCTCTCGAGCTGAGCCATGGCAACCGGGTCGTCGGGTCCGCGACGGTGCGCCGCCTCGTCGTAGGCGACAAAGTTGAGGACGACGATGGGCGAGCCTTCCCGGAGGTCGGCGATCGCGGAGATGGTCGCGAGCTCTTCCCAGAGCGAAGCGTAGAGCACGCGCATGAGGAGCCAGTTCCACTCGAAGCGGAGCGTCCGCTCACGCCGCGCAAAGCGTGCAAGGTCGATAAGCCCTGAGAGAAGCTCGAGGGGAGCCACGAATACCGCGCGGATCGCGGCGGTGAAAAGGAGGCGCGTCCGCCACCAGCGCGACGGGAGGATACCTGTGGCGAACGTGAACAAGGCCCTCGCGGTGCCACCAAGAAAGGTCAGGAAGTAGGAGACGCTGCCGCGTACAGACAAGAGCGGGGGCCTTCGCGACTTCTGCCTGAGCTGCGCTTCGACCTGCGCGACGTCGTCGGGAACGTCGAACCGGCGAATGATTCCGGCTTGCCGGTCAAACCACGTGTAGCCGTGCACGACATTCTGCCGGCCATAGAGGAGTGCCGAATGGAAGGCCGGCGTCGACGGGGGAACCACGGTCGCCCGGGCGATTTCGCGCGCAGGGCCCTTGCAGAGCTCGGAGGCGGAGGGCAAAATTCCCGCGGCCATGGCGGCCTTGAGCCGGCGCCCGGATAACCCGTCGATTTGGACGAGCAAGAGCCTGCGCCGGTCGGGCATCCCCCAGTTACATGCAGCGCGCGTGCCGGACGGGCTCGGCGAGAACGAACTTTGGTCGACCAAAGTCGACCTCGGTGAGCGCTCACTTGACCGGAAGCAGCACCACGCTACCTGACTGCCCGAGCGTTTCCCCCAGGCAGCCCGCTGTCGTCAGGGCGTCCAAGTCAGGGCAGGGCCGGGCCAAAACGAGGGTCCTCTCCTCGCGGAGCCAGGCACACGCATGCACGGCGCTCGCGTGGTGCGCGAGCGCGCTCGGGACCGCGAACACGTCGATCGCGGCCAGCCGTAGGTAGGCCGCTTCGTCGAGGAGCAAGCGCGTCGTGGGGAGTCGCGAGTAATACCGGGCCGCGCTCGGCTGGACGCCGACCACGACAAGCCGGGCCCCACCTCGTTCCCGCGCCTTTGCACCCGCGACCTCCGCGACGGCACGTACCTCGCGCGACCGCTCCAAGGGCACCGCGGACGGCAGACCGTGCGACGCCCAAGCCACCATACACGCCAGCGAAATCGTGATCCACTGATCCCGCGCGCGGGGACGAAAGCGCTCATGGCCAAGGAGAGCAACAGACGCGGATAGGAACGGCGTGACGACAAGCAGGTAGTAGTCCACTCGCGACTGCGCCACCGAAAACGCCAGGAGCGCGAGCGCGGCCGGGATAGCGACCACCAGGGCGGTGGACCGACGAAGGAGCCCCGCCCCCAGGCCAATGAATAGGACGGACGCCAGGACCGGCCCCTCGACCTTCCAGAGCACCTGAAGGTAATACCAGGGGGGCGTCCCAGCGAGGAGTGGACGCATCGCTCGCTCGACGACGTTGAAGCCCAGGTATCCCTGCCAGAACGCGCGCCCATGAGCGACCGACATGGCGATGTGCCAGGGCGCCCAGACCACTACTGCCGGCACGAGTGCCCAGGGCGAAAGCCGCGCCAGCCGCCGGAGATCGCCCGGCCGCGCCGCGATCCACGAGACGAGGCCGAGGAGCGGGAAAAGCCCAACGACCTGCTTGACCATGCACGCGCCCCCCACCAGGGCTCCGAACATGGCCAGGCGGCGGCGCACCGCCTGTTCTTCCTCCATCGCCGCGACGAGGCGCTCGACCGCGGCGACGCACAGGAGCACGAGAAGCGGGTCGCTCTCGACGGATCGACCGTACTTCCAGGTCATTCCCAGGCTGGCGAAGAGAACCGCAGCGAGCGCGCCGGCGACCTGCGATCCCGCCAGCCGCCCCACGAGCGACCCCAAGAGGATGGCGGTCGCCGCGGTGGCGACCACCGAGGGCAAGCGCAAGACCAGCTCCGACTCACCCAGAACTGCTGTAAACGCCGCGAGGACCCAGGGGTAGCCAGGCGGCCGCTGGTGCACGGGGTGACCACTTAGGCGCAGGGTGAGGAAATCGCCCGTCTCCCGCATGGTTCGGGCGAGCTCGGCGTACACGGCCTCGTCCCCGTCGTACAGCGAGCCGAAGGCCGCGGTGCCCCCCATGACGGCGGCAAGAACCAGCGCCGCCCAAAGCCGGATTCCCGACACTACCAGCGCTCTGACTTGAGCTCTCGCCTCATCAGGTCCGCCACTGCTTCTTGCGGGCTTTTCCCGTCGTAGAGGACGGCGTAGATCGCTTCTGTGATCGGCATTTCGACCGCGAGTCGCGTGGCGAGGTCACGCGCGGCCTTGGTGGTCTTGACCCCTTCTGCGACGCTTTGCATGGAGGCCAGGATGTCGGCAATGCGACGCCCCCGGCCGAGCTCGAGCCCCACGTGCCGATTGCGAGACAGGTCGCCCGTGCAGGTGAGGATGAGATCCCCGATGCCGGCGAGCCCAGCGAAGGTGAGCGGATTGGCCCCGAGCCGCATGCCGAGACGGGTCATCTCGACGATTCCACGCGTGATGAGCGCGGCGCGGGCGTTGTGGCCGTAGCCGAGTCCGTCGGAGATCCCTGCTCCGATGGCGCACACGTTCTTGAGCGCACCGCCGAGCTCGATGCCCGTCACGTCCTCCGACGAGTACACGCGCAGCCGGTCGGAAGAGAACTCCTGTTGCACCAGCGCCGCCGAAGACGCGACCCGCGACGCGATCACGATTGCCGCCGGGAGGCCCTGGACCAGCTCCTTGGCAAAGGTCGGCCCGGATAGGAACGCCGCCCGCTCGGCGATGCGCCGGGGGAGCACTTCACGAAAGATCTGGTCGATCGTGGAGAGCGTGCCTTCCTCGATCCCTTTCGACGCGTTCACGAGGATCGTGTCCTCGTGAAGAGCGCCGGCCGCGTCGGTCATGAGGGCACGGATCCCATGGGACGGGACCACGCAAAGCACAAGAGCCTTGCCGTCAACTGCCGCGGGCAGGTCACTCGTAACCACCACCTTCGCGGGAAGCGTGCAGCCGGCTAGATACGGCGATTCGCGGGTCTTGGCAAGCTGCCGGGCCCGCTCGGGCTTGCGGCACCAAAGGGTAATCGCATGCCCCTTCCCTGCCAGGATCTTCGCCAGCGCCGTGCCAAATGCGCCGGCCCCGAGGACAGCCATTTCCATGGCGCCACCATACCTACCCGGCGAGCGCGACGCAATCACGGCCGCCCGACTTGGCGCGGTACAGCGCGGCGTCCGCGGACCGGACCAAGGCTTCAGCGTCCCCAGCGTCATCAGGGAACGCCGCCACTCCAATCGAAACCGTGATTCGACCGCCCGGAACCGTGTCGAAGCGGGGGAACGGGAAATCGGCAATCCGCTGGCGCAGCTTTTCTGCCACGTGGGCGGCCGTGAGCTTTGGCGTGTCGACCAGGACTACGGCGAACTCCTCGCCGCCGTACCGCGCACAAAAATCATTTGCCCGCCGCCCCTCGACAAGGAGCTTGGCTACCTGGCGAAGCACGTCGTCCCCCGCGGGGTGCCCGTTGCAGTCGTTGTAGCGCTTGAAGTGGTCGACGTCGATCATGAACAGGGCGAGCGGAAGGCCGTTTCGCCCCGAGCGCTCCACCTCCAGCGCAAGGCGCTCGTGGAAATGCCTGTGGTTGTAGAGCCCGGTGAGCCCGTCTGTGACCGCCATTTGGGCGAGGCGGGCGTTGGCCTCGGCCAGCTCGCGCGTCCGCTCATCCACCTTCTGCTCGAGCACCTGGTTCATGAAGTGCAGCTCGCGGTTGCGCGCGTTGAGGTCGCTCACGAGCTGCTTGTTTTCACGGTGCAGGCGAAACTGCCGCAGAAGGTTTTCGACCGCGAGCCTGAGGTCGGGCTCGTCCCAGGGCTTGGGGATGTAGTGGTTCAGCCCCGCGCGGTTGATTGCAGCCACCACCGCGTCGAGGCCCGCTTGCCCAGTCAGGAGGATCTTCGTTGTCCCCGGGGAGCGCCGATGCACCTCTTCCAGGAGCTCGACCCCCTTCATTCCAGGCATGATTTGGTCGGCGATCACGACGGCGAGGGGCTCACCATCTTTTTCCAGCTCATCCATGAGCTCGAGGGCATCGCCCGCCGACTGGGCAACCTCGATCTCGCACTCCTCGCCAAACCGCGCGCCCAATTGCTGCCTCAGGGCGTTGAGGATCCCCTCCTCATCATCGACGCACAGGATGTGCTCTCTTCCTTCAGGCAACAAGCTCACGTGACCACGCCACCCTGTGCCGCCTTGGCGTGCGGCAACTCTTCTCCAGCCACCCTCGCCACAGGCGACGACGAGGCGCGCGAAGGTCCAGAGAGAGGCAAGAATACGGTGAAACTGGTGTGGCCGGGCCGTGACTCAACCTCCACCCTCCCGCCATGCTTGTCCACGATCCGCTGCGCGATGCCCAAGCCCAACCCAGTCCCCTCTCCCTTCGACTTGGTGGTAAAAAAAGGCTCGAAAATACGAGGCAATATCTCGGCGGGCACCCCAGGTCCGTTATCCATCACCCGCACGGCGACCATCCCGTCTGTGCCCCCCTCGGCATCGGAACAAGGGACATCCGTCTGGATGACAATTTCTCCCTTTCCAGCCAACGCCTGCGCGGCATTGTGCAAGAGGTTGGTCCACACCTGGTTGAGCTCGTCCACGTAGACCGGAATCCTTGGAAGCTGACCGTACTTGCGCACGATGCTTATACCATACTTGAGCTCGTGGTGCAGGATGACCAGGGTGTTCTCAATTCCTTCGTGGATGTCCACTTGCTCAATCTTGGCCTGATCCAGGTGTGAGTAGCCCTTGAGCGCGCCTACGATCCGTTGAATCTGCTTGGTCGATGATCTGATGGCCGCCGTATTGCGATGCAAGTAGACGTGCTCTTGGAGGTAGCCAGTAATTATTTCAGGGGGATACTCCACGAGGAGAGGAGCCAGCGCGGGAGCCCAATCCTCGGCTCCGAGGTGGGCCAGGGCACGAGCACAAAGCTCCCGCCCTTCCCCAACTCCCGCATCACCCAGCCGAGTGGCTAGCTCGCGCGAGATGCGGCGCACGTCGGCTGGAGCGTGCATCCGCCGTTCCGCACATGCGACGGATATTTCCTCCATCAGCGCGAGGAATTCCTTTCTTTTTTCTTCCGGAACAGGAAGCGCAGCGAGCTTTTGGGCCCACTGCGCCAGCCGCTGGACGTTGTCCACCAACGCATCGACAGACCCCCTGATGGCCGCGGTGGGCGAGTTGATTTCATGGGCCACCCCGGCCACGAGTGTTCCGAGGCCGGCCAAGCGCTCTGAAAGAAGAAGCTGGGCTTGCGTCTCGCGGAGCTCGCTCAGCGCCCTGCCGAGCTCGGCGTTGATGGCGGTAAGCTCCGCGGTGCGCAGCCGCACTTTCTCTTCCAGCTCCTCGCTGAACGCACGTACTTCCTCGTAAAGACGGGCGTTCTCAATCGCCGTGGTCGCCTGATCGGCGAACGTCTGGATGAGATTTGCTTCCGAGTCCGTAAACGGCAACGCCAGGACGTGCCGCCCCACGACAAGGACGCCCACCACCCGATCCATCCGCTGGAGCGGCACCGCGAGCAGGGGACCTGCCACCTGGGCCAACTGCGCCACCTCCCGCCACCGGGGCTCTACCTCCACCCGCTCCACCCGCAAGACGCTCCGGGTTCTCATGGCCTCGGCGGCCAGGGGGCAGAGCTTCTCCGCGAGCTCGACGGCCTCGGCCCCGTCCAGGGTCCTGCGAAGATCAAACGGAGTGGGCTTGGCTCGGGCAGCCCCAACCTTCAATCGCGGCTCGTCCCCCTTTACGCCTCTCGGATCTACGAGCCACAGGGCCACAAGGCGTCCCTCGGCCACTTTCGCGACCGAATCCACGATCTTTCGCAGCACCTCTTCGAGACCGAGGACGGACGAAATGGCGTGGCCTGCCTCGTGGAGCGCCATGATCTCACGCATGCGAGCGGCGAGGCGTTCCTGGTTCTCGCGCAGGCCCGCGGTCATGGTCGCGAACGCCGCGGCCAGATCGCCAATCTCGTCGCCAGCCTCGATGGGGGCAATGCTGAGCTCGAGATCCCCGCGCGCCACCGCCAGGGCCCCTTCATGAAGCCGGGCAATGGGGCGGGTCAAGCGCCGCGAAAGGAGCCCTGCAATGACCAACGCGAACACGAACGCTCCCGTCGCTCCCAGGACCAGGGAACGAGCGGCGGCCCTCTTGGCGGCGAGGAGCGAGCCCCTGCCCACGGCGATCCCCAGCATGCCCACGTGCTCACCGTCCAGGTTCTTGAGGGGTGCGTAGCCCAGGGCATGCTCGCGATCTGCGATCGTGCCGCGCGTGAACCGGGTCCCGCCGGCCAGCACGTCCACCGCGATCCCACTCGGCGGCTCGATGCCCATGGCACGCCCGCCTACCGAATCGAGAAACGAGGACATGGCTGGACGCGCGGCGGCATGAATCAGCACGTCTGCACCCAGCGCACCCTTGATTCCGTCTGCAAAATCACCGTCCAAGGGGAGGCTCATGAGAACGATTCCGAAGAGGGAAAACGAGGGATCGACCACAGGGGCCACCGCTCGCACTACGAGCACGTCCCCTACCTGGGCAATCGTGACCCTGCGCTCGTAGGAAAGGCCGCGCTTCACCATGGCGCCGCCTGAGTCCACAGCGATGGGGGCGAAGCGTTCCCGGTTTCCCGCCACGGCATGGGTCGCCATGATCTGTCCCCGAGCGTCGGTCACCTGGACCAGCGCCGACGGGAGGTGGGGTGCGCTGCGGGCGAGGAGCTCGGCGACCGCCCCTTCCCCATTGCCGATCGCCTCGGCGAGGGCCGGTGCGCCGGCGAGCTGCACGGCCTCGTCCCCCAGGCGCTCGACGTTGCGAAGGACCAGGTTCATGGCAATGCGAAGCTGCCTCGCGGTCTGCTCCCTAAGGCCCTGCTCAAGGCTCTCGAGCACGATTTTTACCGCCATGGTCGACGCGACGGCTACCGGCAGGAGCGCGGCAATCGAGAACGAGAGAGCCAGCTTGTGCCGAAGCCGGAGACCTCGCCTCATCGCAGGAGCCATGTCTCGTGGTAATAGACGAGCGACGAGGGGTGGATGGCGAAGCCGGCCACGTCCTCCCGCGTCGCGACCGCGAGCTGAGCGTGCGCGAGCGGCACCCACGGCGCCTCACGGGCAATGATCTCCTGGGCTCGACGGTAGTAGCGCTCCCGCTCCGCACGGTCCTGGGTTTCACGCGCGTAGGTGAGCAGTCCATGGAGCTCGGCATTCCGAAAGAACGCCACGTTGCTCGCCATGCCGAGGGTGGTGTTGTCCTTGTCCAAGAGCGAGTAAAAATTGTCCGGGTCGCTGTTGTCGCCAGCCCACCCGAGGAGGCACAGATCGTGGCGGCCCGAACGGACCGCCTCGAGGTGCGCCGCGAAGTCCTGGGCGACCACCTCGGTCTCAATGCCGACTTCCTTGAGGTTTCGCTGAATGACGGCGGCGACCTGCTCCGGATTGGGCAGGTACTGGCGCGTCGTGCGCGGGACGTAAAAAAGGTACTTGCTGTTTCGGTCGAGCGCCTTGCGAGCCACCGCATCGATGAGAAGCGCGCGGGCTCGCTCCCGATCGAAGGGGTATCGAGCGACATCGTCACGGTAGCTCCAAATGGTCGGGGGCAGTGGCCCGGTGGCCGGCACGCCTTGCCCCTGATAGATCAACTTGACGATCGGCACCTTGTTGATTGCGTGATTCACTGCGCGACGAACATGCACGTCGCCCCAAGGAGCACGCATGGTGTTCATGGCCAGGTAGGCCACGTTCTGGCCGGCAATACGGTGCAGCTTGAGATCGGGGTGGAGCTCGACGAACTGGAGTTCCTCGGGGAGGAGGTTATACGCCACGTCCACTGCCCCACCCTCGAGCGCGATCAGCCGCTGACGAGCGTCGGGGATCGTGCGGAACACGAGCCGCCGGAGCCGCGCCTTCCGTCCCCAATACTGCTCGTTGCGCTCGAGGACAATTCGGTCCCCGCGGGACCATGACACGAACCGGAACGGACCCGTGCCGACCGGATGGTTCTTGAAGTCCTCTCCCCATAGGCGCACGGCCTCTGGCGAAACAATCGACACGGGAAACGTGGCAAGAAGGGCCAGGAGCGGGGCGTATGGGCGGTCTGTCTTGATCTTGACCACCATGCGGCCTTGCGCCTCGATCTTCTCGATGTACCGATAGTTGTTCTCCCAGTACGTGAAGTCGCTGGTGTGGTACGGGTGGTGGGGATCCCGTTGACGCTCGAACGAGAAGACCACCGCAGCGGCATCGAGCGGAGTCCCGTCGTGGAACCTCACTCCGGAGCGCAGGTGGAAGGTCCATTCGGTGCCTCCAGCTGCCACGTCCCAATGCGTGGCCAAGGCAGGCTCGATTTCCACCGAATTCTGGGCATATCGGACGAGGTGCTCGTAGACCTGCTCGCACACCTCCACCGATTCGTTGTCGGTGAACCGAGCGGGGTCCAAGCCCAGGGCGTCGGCGGTGAGCCCCACGATGAGAGTACCGGGCTCATGATCACGCACGTCGCCTCCCGTCGTAGGCGCGGCCGTTGCCGAAGATAGGGAGCCCTGGTCGAACAGCTTCTCCAGCGAGACGAGGTCGCAGGCAGCAAGCGACATGGACGTCAAGAGCGCCAAGGCCCTTCCGGCATGGAGCACGCTCGCGGGTACAGTTCCAGAAGGGGCAGGCCCCACAGGCGTAGGCCCCACAGGCGTAGGCCGATGACGGAGCGACACGGCGCTATCTTAGCGAAAAAGGCACCTCTTCGCCGTGATCCCGTGCGCCTCGTGCCAAGGCCGACGACAAGCGAAGACGGCGCGGCGCACCAAGGACTGGCGTGCGCCTGGAAAATCGTGCAAAAATGATTCGACTCTACTGAAAGGGCGGGACGCACAGGCCAGCACATGAGAGAGGGAACCAGTGGTCAATACGCCATCTGAATCCGTGGTTCCGCATGCCACCCAAGGCGCCGAGGTCTCCGACGAGACGTTGATGGCTGCCGTGCAGGCAGGCCAAGCTGGCGCGCTCGCGGCCCTGTGTTCAAGGCATGCCAAGCCTCTATTCAATTTCTTCTATTGGTACACGGGGGACGGGCACCTCTCAGCGGCGCTCCTTTCGCGGATCTTCTCGGGCATCACGGCCCAAGCGTCCACGTTTCCGCCGGCTGGCAACTTTGCGACGTGGATCTACGAGATGGTCGTCAAGTCTGTCGAGGGGACTCAGCGGGCGGCGGCGGTCGCCCAGGGTGGCGGGGCACTGCAGATCGCGCTCGGGAGGATGGTCGGCGAGCAGCGCACGGTGTTTCTCTTGCGCCAGCTTCTCAACATGCCATTCGCCCAGATAGCGAACGTGCTCGGCTGCGACGAGAAAGCGGTGAAGAGTCGCCTCAGGTACACGCTCACGGGCTCCACGCACGACGGCATGGAGGTCTCTGAGGACATCAGCCATTGGATAGACGCCAAGCAAAAACAGGAGTGCGTTCGAATCACATCGAATGGGCTCCTCCTCGATTACATCTATCGGGAGCTCGATGAGCAGCAGATGGCGCTCGTCGGAATCCACGCCACGGCTTGCAAGCGCTGTGTCAAGACGACGGCAGAGCTCTTGGCCGGCAAGCAGGCGCTCGAGTTCCCTCCGATGCACGAGCCACCAGCGGATCTGCTCCACCGCGCCGTGGTGACGGCAAAGCCAGAGGAACGCAGGCCGCCGGAAGCCGAAGAAGCCGCAAGTGGTGGCGGTTGGATATGGCTCGTGGTGGCTGCGGTTGTCTTGAGCATCATCGTCGGCGTGGTGCTCCTGATTCGCTAGCGCTTGGACCTTCTTTTTCAATCAAGACTACCTGCCCCTGGGCCGAATCGACTTCGGACGCAAACCGAACGAATGCCGCGTACGCATCGGGAGGAATGCGCGCGAATGCAGAAAGCTCGCTGGTCTCGTGGACCAAGAGTCCAAAAGGCTCTGTTGATATCACGCGCTTGAACCTGGCAGCCCCGCTAGGCGCGATGGACGTAATCGTGTCCAAGGGCCGAGAGGCCTTTAGCCGATGGCCTGCAGGGAACCGAATGCGAATTCTGGCTTCGTGGCTCGATGTGACCTCGCTGAGCACAAGAGGAGTCTTGCGCTCGGCCACCGCCACGTAGCGCCGGGAGATCTCGAGGGGCATGGGAGAGGTCGGAATTTCCATGGTGCCATCGCTTCGCACGCGGGCGAACATGGGAGCTTCGAACCGATACCGCAGAACCAATGGACGGTCCTTGTACTCCCGTCCATCGATGGCGAGCGACTGGATGGCAGAGCCAGGGAAGTAGTATCCAATGGAGCGTTGCTCGAGATCTCGCTCGAGCTCGGATGCGGGAGTTCGCTCGAGATGCTCCCGAATCGCCATGGCCGCGATTCCGCTGAAGCGTTCCACCACATCGACGATCGCGCTCCCGCGCTCGGAAATGACCACCTCCATGGTCATTGTGCGTGCATCTGGGGCGCCGAGGGTCGGTACCAGAGACCAGCCCTGGGCTCGGACGACGCTCGCTTTCGCGGAACGGTCTTCGGGATCCTGCACCAAGATCGCCGCTGCTCCCCTGAGATCGGGGGCCACGTAACCAAGCGGCGTGTAGCGGGCCCGCGAATCAATCCAGGCGCCGCCCGGAAATGCGGCGTCCATGCTCTGGTCGGCTCGCAGGTGCACGAGCGGCACCGCGAGCTCGGTGACCTGCGAGAGAGGCGGCTCACCGTCACCGAGCGTGCGAGGCCTCGCCAACCAGAGCTCGCAAGGAATTCCGGCCGCATCGAGGAGAGCCATGAGGAGAATCGCCCGCTTGCCCCTCCTCCGCTCGAGGATGAGGGCAGGCTCCTCGCTGATCGCCCCGCCCTCTTCGACCTGGGTCATCACGAAGTCGTAGAGCGCTCGCGCTTTTTCGAGGGTCCCTCGCTTGCCAGCGGCAATCTCCATGGCCACCTCGCGGACCGTCTGATCGCCACGACGGGCTCCAATCACTTGTTCGGCCATGAAATCCCGCCACGCCTCGAGGCTCGTGCGCGCCATGGGCAAGACCGACGCGACGTGTTCCGCGATCGGAGGCCCATGTGGCTCGGGGACGAGCTGGGCGCGATGACGATCTGCAAGTGTCGTGACCAGGCGACCGTCTTCTGTCCGCGTGACGAACGGCTTGGGTGCATCGCCCCTCACATCCCACTCGAGCGGCATGTCGTGAGGAGAGACGACGACTAGCTCCGTGCGGTCGAGGGGGGCCTCGAAGGTACCAAAAAAGAACCGATCGCCGACAAGCCCGTCCGGAAACGCCGCGCTCGGCGGCTCGGCAACATAATGCTCGACCTCGACGTAATCGCCCACGGCCAGGTCGGGCGCCGAAAGACCTTCCTTTGCCAGGCTCTCGGGCTCCCGCGAGCTCCCGTCTGCCTTCACGGTCCGTGCGCGCAAGAGCTCGGCGCCCTCCGGCACGTGGATTTCACCCCACTCCTCGAGGCCATCCTTCTCCAGCACCTTCACGATATTGTGGGTGAGCGTGACCCGAGAACCTTCCCGGCCAACGAGCACGACCGTGCGGTCCAGCACCATGACCGCCGGCGCGCCTAAGGGGGGACGGTGCCCGGCCCGCTCGTCACGTTCAAACTCCTCGATGACCTTCTTGCCGTCGACCCGGAACGCCGCCCACTCGTCCACGCCCCCAACGACCGATAGGGCGCTGCGGAGCTCGAGGAGGTGCGGCGCGAGCCGAAGTCCCTCTTCGAGGGCGCGCCTCGCCCCTTGGGCATCCCCCTCGGCCGCAAGGATATCGGCGAGAGCGATCCGAGCCTTCTCTGAAAGCGGATCGAGGTCAATGGCCATCTCCACGTGCTCGCGCGCTTCCTTTCGCGCTCCGCCCGCGAGGAAAGCACTCGCCATCTCGAGATGGAGGCGCGGATTCCCCACGTCTCGCCCGAGCAAGCGAGACGCCTCGGCGACGTGGGTCTCGGTGTCGCCCATCTCGCGCGCGAGCCAGGACTTTGCGTCCGAGTCGCCGTCGCATCGGGTGAGGCTTTGTGCCAGCCCGCGCCTGGTGGCGAGGTTCCCCTTCTCCCGAGCCCTCCTCACCTGCGCCTCCAAGACGGTGCAGGCGCCCGGCGACAAGGCGCGCGCCTTTTCGAGCGCGGCGTCGGCTTCGTGGAGAAGCCCTTTCGAGTGGAGCGCGCGAGACTTGAGGAGCCAGCTCCGGACGCTTGCCAAGTGGGGTGCGCCATCTTGTCCCGCGACGAGCTCGAGCACCTGCTCGTACTCGCCTTGATCGAGGAGAATCTCGGCCAGGGCGAGCCGGATCGGGACCATCTCCGGGTCCAGCTCGAAGGCGCTCCTCAGCCGACGCCGGGCCTCATCGCGGGCGAGGGCTCTGGGACCGAGCGGGGCCCGCAAGGGCACCATGGCATCGAGCAGGCGGGCTGCCGCCCAGCGCGGTGCAGCCCCGACGAGCTGCCGAAGCGTGACCGATGCAGCGTCCACGTCCCCGCGATCGAGGGCATGATCGGCGAGGAAGTAGTCGACCATGAGTGATGTCGCTCGATCACCCGCCGATGGGACCCGCGACGGCGGGGCTGCGCCGATGAGCTTCACACTTGAGCGAATGGGCCGAGGAGTCGCAGGCGGTGCTGGTGCCATGGCGAGCCCGCGCGCGGCCTGGCCTGTCCTTGAGTCTCGCACCAGCACGCGTACAGGGACCTCGTCGCCAAGGGTGGCCACCAAGATCGCGAGCCTGGAGGTCCCCTTGCCTACCCGGGCCCGAGACGCAACCCGCGACGGAAGGAACCGCCGTGTCGAGTCCCTCGTGAGCACCAGCTCGTCCCCGAGCCACGCGCGCAGAAAGACGTCTGGGTTGCCTGAGGACACCTCGATCTCCAACTCGGTCGGCTCGCTCGCGGTCAAGAAGGCTTCCAAGGTGAAGAGGGCTGGCCTGCTGTCCGGAGACCGGAGAACGATGTCGCAGCGCTCATGGCCCAAGAGCGCCCGACCGGAAAGCTCAGTGGGTGGAGCGGCCTGGCGGAGAAGCGCGACATGCGGGGCGCTGGGCGGCGATGATGCCACCTTCGCCACGCGCGAAGGAACACATCCCAGGCGTGCTCGCACGCCTGCAAGGACCGACTTCGAACCTTCGCCCGAAGGGAATACCCAGGCGGCCAAGGCCCGAGCGGCCGCAACCGCCACGTCGGGCGGAGGCCTCCTGCCCGACAGCTCGATGAGGGCACGGACAATATCCTCTCGCTCCTCGTCGGCCTCCCCAGATTCAGCGAATCGCCCCAGGGTACGGGCAGCCATGACCTGGACCGACCGTTCTTCGTCACCGCCTCTCCCGGAAAGGAGCGCCATGTACTGTCGCCTTGCCTCCTTGCCCTTGCCAGCCTCCTCGTGGATCATGGCGAGCGCGAGCCTGGCGATCGGATCGCTCGGCAAGTGACGGGTGGCAAGAGCGAGCTCACGCTCCCCTCGTGCCCGGTCGCCCATCATCCATGCGAGAAGGCCCAAGGAACGCCGGACGAGAGGATCGCGCGGCGCCAGCTCGGCGCGGGACTCCAGCGCGCGGAATTCGGCCGCAATCCCACGCGGTGCGGGTCGACTCCCTCTGGGAAGGGGGGCACACGCGGTCAGCGAGGCTACGACGATAAGGACCTGCGCGACTCGAATGCCGCCTATCACCGTGTCACCTCGATCCCTTGGTTCAATGCAGCGTCCACCGCGGTGAGAAACGCCCGAAAGGCGGCGTGCTCGCTCGCAGGGATGCGCCGACTCGTCACCCGCAGCGAGTAAGCGATGGCAACCCGTCCTGTCCCACGCTTGGCGATGGACAGGGAGAAGGTGCCGTGCGGGCCCGAGATCTGCTCACCCCTAGGAAGTGCCCGAACGTCGAACCCAGGGGCAAGCTCGTGCTCGACGGTTTCCTCGTCTACCCAAGGGTGGTCCAGGACGAGGTCGTGCTTCCTCTTCGAAGTCCCGGTCAACGTGCGGGCCAGCTCGCTCCGCCGACCAATGGCCGGGAGGACGTGAGTACCACCGCCCGCCTTCCAACCGAGCTCGGGCACGCTCCCCTCGGCATGGACCCGAACTGGTTTCTCGAGCGAATTGAGATCGGGCATTTCGACCCTTGCCACTCCTGCGCCGGGGAACCAGCCATTCCAGGCACGTTCGTAGCGATCCCGCCTTTCTGAGGGCGCCTGGTAGAACTTGCGCCACTCGGCGGCGCGCTGTCCGAACGTCGTGACGTCCTCGCTCACCTTTGCGCCGAAGGATTCATCGAGCTTGATCTTGAGGTTCCGCCTCATCAGGCTGTGCTCAGCGGCGAGAACGGGCGTGCGCACGAGCTTCGCGGACGTGGCGTCCACGATGAGCGCCATGACTCCTTGGTCCTCTGAAGGGAGCTCGCTCGAACCCGAGAACTCCGCGGTGCCGTCGAGATAGAGATCGAGCGAAGGGACATGCGCGATGGCGTGGTCAAAGACCGCCAGCGACGCGGGCTCCTCACCCACGTCGCCGTTTCGGCGGGTCCTAAGGAGGACGATCTTGGCGTCGATGCCGAGCTCTCGCAGCATGACCACCGTCAACGCAGCCTTGTCCTTGCAGTCCCCGAACTTGCGCGTAAGGACCTGTGGCACTCGATATGGCTTGTAGCCATGGATGCCGAATTCCAGGCCCACGTAGCGCGTGTTCTTGGCCACGAAGTCGTGGACCGCCCGTACCTTGTCGGCAGTCGTCGCGGCCCTGCCCAATCTCGTGACGGCGGACCGAACCGCGGCGCGGACGGATTCATCGCTGACGAGCTGATCCTTGATCAGGGCGAAATACCATCGGCCAACTTCCTCCCACGTGCGGTACGTGGACACGTGCAGAAAAGGGACGACTTCCGTCCATCCGGGCATTCGCGGCTCGACATCCACCTTTGGCACGCGCTTGAGGAGAAACCGAAAGCACTTCTGGCCATTCCGCTCGGTGACCGAGCGCTCGAGCCCACCTTGGCTTGGCGGACTAAAGAACAGCTCCTTGCGCGCCGGTGCGAGGAGGACGTACTCCGACTCGGCTCTTGGCGCGTCCTCGGCGAAGTAATGCAAGTCTCCAAAATAGTCCGAGAGCAGGTTCCTAATCCCCACGTCGGCGACCACGTAGGAGAGCTCAACGATATCTCCTGCTTCCAGGTGCGGGAACCGAATGACCTCTGCACGCACGTCATAGAAAAGCCCGTACCAAGGCTCGGATACCGAGCGTTCATCACGGGTCACGGCCTCGATGGCATCGCCGTTCGGCTTCCACACCCTCGCGGTGCGGACGTCAATGGATTGCGTGTCGGGCTCGTACGGGATCTCCTGCACCCTCTCGGCTTCGGCACCAGCCTTATCTTCGATTCGGACGAGACGCTGCACGAAGACCTCCGAGAGCCCGTTGCGAAGCACGCGAGTCACCTTTAGATCGAGGAGCACCGTGCGTGACGTGCCTTTGAAGTCCCTGTAGCGACGGGCGAGCTCGAGGGGCTCCCGCGCAAACAGCCCCTCGAGATCCTCGCGGCCAGGCCGAAGTCCATCGATGTACCTCCTCAGGTCGGGGTTCTGGGGCCTCGAGGTGAGCGCCTGCTCGAGGCGGGCGATACCCTCAGCTCGCCGGGCCGCGCCCCCTCGCTCCACCAACGTGCGCCCCGACTTCTCGAGAAGCCGAGCGTCCTTGGGCGCCACGGTCAGTCCTTGGTCGAACGCTGCGAGCGCCGAGGACACCTGGCCTGCGTCAAGGTAAGCCTCGGCGAGCGAGAGGTAGGCGCCGGTCGAGAACGGGCGCGCCTGGATGATTTCACGCTGGCGTGCCAGGGCCTTTTCTACGTGCCCCTGATCCCGGGCGAGCGACGCGAGCTCTCCGAGGAGAACCGTGTCATCCCGGGCAGTTGGTACAAGGGCAAGCAAGATGGACTCCGCCCGCGCCGAATGTCCACGACGTTGCCAGGAGCTCGCGAGCTCCCTTTGAATGCGCCCGGCATTGGGGTACGCGAGCGCTAGGGCGCTCATTCGCTCGTGGGCAAGCTCGACCATCCCCATGTTCTGAAGCAGGGCGCACAGGCGCAGCTCGGCGGGCCAGTACGTGGGGTCCCTTCGCAAGGCATCCTGGAAAAATCCTGCGGCAGTCCTTTGCTGCCCGGATTCCTCCGCATGGAGACCCAGGCGCCAGGCTGCTTCGGCCACGATCCAAGGCGCCGCTTCCTCGGACCCAAGGAGGATCGCTTCTGCGGCGCTCCGGCGCGCCTCCGCGGTCTCCGCATGTCGCGAGCGTGCGAGGAGGGTCACCATGCTCGGCCTGGCCCCGATGGCACGGTCATTGAGCAACTGCTCGACACGAGTCGCCTCGACCCCATCGGGCACCACGCGTGCGAGGTACAGCGCCAAGTCGCGGAGAGCCGCCTCTTTCTCGGTCCCCTTGGCCTTTCGCGCCCGCTCCTTCAGAAGCACGGCCAGGCAGGACGCCTCGCGCTGTCTCGGCTCGAGCGGTGCGCGGGCGATCTCGCCGCCCGAAGGGGGGGCCGATTCAAAACGCACTCCAGGGACGCGGCTGCCATCTCGCGACGTGATCCGCAAGGTGAACGCCCACGCCCCATCGATGACAGCCACCTTGACCAGCAAGCGGTTCCACCCCGAGGCCAAGCGCACCATCACGGCTTCTTGGTCGAGCTGCAACGGTCGTTCTTCAAGGTCTCGAGCGAGAACCAGCCCACCATTTAGCCAAGCCTTCGTTGCACCGGTCGATCCGACGCGCACGGCCACGTCTCGCGCCCTTTCGCTAAAGATCCAAGAGACCGCGTAGGCCACGGACTCGGTGTCTGGACGGAGCATGGCGCCCAAGGGAACGGCGCCGTTTTGAAGGAGCTCCTCCGGGACCTCGCGCCACGCGACGTCGGCTGCTCCACCACCTTGGGCTGTGGCCGCAGAGATCGCCTCCTCTGGCGGATACGGGATATCGAACCCCTCTCGTCCTCTATTCGGATAGGGTCCAGCGACCTTCCACCTGGTCACGACCCCCAGCTCAGAGAGGAACTTTCTTGCCTGCGTCCCGTCTCCCACCCGCAGCGCCGCGACGTAGGCAGCAAAGAGCGCGTGGGCCCGTGCCAGGGGATGCGCTCGCGGCTCGGAAGCCGCCTGGTAGAGAAAGCGTACGAGTTCTTGTGGATCCACTTGATCCCATAACTCCAACGTCCTCATGACAGCGACTACCGCCTGCGGGCTCCTATTCTCCCGAAACCAGCGAGCCTTAATGCCTGCAAGGTCACGCTCCATGGGCGTTGGCGCGGCATCGGCCGTTCTGGCGAGGATGACGAGGAGGAGGAACAAGGTGCGTGCAAGGGTCATGGCTAGGCGAAGTGGGCCGTTCTGCGGAGAGCGTACGGGTTGGGTCCGACAGTCGTCCGGGTCTTGCCGCCGATTATCATCGGCGGGCAGCAGAAGCTCGGAAGCTCCCGCGCATTTGGGCCTTTGACAACGACGAGGCCGGTTTCGTAAAGTTGTGCGGCTGAATTTTCGGCTGACCCACTCCGTCTCGACAAAAAGGACTCGGCATGCGCGTTTACTCCTCGGTCAAGGCCGCGCTTCTCGGCACCTTCATCCTTGGCAACGGTTGCAACATGGTCAAGCTGACCGCCGATCAGACTGCGAACGTCCTGCAAGTCGCAGCGCCCTCGCTCAACATGGAGTCCGACGTCCAGCTTGCCCGAGAGGCCGCACCGGGCCAGCTCAAGACCATTGAAGGGTTCCTCCTCGCATCGCCGGACAATCCAAAAATTATCGCCATCTTGGCACAAGGGTACTGCGAGTATGCCTTTGGGTTCCTGGAAAGCGACGCCGAAGAGCTCGTCATGGCGCGCAAGGACGAGGAAGCGACCTTGGTCATTGGCCGGGCGACAGGCCTGTACCTGCGCTGCATGAACTACGGGCTCAAGCTGCTCGGGCCATCATGGGAAAAAGCGATCTACGGCGACCTCGAGGGGTTCGAAAAGAAGGTGGCCGCGTCGGGACGCAGCCACCTGCGCGGCATGTTCTGGACTGCCATGGGGCTCGCCTCAGCCATCAACATGAACCGGGACGACATCGAGATGGTCTCTCACCTGCCCAAGGCAAGGATGCTGTTCGAGCGGGTCGTCGCCCTCGACGAGAAATTCTACAACGGAGGTGCCCACATGGCGCTCGGGATGCTTCTCACTGCGCAAGGCGCAGCCCTGGGTGGCAAGCCAGAGGACGGGAAGAAGCACTTCGAGCGCGCCATCGAGCTCACTGGGGGCAAGTTCTTGATGCCCAAGGTCCTCCTGGCAATGAATTACGGAACGATCGTGCAAGATCGGAAGTTCTTCCACGACACCCTTACCGAGGTTCTCGGCACGTCCCCTGCGATTTGGCCAGAGCAGCGCCTGGCGAACGAGATCGCGCACGTTCGCGCGAAGCGCTACCTCGCCCATGAAACGGAGTGGTTCTAAAATGATGCGACGCTCGATTCTCCTCCTGGTTCTTTCCGCTTGTGCCCTTTTTTGGACCTTGGTTTCTCCCAGGGTCGCGAGCGCCAACTCGCTGGAGCTCAAGATGGCCACGCTCGCCCCCAAGGGGTCGGCGTGGGCCAAGGCGATGGAGAAGAACGCCAAGGACGTCGAGGAGAAGACGGCCGGACGCGTGAAGTTCAAGTATTTCTTCGGCGGGCAGCAAGGGGACGAGAGGGACGTCGTTCGCAAGATCAAGCTCTCCCAGCTCGATGGCGCAGCCGTCACTGCGGTTGGCCTGTCGCTCATCAAGGGGGACGTGCGCGTCCTGGAGCTCCCCTTCATGTTCAGGACCGACAGGGAGCTCGACCTCGTCCGCGACAAGCTTGCCAAGGATTTTGAAAAGCAGTTCGAAGACGCAGGCTACGTTCTCCTCGCCTGGGGCGACGTGGGGTGGGTTCACCTGTTCACCAACGTCTCCGTCGGAGGGCGCGCCGACCTGGCCAAGACCAAGATGTGGGCTTGGACCGACGACATCATCGTGCGCTCGTTCTTCAAGCGCCTGGGGATTAATGGCGTTCCTCTAGGGGTGCCCGACGTCTTGCCGTCCTTGCAGACGGGGCTTATCAATGCCTGTTACGGCTCACCCCTCGCCGCCGTGGCGCTCCAGTGGTACACGAAAATCAAGTACGGCACTTCCTTGCCCGTTTCTTACTCCATTGGCGCCATGGTGCTGAAAAAGGAAACCTGGAACAAGCTCTCGCCCGAAGATCAGAAGATCCTAAGAGAAACCGCCAGCGTCTTGGGTAGCGACCTCATGAAGCTCGTGCGCAAGGACAACGAGCGCGCGCGCAAGGCCATGGAGAAATCGGGCGTCCAGTTCGTCCAGGTACCTGCGGCCATGCTCGCCGACATCGAGAAGGAAGGACGCGCGGTGTGGGACGAGCTCGTGGGAAAGCTGTACTCCAAGGAGCTTCTCGAGAAGGTCAAGAAGACGCTGGCCGAGGCAAGGAAGTAAATGGAGGTCGTCGCGGCGAACGCCAAGCACGAGCTCTCTCAAGGTCCTAAAGCGCCCCCCGAGCCGGGGATTATTTCCGCCTTGCGAGCCGTGGATCGGGGGCTAGCCAAGGCTGAGGAGATCGCCCTCGTCTCGTGCTTGGTGGTGCTCGTTCTCCTGGGGGTCTACCAGGCATGGACTCGCAACGTCATGCCACCCTGCCCCTTTTGGATTGACGAGCTGATCCGCTACTCGGTCTTCTTCATTGGGCTTCTGGGGGCTGCGCTCGCTGCTCAATCGGACAGCCTCATCAACATCGACATGCTCACCCGGCTCCTTTCGCCCAGGGCGCGGATGGTGGTGCGCATCGTGACCGCGATGTTCACTGTCTACGTGTGCTGGCTGCTCGTTCGCGGTGGGCTGGCCTTGCGCCAAATCGTCGCCGACGAGAAAGGGGAGATCATTCGCACGGGCACCGCCGTCATGGCCTTGCCCCTGGCCGCGACGCTCATCGGCCTTCACGTGGCGATCCATGCCTTCGTGGACGCGTTCTATCTCATCACCAATCGTCCCCCACCTCCGCAAGAACCCATATTCCACTAGCCATGACCTCGCTGCTCATTGTCGGAATCGTGCTCTTGGCCCTGCTCGGGGCACCGATATTCGCCTGCATGACGGCCTTCGCTGCCCTCGGAGCGTCCTCACTGAACCAGGACTTTGCAGGCGAGCTCACGCGCGTGCTCTCGCTCGCCACCGGGGCAGGGGCATCAACCCTTTCGACCATCCCGCTCTTCACGTTTGCCGGTTACGTCATGGCGGAAGCTCGCTGTGCGGAACGGATGGTTGGTTTTGCCCGCTCGGTGGTGGGCTGGATTCCCGGAGGTCTCGCCCTTGTCACCATCGTGGCCTGCGCGATCTTCACCACCTTCACCGGCGCCTCGGGGGTCACGATTGTCGCCCTGGGTGGACTGCTTCTGCCGTCGCTGCTCAAGGAGAACTACCGGGAACGGTTTGCCCTGGGCCTCGTGACCGGGACCGGATCCATCGGCCTCCTCTTCCCCCCCGCGTTGCCGATTATCGTGTACGGAATCATCTACGGGATTAGCGCCCAGGCGACGGCAGATACCGGGCAATCGGCGTCCCTCACCCTGGTCGACTTCTCCATCGACCGCTTCCTCCTCGCCGGAATTGTTCCTGGACTTCTCCTCATCGGCGCCGTCGGCACGTACGCCGTAGTCATGGCGATTCGGGACAAAGTGCCACGCACGCCATTCGATGGCGGGGCTGCCATAAAGGCTACGATCACCGCTCTCCCAGAGATCGCCATCCCGGCGCTCATCATCCTCACGCTGGTGATGGGCTGGCTGCAGATCCCCGAGTCGGCGGCGCTCACGGCCTTGTACGTCGTGGCGATCGAGGTCTTTTTCTACCGGGACGTCAAGCTGCGGTCGCTCCCCAAGATCGCCCGCAACTCGCTGGCGCTCGTCGGGGCCATCTTCATCATCATCGTGGCGGCGACCGCCTTGACGGACTACTTCATCAACGCCAACGTGCCCCTGCGCCTCTACGAGTGGATGGAACGTTATATCCATTCACGGTGGTCGTTCCTCTTTGCCTTGAACGTGCTTCTCCTCGTCGTCGGGTGTCTCATGGACATCTTCTCGGCGATCGTCGTGGTGGTTCCGCTCATCGCGCCGGCGGCGGCGTTGTATGGAATCGATCCCTACCACCTCGGCGTGATCTTCCTCTTGAACTTGGAGATCGGATACCTGACCCCGCCCGTTGGCCTCAACCTGTTCATCACCAGTTTCCGCTTTCGGACCCCAATGGTCGAGGTCTACAAGGCGGCGATTCCGTTCATCCTGGTCATGCTCGGCGCCCTGGCACTCGTGACGTACGTGCCCGCCCTCACGCCGATTAAGTCAAAGGCCCACGCAGTCGCTGCGGACAAGCCCGCGGCGGAGACGAAGGACGCCGGCGTGAGCGTGACAATTCACTGGCCTGACGGTGGCGCCTGGACCCCCGAGCGGTGCGAGAGCCCGGAAATAAAGGAGGACTCCATCGCCCATGCAGAATGCACCGCCATGTTCAAGCTCTGGGTCCGATGCGAGGCCCTCACGGAGGAGCTCGACAAGATCGAGTGTCGGGACAAGGTCCTCGGAGGCGGTGACCCCTTCGAGCCAGATGCGGGCGATGGACCAGACGCCGGAACTTCGCCGGCAATCGCCGGCGGGCAGCAAGCTCGGAAAGCTCCTCCTTCCCCGGACGCCGCCACGCCCTAGGGCAGGGATGCAGGTTTCTTCCCGCATGTCGAGTCTCCGTGCGCTCGTCATGACCCTGCGCCCTCACCAGTGGGTCAAGAACCTCTTCGTCGCTGCACCCCTCGTGTTTTCCAAGAGGCTCACCGATCCCCATGCCGCGCTCGTCGCCGCCCTGGCGGTAGGAACCTTCTGCGCCCTTTCTGGAGCGGTGTACGCGCTCAACGACGTGATCGACGTGGACCGGGACCGCGCCCACCCGACCAAGCGGCTGCGCCCCGTCGCCAGAGGTGCGCTTTCGGTTCACGGAGCCCTTGCGTGGGCCGCCTTGCTCGCTGGTTCCGCGCTCGCCGTGGCCTTTGGCCTGGGCTGGTACTTCTTCCTCATCGCGGCGGGTTACTTGGGGTTGAACCTCGCCTACTCGTTGCGACTAAAGGAAATCGCCTACCTGGACGTGATGTGCATCGCGGCGGGGTTCCTCCTCCGGGTGCTTGGCGGGGCCTTTGCCATCGGCGTGGAGGCTTCGATTTGGCTACTTTCATGCACGGGGCTCCTGGCCGCCTTGCTTGGGCTGGGAAAGCGCACCCACGAGCTTGCCCTCGCCCACGCCCAGGCCAAGGAGCCTGGCGGCAAGGCCCGCAC
This sequence comes from Deltaproteobacteria bacterium, assembly GCA_016210055.1. Classification (GTDB taxonomy): domain Bacteria; phylum Myxococcota_A; class Polyangia; order Haliangiales; family SHYZ01; genus JACQUZ01. Next base: position 16,893 of record JACQUZ010000135.1, on the reverse strand, counting down.
CACGCGGGCGGTGCTCGCGCGCTACAAGGCAGGCCACCTGAGGGTCGCCCTGGTCACATTGGCCTTTCTCACCAGCATCTCGTACGTCCTCTATACGAGGGCCGTGCACACGATCGAGTTCTTCGGCACGACACGCATGCTCTGGACCGCACCGTTCTGTTTCGTGGGGATCATGCGATTCCTGGCCCTGGTCACCCGCCACCCACAGGGCGAGAGCCCCACTGACCAAATGCTGCGCGACGTGCCCTTCATGGCCAACTTGGCGATTTGGGGCATGGCCGTCCTGTTCATCATCTACTTCGCGCCGTAGGCTCAATCCGAGAAGGCAAGGTATACTCAGGATGTGCCGAAAACCGACCTAGAGGTGCTCCTTTCCCAGCTCGACGCCGAGACGCGCAGCCTTTGGGAGAACTATCTAGAGTCCATTGACGCCGAGGTCTCCGACAAGGGACCCACCGCGGTGCGCGATCACCTGGACGCGGCGCTCAAGCACCTTCTCGCCGTGGGCTGGGCCTTGCACCGGTGCTACTCGTGCGACGAAACCCATTCGATCATCGGCCCCCTGGGCGACGCGGCCACCACGGTCGAGCAGCTGCGCAAGATGCTCGACCAGCTTCCCAAGAAACCCGAGTGGTCGCAGTGAATGGCGTCACGGCGAATTGACGCCCCGGCGGGTTCAAAGTAAGAACACCACGTGTCCGGGGACGAACCGAATATCTCACGGCGCAAGGCCGATCACCTCGCGCTCGCCGCGTCGGGAGAAGTCGATTTTCGCGGCGTGTCCACGCTCCTCGAGGACGTGCGCCTCGTGCACCAAGCGCTCCCCGAGCTCTCGGCCGACGAGATCGATCTCGCCACCACCATCGCCGGACGCCGCATTTTGGCCCCGGTGGTGGTCTCCGGAATGACCGGCGGAACCGCCCCGGCGCGAGACCTGAACCGGGACCTGGCGCGCGCCGCGGAGAAGCTGGGACTCGCCTTCGGTCTTGGGTCGCAGCGCGCCATGGCCCTCCACCCCGAGCTGACCCCTACATTCCAAGTCCGAGACGCCGCTCCTTCGGTGTTTCTCCTCGGTAACATCGGTGTGGTCACGGCGCGTGAGCTGGGGGTCGAGCGAGTGCGCGAGCTCGTCCACGCCGTGGACGCCAACGCCCTTTGTGTCCACTTGAACCCCGCCATGGAGCTCGTGCAGGACGAAGGGGACCGGGATTTCCGCGGCGGGCTCGAGGTCCTGCGCAGGCTTGTCGATGGGCTGGACGTGCCTGTCATCGCCAAGGAGACCGGGTGCGGGCTCTCGCGGGAGGCTGCGCGGGCGCTCAAGGAGGTGGGGATTCGCACCGTCGACGTGAGCGGCGCCGGGGGGACCTCTTGGGTGGGGATCGAGGCCCGTCGCGCAGCCGCAGAGTCGCCGGGCCGGACCCTCGGCGAAGAGCTTTGGGACTGGGGCGTGCCGACCGCCGTGTCCGTGGCGCTGTGCGCCGCTGAAGGGCTAGAGATCATCGCCACGGGTGGCCTGCGGAGCGGCCACGACGTGGCGCGCGCCTTGGCCCTTGGCGCCAAGGCGGGGGGGCTTGCAGCCCCGGTGCTGCGGGCCCATCGCAAGGGCGGATACGTTGGGGTCGTTCAGTTCCTCGAGGGGGTGGTCGCGTCGGTGCGAGCCGTCACATTGCTCACAGCATGCAGGAGCTCCCGCGATCTCGCCCATGCGCCGCGCGTGGTCACCGGCGAGCTCAGGCAATGGCTTTTCGACCTGGGCGTGGGCGGGTCACGGTGATAACGGCTGGTCCCGGTCGCGGAATCGGTCGCGGCCTCGGGAAAGTCATCCTTCTTGGCGAGCACGCGGTCGTGTACGGGCACAAGGCGCTCGCGGCGGCGATTGGGCTCGACGTGACGGCGCACGTCACGCCTGCACGCGAGTGGCGTCTCGAGGTCCCCGAGTGGGGGCTTTGCACGGAACCGCGGGGAAGCAGTGAAGACCATGACGAAGGCCCAGCGCGAGCCATGCGCATGATTGCCGAGGAGCTTCTGGGCATTCCTCTCCCGCACCACGTGCGCGCCGAAGCCACCCTTCCCGCGCGGGCGGGCCTCGGCTCCTCGTCAGCCCTATCGGTGGCCGTTGCCCGGGCCCTCGCGTCCTTGCACGGACGCGCTCCTTCGGACGAAGAAATCGAGCGCGCGGCCATGCAGGGCGAGCGGGTGTTCCACGGCAACCCTTCTGGTGTCGACGTGGCCCTGGCGACGCGGGGCGGCATCGGCGTCTTTCGCCGCGGCGTCGGCCTCGAGCCCATCGCCGCCGCGCCGTTCCAGGTGGCCATTGGTCTCTCGGGCGTTCCAAGGGACACCGCCGCCCGTGTCGCCGACGTGGCGCGCAGGCGGCGAGAGGATCAAGCGATGGCGGACGCCGTCCTCACCGAGCTCGGCCTGCTCGCCGAGCGAGGGGCGGCTCTCGTCGAAGGTGGGCGATCGCTCGACCTGGGCCCGCTATTCAACGAAGCCCAGGAGCTCCTCGCGTCCCTTGGCCTATCGTCTCCCCGCCTCGAAGAGACTTGCGCGCTGGCCCGCAAGGCAGGTGCCGCCGGAGCAAAGCTCACGGGCGCCGGCGGCGGGGGTGCGGTGGTGGCGATCGGCGCCGAAGACCAGGTTGCCGAGGCCTGGCGGGAAGCGGGAATTGCGGCGTGGGTGGTGCGAGTGGGTGGAATGGAAGCTTTGGGGAAAGCATGCAAGGAGCGCGGGGATGGCTCTCTCAATTAAGCTTGTATCGCTCGACGTAGAGGCGATGGCCAATTGAATAGACCGCATGGTCTCCGGCAATCGCGCCCGACGTCACACGCCCCTGCCATGGACTATCCCGGCCTGGATTGTCGCTTACCCAAAGGCTCGAGCCGGTTTGAAGGTCGTAGATCTCGTTCGATTGATAGGTATATATCGCGTTCGGTGCAATGAAGCTGAAGCCGGAAAGCAACTCGGGCAGCGCTGGCGACGCGAGTAACGTTCCCTGGGCGTCGTATAGCTTCGCGTTGGCGTGCACAAGTTCATCATCGATGGTGCCCCCGGTGTACTCCGTCACCAGCAGCCGGTTATCGTCAATCCAGCCTTCGGGATATCCGAAGACCACGTTGCTCAAGACCCCGTTGATGAAGATCCGGCTGGCCACCCTCGGTACCCGGGACTTGTCCGGGACGGCAGCACGCGTGCCGTCGGGAGAGAGGCGGAACTTTTCCGCAACGTAGTTTTGGTCCGAAAAAACGACGTCAGCACCGTCGACGGCAGTGACCTTGCGCATGTAGATCCGCGGGCTGGAGTTGCTCATGTACTCAAGGTGAGCGATGCGGCTTCCTCCTCGGGCGAGGTCGAAGTCGACGAACGTATAGGGGGTACTGCTAAAGGAGTAGGTTTCTGCCAAGGTGGCGAGTGAAAAAACCCTGACCGACCGGTCGTCCCAGTTCTTGCTGTAGACCGTGCGACCCACGGCCAACATCGCTCCATCGCGCGAAAGCTCTAGGCGACTGCTCGTGAGCGGGATGGTGCCTCGAATCCTGGGACCCGTCGCATCCGTGGCTATGTGCATGATCTGTCCGCTTGCGGTCGCCACCGCGGCAACGCCGGACTCGGAACCTGCCACGCCTAGAACTGCTCCACAGCCCAAAGTCCGCATCTCGGCGCCGACGGTCTTTTCCACCATCGCCCCGTACTCGTTCCCAATCGACCAGTTCCCGTTTTGGTCGCTTCCAAAGGACGTAACTGATCCCCACATCGGCATCTCAAAAGCGCCGCTCTCGACAACACCCGCGGGGTCGAGCCTGAACGTCTCGATTTTGGATATGCCCTCATTGCCGATTGCGCTCCGGTTCAGAATCATGGAACCGGCTGGGAAAACCTCCCATCCAGAGCGGGTGACGACTGGAGTCGCCTCCCCAACCTTGTAGATGCTCAGTTTCCGCTTCAGATCCATCCAAATCCAGAAGTGGTCTCCGTAGCCCCCTACGAGCGTCGCTTCACTCGCGACAAGGGCATCTCGAGTGGCCGTTTTGGAATAGACGACCACGTTATCGGAGATGGTGGCGAGGAAGCGCTCGCCATCCGCGAACCAGGACTTGAAATCGCCGCTGAAGGTGGGTGATACGGAGGTTTCGCCCCCTGGGATCTGGATTCGCTCAATCACGGCGGAACCGGATGGGCTCTTGGCCACGCGAAGTTCCTTGTCCGCCGCGAAGACGTTCGCGTAGCGGTAATCGCCGCTTCGGCTCATGATGAGTTCTCCCGAAAGCGACCAAGCGCTGATCCCTGTGGTGGAAGCCACCCACAGGTAGCTGCCATCCGCTGCCAAGCCGCCAAAAGTAGTGGAAGCGGCGGGTATGGTCGCAAGGATTTGGCCGTTCCGAGCCGACCTCAGCTCGTAGCCAGACGAGGACTGGATGACCATCGTACCCTTAGCCATCAGTGCGACCGCCCGACTCGTCATGCTCACCGACCCATTGGCGAGCTGGCTTCCCGTCGAGGTATCCCAAAGAACCCAATGCCCGGCCGAGTCCCCAGCGTTGTCCCTGCTCAAGAGTCGGTCCCCTTCCCGGCTCAACTTGTCCACCTTGAAGCCGTGCCCGAGCTCGAGGAACACGTTGGGATCGGTGCTGCCCGCAGAGCCGCAGGCCATAAATCCCACCGACGTTCCACCGTCTGCTTCGTTGTCGGTGCCACCGTCCGGGGTCGGCACCGCGTCCATTCCGGCGTCTGGAACCGCCACTTCGCCGTCAGCCATGCTGCCGTCCGGGGTCGCAACGTCGCCGTCGCCGCCGCTATCCGCATCACCATCCCTAGGAGCAACGTGGCCGTCGGGTCGAGCATCAGGACCGCCCTGGTCCGGCCGTGAACCAACACATCCCGTGAAAACCAAGAGCAGCGTGAAAAGGTTGGCTCGGAGCATTGACTAACCTCCTCTACTTCTTGGGCCAAGAGCAAGCCACTTGAATTGTACCGCCGCCCGAGGGGGAGTAGGCGTGATGGAGCACACCCTGCCACCCAGGCCTGCGTCCCGTGCCCTCCTCGGGTCGAAAGGTACCCGTCCCGTAACCCCTGACCTTGATCTAAAATGATCTCGGCCAGAGGAGACCTGTCATGGCAACACGTGGGGTCGGGAGGGAGCATTACGCATGGCGCGCGGTCGTGATGACCGGGATCCTCATCACCGCAGGCTGCGAGGGCGCGCCCCATGTCGAAAAGGAGCCGGTCGAAATCGGCGTGCTCACGTCGCTCACCGGCGACTTGGCGAGCCTCAGCGTCGAGTTCAACAACGCCTTTGACCTCGCCCTGGAGGAAATCAACGACGGGGGCGGGGTCCTCGAGGGGCGACCGGTCAAGATCTTCATCGTGGACGATGGGACGACTCCGGATGGGGCCCGGCAAGGGTACCAGAAGCTCATCGACCGCCGGAGCCCAGTGATCATCGGGCCCATGTTCTCCGGCGGCGTCGTGGCCATTGTGGACCAGATCCGCACGGGCCGAACGCTCACCATAAGCCCATCGGCGACATCGCCTGCGCTCACGTCGCTAAGCGACGGTGGTTTCTTCTACCGGCTCGTCGCATCCGATGCCGTGCAGGGGATTGTTCTTGCGCAGGCCATCATCGACAGCGGGCGAGACAAGGCCTGCCTCGTTTTCCGCAACGACTCCTGGGGCAGCGGGCTCGCGCAGAGCACCAAGGAGAACCTCAAGCTCCCGGAAGGGAACGTCGTCATGGCGCCCTACGACCCAGAGGCACAGGACTTTGGACACGTGCTCGACCCTTGCGACAAGCTCCTTGGACAGGAGGGGGTGGGGATCGTGTTCATCACCTTTATCGCCGACGGAGTTCCCCTCATCGACGACGCGGAACGCCGCGGGCTTGCCTCCGCTTTGCACAAGGTCTTCTTGTGCGATGGGAACAAGGATCCTACCCTGATCCAGAAGCTCAAGAATCCCAAGGTGCTAAACGGGGCGATCGGGACGACCCAGTGCGGACCTGATCCTTCGACCACCGCTGGCGAAGAGCTGAAGAATTTCTCCGTGCGTTTTCAGAAGAAGTACGGCAAGCCGCCCTTCACCTACTCCGAAAACGTCTACGACGCGGCCTACCTGGCCGCCATGGCTATTGAAGTGGCACGCAGCGCCACCGACACAGAAGCCATCACGAACGCGATCGGCAAGCTCATATCGGGGAGTCCCGCGCCTCCGGGCGAATGGGCGGCCACCCGCGTCTCGCTCAACTCCGGTGCAGTCCACTTCCATGGCGCGTCGGGGACCGTGAACCTAGACGTGGCCACGGGCGATCGGCTCGCGCCGTATTTCGTCTGCGTCTGGACCGTCGAGTCGGGCGAAATCAAGGTGACGCGCACGGTCACCGTGGAGTAGGCACGGGTCCCATCACCTTCACGTGCCACAAGAGGCGCGCTTCGTCCGGGTCCGCCGCGTCATGCGCTGCGTCCACAAGCACCTCGGCGCCTGGAGCTGCATCCGAAAGCTTGCCAAAGCGTGCTGGCTGCACGTGCACGGCCCCATCCGTGCCCATGAACTCGAGCCACCTGTCGCGCACGAGCGCGCCGCCACCGATTTTGAGGTCAAGGTCCGGCGGAAGCGGCATGCACGGCGAGGAGTCCGGGAGGTCCCTCTGCTCGCCGAAGAGCACGCGCGTGACCCGAATGCGACGCGGCGATGCCAAGTGCTGGCTCATGACAACCCCCGAGGCTGTACCCAAGCACGTTTATCTTACCTCATCGGGCAGGTTTACGTGCTACAGCACCATCGTTCAATGCACCCAGGCAAGGCCACCTCCATCGCGCGGACGAATATCGCCCTCGTCAAGTACTGGGGGAAACGGAACTCCGCCCTGAACCTCCCTGCGGCGGGCAGCTTGTCCCTCACGCTCGACGGCTTGTCCACGAAAACCACCGTGGAGATCGCCGGCTCGGCGGTGGATCGCTTGTTCCTGAACGGACAGGACACGAAAGGCGAGCCTCTGGCCAGGGTCACGAGGTTCCTCGATCTGATACGTGCCCGGGCAGGGATCTCCCACGCCGCCGTGGTGACCAGCGACAACTCCTTCCCCACCGCGAGCGGGCTCGCGTCGTCGGCGTCGGCATTTGCCGCCCTGGCGGTGGCCGCCTGCCGAGCCTATGGGTTGGGCCCCGACACCCGCGAGCTCTCAGCCCTAGCGCGACGTGGCTCCGGATCGGCGGCGAGGTCGATCTTCGGCGGGCTCGTGGAGATGCTCCCCGGCAAGAAGGACGACGGATCGGACGCCCATGCCGTGCAAGTGCTCGATGAACGCGCGTGGGACCTGCGACTCGTCGTCGGTATCGTGCATGGCGGGGCGCCCAAGCAGGTCTCCTCCCGGTCGGGCATGGACCACACCGCGGAGACCTCGCCCTACTACCAGGCATGGCTCTCGAGCGTACCTAAGGACCTCGAAGCCGCCCGCAAGGCGATCGTCGCCCGCGACCTCACCGCGTTGGGCGAGATCGCCGAGCAAAGCGCCCTCACCATGCACGCCAGCGCGCTCGCGGCCAGGCCGGGGATCCTCTATTTCCGCGGTCCAACCGTCGAAGCCATCTTGGCCATGCATGCGCTGCGTCGGAACGGGACCCAGGCGTTCGTCACCATCGACGCCGGACCCCACGTCAAGGTCCTGTGCGCACCGGAAGACGAAGCGCGCGTGACCGCGGCCTTGTCTTCGGTCGCGGGGATCACGTCGGTGATCCCCTGCCGCCCGGGCGCCGGCGTGGAGCTCCTTCCATGATCGCGACCGCGCCCGGCAAGGTCCTCTTGGCCGGGGAATACGCCGTGCTCCATGGGCATCCCGCGGTCGTTCTGGCGGTGGACCGTCGAGTCGTCGCCCGAATCCAGGAGGCCCAAGCGGTTCTGTCCCCCTTCTTGCAAGCCGTGCGCGATCAGGTGGCATGGCGATTTGGAGACGGAAGCGTAGAGGCACGAGCAGCGGCACGCGTCGTCGTGGACGCGAGCTCCCTGGAACGAGACGGTCGCAAGCTCGGGCTCGGGTCCAGCGCCGCAGCCACGGTCGCAGCCGTTGCGGTGGCGATCAGCAAGGATTCCGTCGAGACCAGCCCTGCGCGGCGTGCAACCCAGGCGACCATCCACGCCATTGCCCACGCTGCCCATGGCGCGGCCCAAGCGCCCAGGGGATCGCGCGGGTCAGGAGCGGACGTCGCCGCCGCGACGCATGGGGGCGTGCTCCTCGTCGCCCGCGATCCCGGAGCTCCCGACGGAGCACCCCTTGCCGTGACGCAGCTCCCATGGCTTCGCGACGCGCAGATGGTCCTTGTGTGGACGGGGAGGCCTGCCGACACGCCGTCGCTCGTGGCAAAGGTGCGCGCGTTCCAGGATGGCTCGCCACAAAGGCACGCGGAGCTCATCGCCGAAATTGGTGCGCAAGCACGCGCCCTCGCCGCTGCTCTTTTCGCCGGATCGGATGAGGCGGTCATTACAGCTATTTCAGAGGGAGCAGGAGCGATCCGCTCCCTCGGGAGCGCATCTTCGGCGCCACTCGTGCCGCCGTCCCTGACCGCCATCTCCGAGCTCGCGCGGGAACTCGGCGGCGCCGCCAAGCCCACGGGTGCGGGCGGCGGAGACTTGATCGTGGCGATCCTCCCCGACCCGGAGCGTGCGGAATCCTTTCGTGGCAGTGTCTTGGCCCGCGGACTCGAAGTCGTCCCGGCGAGCGTGGATCCACGCGGCGTGGAGCTTGCGCCTGCCGTAGAAAAGGCATAATTTTCGCGGTCATGTCGAAGTGGTCTTCCCGTATCCCCGGATTCTATCGGCTTCCCGTCGCGAAGCGCCGGGAGCTCCTTAGGGAGCATGCAGGTCACGACCTCATCGACGACGCGGCGCTCGCAGCACTCGAAGGGGGCGGAATCGACGTCGAAACCGCCGACGGCATGATCGAAAACGTTGTCGGCACCTACTCCCTGCCCCTGGGAATTGCGCTGAACTTCCTGGTCAATGGCCGCGACTACCTGGTTCCCATGGTCATCGAGGAGCCCTCTGTCGTGGCCGCGGCGTCGAACGCTGCCCGCATGGTACGCCAAGGCGGGGGGTTCTTCGCCGAGGCGGATTCTCCCATCATGGTGGGACAAGTCCAGCTCCTTTCTGTCGCGGATCCCGATGGCGCCGCCTCTCGCATCCTTTGCGCCAAGGAGGAGCTCCTCGCCCTGGCAGGGGCGGCCACGGCTCGCCTGTGTGAGCGTGGCGGCGGACCCAAGGACATCGTGACGCGGGTCGTGTCCAATCCCGGGGATCCCGACGGAGGCATGCTGGTCGTGCACCTCGAGATCGACTGTCGGGACGCCATGGGCGCGAACCTCGTCAACACGGTCGCCGAAGCCGTGGCCGACCGCCTGGCGGACTTGGCAGGTCCTGGCACGAGCGTGGGGCTGCGCATCCTGTCCAACCTGGCCGACCGGCGTCTCGTGCGTGTCCGTGCCCGCGTGCCCAAGGCGGCTCTCGTCGGAACATCTGGGGAAGATGGCGCCCGGGTTCGTGATGGGGTAGTCGCCGCCTCGCGATTTGCCGAGCTCGATCCCTACCGAGCCGCCACGCACAACAAGGGGATCATGAACGGTATCGACGCCGTGCTCCTGGCCACCGGAAATGATTGGCGCTCCGTCGAGGCAGGGGCCCACGCGCACGCCGCACGCAGTGGCCGGTACGCGCCTATTGCAACCTGGCGCGCCGAGGAGGACGACCTCGTCGGCGTGCTGGAGATGCCTCTGGCCGTAGGGACTGTCGGCGGCGCCCAGAGGGTTCACTCGGGCGCGCGCCTATCGCTCGCGCTCCTTGGCGCGGATTCGGCGCAGGAGCTCGCCTGCGTGGTAGGGGCAGCAGGCCTTTCGTCCAACCTGGCCGCCCTGCGTGCCTTGGCCACCGAGGGGATCCAGCGCGGGCACATGTCCCTCCACGCGCGCAGCGTGGCCCGAGCGGTGGGCGCCCGAGGCGAGCTGCTCGATCGGGTGGCCGCGGAGATCGCGGCGCTCGGCGACGTCAAGCCCGAACGGGCCCGTGAAATTCTCGAGCGCGTCCGCAACCTAGGTCCAGCTTGCCAACCTGTCTTTCTGGAGGTCTCAAAGTGATCCGTCATGTCGTCGGCACCCAAGGGCGTAGCCAAGGGCCCATTGCCGTTACGCCCCCCTCTCCAGGTCCGTCGGGAAAGCCGGACCTCGCGGCTTGCTACCGCTACTGCGAGGATCTCGCCCGCGCGCACCACGAGAACTTCCCGATCGCCAGCCGGTTCCTCCCTGCCCGCCTGCGCAAGCACGTGTGCGCCCTCTACGCGTTTGCCCGCACCGCGGACGACTTCGCGGACGAGCCAGCCTTTGCCGAGCGCCGAGCCCTGGAGCTCGACCGCTGGGAGGACCTTCTCCTTCGCTGCTTCCACGGGGTCGCCGAGCACCCGATCTTCGTCGCCCTGGGCCATACCGCGCAGGAGTTCGACCTGCCGATCACCCCCCTCTCCGACATCTTGTCGGCGTTTCGCATGGACCTTCGGGTGCGCAGGCACGCCACGTGGAACGACCTTACGGCGTATACCTCCCTGGCAGCGCATCCAGTGGGTCGCCTGCTCCTCTACATGTTCGGCTGCCGGGACGCAAAGCGCCATAGGTACGCAGAGGAGCTCTCGACCGCGCTGGCGCTCACCAATTTCTGGCAGGACATCGCCCGCGACCTCGACAGGGACCGCATCTACCTGCCCCAAGAGGATCTCCGTCATTTTGGCGTGGCCGAGGAGGATCTCTTCGCGCGCCGGCAATCGCCCGAGCTCACGGCGCTGGTTCGGTACGAGTGCGCCCGGGCACGAGCGATCTACGAGCGCGCACGGCCGCTCTTGGACCTCATGTCGGAGGACCTCGCCGTCGAGATCTCGCTGTTCTGGCACGGCGGAATACGCGCCCTGTCCCGCGTCGAGGAGCGGGCCCACGACGTGTTCGGCGAGCGGGCGACCCTCACCTTGGTGGACAAGGCTTGGATCCTGGGACAGGCGGTACGCCGCGGAATCGTGCCCTTGACACTGGCGATGACGAGCCGATTCCCGATCCCTGGCGAGAGGACATGACCAACCCTTCGTCAATGCCCGAGGATTCCTTTTGGCACAAGCTCGCCAAGCGCAGCCAATCCAACCTGTATTTCGCCCTCATGTTCCTCCCCGCCGAGCGCCGCGAGGCGTTCCGCGACGTGTACCGCTTCCTGCGCGCAGCCGACGACGAGGCGGACGCCGGGTATCCACCCGAGGAAGCGCACGTGCGACTTTGCGCCTGGCGACGAGAGCTCGCCGCGGTGTATGCGGGCCAGGCGTCGCACCCGATTGCCGCGCGTCTCGTCACCGCGGTACGCCGCTTCCGGCTCACGCGCGCTCATTTTGAGACCATCCTCGACGCCCTGGAACAGGACATCGAGCCACGCCGCTTCCCGTCTTATCCCGAGCTCGAAAGGTGGTGCGCCCAAGTCTCGGGGACGCTCGGCGAGCTTTGCCTCGAGATCCTCGACGTGAGGAGCGCCGGTGCCACGGCCTACGCAAAGGACATGGGCGTGGCCCTGCAGCTAGCCAACATCGTGCGGGACGTCGCAGAGGACGCGACCCGAGGGCGCGTCTACCTGCCCTGCGACGAGCTCGCCAGGGAAGGCGTGGCCGAGGAGGACATCCTGGCACGAAGATACTCGCCTGCCTTCGCCCGGGTAGCGGCCAGCCAGGCAGAGCGCGTCAGGCTCCTGGTCGAGCGAGCGCGCGGGCGCTTGACCGAAGACGAGCGGCGCCGCCTGCTCGTCCCGGAGATCTGGGCCGACGTCTACTTGGCCCTCTTGCTCGAGCTCGAACACGCGGGCTTCGACGTCATGGATCATCGCCCCTATCTGAAAAGGCGGAAGAAGCTGGCGATAGCTGTCACCAGGTGGTGGAAAGAATCACGATCCGGAAAGGTTCTGTTTCCCGCTCGCAAGTGGCGTGCTAAAGTCTTGCCCCCATGATGGAACGGTCTCTCGTTGATCGGTATCACCACACGTTCCTCGGGCTCGCTCGGGGCATGTTCATCAACCGGCTGCACGTGCTTCGCTTGACTGAGGTCGTGCGTCTCCAGATTCGGCCCAACGACGAAGGGCTCATGGTTCTCCCCCAGGAGCTGGACGAGGAGATGAAGAAGCAAGCCTTTGATTACATCCTCGCCATATTCCCCGAGGAGCTCCACCTGGAGCTGATCCAGCACCGCGCATCCTGGATGACGGTGCAGTAGCTACTCCTTGCTCCGCAAGCGGGCTAGCCGCGTCGCGATCTCCTTCTCGTACCCGCTTTCGCAAGGCTCATAGAACCGCGACCCGCGTAGCTCGTCGGGCAGGTAGCTCTCGGGGACGTAGCTCCCCTCGAAGTCGTGCGGGTACTTGTACCCTGCCCCATAGCCGAGGTCCTTCATCAGCTTCGTGGGCGCGTTGCGCACGTGCATGGGGACCTTGGCGGCGCCGTGCGCCAAGACCGCCTTGCGCGCGGCCGCGTAGGTCGTGAGGGCACGGTTCGACTTGGGCGCCGTGGACAGGTAGATCGCGGCCTGGGTCATGGGGAGCGCGCCTTCGGGCAACCCCACGAATCGAAAAGCCTCCAAGGCCGAGACGGCCACCGTGAGGGCGCGAGGGTCCGCGTTCCCGACGTCCTCCGACGCAAAAATGACCATGCGGCGCAGGATGAACAAGGGGTCCTCGCCCGCCTCCAGCATCCGGGCCATCCAGTAGATCGCGGCGTCGGGATCGGACCCGCGCATGGACTTGATGAACGCGGAGACGACGTTGTAATGCTCCTCGCCCGACTTGTCGTAGAGCAGAGTCTTTTTCTGGAGCGCCTCCATCGCGACCTGCCCGTCCACGACCCCGCCCCGCTGGGCCAGGGCCACGGCGAGCTCCAAGGTGGAAAGGGCCCGGCGAGCGTCCCCCTGGGCCTCGTGGGCGATGCGCTGGCGCGACTCGTCAGGGACTTCCACCTGCAAGCCGCCGAGACCGCGCTCCTTGTCGCCAAGCGCGCGATCGATGAGGATCCGCAGGTCACCCTCAGCGAGCGCCTCGAGGCGCACCACCTTGCACCGGGAAAGTAGGGCCGCGGTAACCTCGAACGACGGGTTCTCGGTGGTCGCGCCGATGAGGGTTACCGTGCCTGCCTCCACGTGAGGGAGCAGGGCGTCCTGCTGCCCCTTGTGGAACCGATGGATCTCGTCGAGGAAGAGCACGGTCTTGTCGCCGTACAGGCGCAAGCGCTCCTCTGCCTTGGCGATCACCTCGCGAAGCTGTGCGAGCCCCGCCTGCACCGCCGAGAGAGGCGAAAACCGTGCCCCCGCCCGCTCGCAGAGGAGCCGCGCGAGCGTCGTCTTCCCGGTGCCTGGAGGGCCCCACAGGATCAAGGAGGGGAGCCCGGTGCCCCCAAAGGCCCGCTCGAGGAGCTTCCCCTCACCCAGGAGATGCCCTTGACCCACGAACTCATCGAGAGTCGTGGGGCGCATTCGCTCGGCGAGGGGCTGCCCGCGGCGGTCCTTTCCGGCGCGATGGGAGAACAGGTCCATGCGTTCCTTCGTTTCTGTCATTCCTCTTGTTTCTGTTGTTCCTTCCCCGTCCGTGCGAGTCCCGCGAGCCGTGCGTTCGGCAAGATGGAGTATCCGGCAACATCCCGGCGCATCACCGCCACGTTGTCCTCGTGCCACAAGGGGAAGATTGGCAGTTCCTCGGCGACGAGCCGCTGGAGCTTGGCGTAGATCAGCCGCCGCTTGTCACGGCCTGGCTCGTGCCGTCCTTCCTCGATGAGCCTGTCGACCTCGGGGTTGCGGTACCGCCAGCGGTTGAGCAGGTCGGGGTTCTCCTTGGAGGGAATCCGCGAGGAGTGGAAGTAGACGAAGTGCATGTCCGGCTCGACGATCTCCGCGGTCTGCATCGAGGCGAGCTGAAAGTTCCCTTTCTTGATGTCCGCGAGGACGGTGGCGAACTCGAACGACCGCACCTCGACGGCGATGCCCACGATCTCGAGCTCTTGGGCGATGACGCGCGCCACGCCGACGCGGAAGGGATCGGCGCTGGTCTTGTAGGTGAGCGAGAAGCGAGGGCGAGGCCCTGCACCGTCGGGATCTCGGTAACCGGCCTCGTCGAGGAGCCGGCCTGCCCGCGCAGGGTCATAAGGGTACGTGGGAACATCACCGCTATACGCCCAGTGCCCGTGCGGCATGATTCCCGTGGCCAGGACCGCGTGTCCGCCGAACTTCCTATCGACGATTTTTCTTCGGTCGATGGCCAAGGCGATGGCCTTGCGCACGCGCGGGTCCCGAAGGATGGGATCCTCGTTTTGGAACATGAGGTAGGTGAGCACCGCGCTTGGACCGGCGAGCACCTTCAGCCGTGGGGACTTGGCCACCTCGCTCACCACGTCCAGGCGGACCGTGTTCTGCGTGATGTCAGCGGAGCCGCCGACGAGGACGAGGAGCCGCACGTTGGGGTCGCGCATGGTGCGAAAGACGAGGCGACGCGAGCGCGAGAGGCCCCCGTGGTAGTGCTCGTTCCGCTCGAGGACCACGTGCCCGCGCTCCATGCTCGCGACGCGAAACGGGCCGGCGCCGACGCAGCGGCCGTCTTTCCACCGCCCTCCTTGGGCTTCGGCGGCGTGTCTCGCGACGATGCCAAAATCGAGGTCGGTCCTGAACGTCGCGAGTGGTTTCTTGAGGCGGAACCGCACCGACTTGGGGCCGATCTCTTCGATGCCCGCGAGCCGCTCCTCGAACTGCCTGCGAAACGGGCTCTTCATCGCCGGGTCCATGACCGAGCGGAACGTGTAGATCACGTCTGCGGCCGTGACCTCGGTGCCGTCGGAAAAACGCGCGTCCGGCCTGACGGCGACCTCCCAGGTGAGCGCATCAATCATGTCCAGGCGCTCGGCGAGGTCGAGACGTGGCTCGAGGGTAGGCTGGTCCACGGCCATGAGGCCGCTCGTCACCAGGCGAGACACCTTCACCTCGTTGGAGTTGAAGGCGAACCGCGGATCCAGCTCGTCAACGTCCGGCTCGTTGAAGATGTACACGAGGGTGTCGGGGTCGGTCCTGGGTCCTCGGCCGGCGCACCCGGCGCACCCGGCGCACCCGGCGCACCAAGACGTGACCGACGCGACGAGAAAGAAGCTGACGAGTGCAGCGTGAACCGAGCGCATCGCTTTGCTAAGCTCTGGGCGGCATGCGGAAGATATCTCTTTTGGTGCTCGTCCTGCTCCTCGGGAGCACGGCGCGGGCACAACAGGGCAAGAGGGAGCGGTGGTTAGGCGAGCGGATTGACGCTGCCCTTGCCGCCCGGCCTGAGCTGGGGAGCGCCCGGGTTGGCATCGCCGTGCTCGACGTGTCCACGGGACGCCCGGTGTTCATGCGCGGGGCAGACGCGCCGTTTCGCATCGCTTCGGTGGCCAAGCTTGCCACCACCGGCGCCGCGCTGGCGATCCTGGGGCCGGAGTATCGCTTCAAGACATCGCTCCTCGCCGACTCCTTCGACGGCAAGGAGACGATCCGAGGGGACTTGTTCGTCCGCGGCACCGGCGACCCCTCCCTGACCACGGAGGTCCTTTGGAAGCTGGTGGGAGATCTGAAGCTCTGGGGCATCAAGCGGATCGCCGGTTCCGTGGTCATTGATGACTCGTTCTTCGACGGGGAAACCCTCCCCCCTGGGTACGACCAGAAGCAAGAAGACGGCGCATTTCGGGCCCCCGTGTCAGCAGCGTCGCTCAACTATAGCTCGGTGGCGGTGCTGGTCCAGCCAGGAGCGCGGGACGGAGCTTTGGCACGCGTGCTCCTCGATCCCCTGTCCGAGTACTTCGTCGTCGAGAACACGGCTGTCACGGTGAAAGACGGGCGCACGTCCGTGAGGGTTTCACAGGCCGCGAAGCCGGGCAAGACCGTGCTCAAGGTGACCGGCGTGATACGGCTCGGGTCCGGGCCAGAGCGATTTCGCAAGCGGATCGAGCACCCGGCTACCTATTTCGGGGAATCGCTGCGGGCGTTTCTCCAGGCGAGGGGGATCAAGGTGGAGCAAGGGGTCAAGACGGGACTTACGCCCCAGGGCGCAAGGCTTCTCGCCGCCCACGTGAGCGAGCCGCTGTCCGTCCTGGTCCGCGATTTAAATAAGTACTCCAATAACTTCATGGCCGAGACCCTGCTCAAGGTCATCGGTGCCGAAAGCTCGGGCATGCCCGGTTCGTTTGCGAGCGGCATCACTGCGATCAAGGGCTGGCTCGCCCAGGCAGGTCTTGGCGAGGGGACGTATCGCTTTGAGAACGGCAGTGGCCTGTACGACTCCAACCAGTTCACGCCGCGCCAGCTCGTCGCGCTCATCAGGCACGCCTATCGCGATTTCCGCTACTCGTCTGATTTTGTCGCCGCCTTGGCGCTCGCCGGCGCCGACGGGACGATTGGGCACAGGATGGTCGGTGGTGCGGCCGAGCGCTACGTGCGGGCCAAGACCGGGACCCTCGACGGCGTGAGCTGCCTGGCCGGGCTCGCGGGGAGCGCGACGCGCTCTCCGTTGGCGTTCGCGGTGCTCGTCAACGACCTTCCCAACCAAGGCGACGCCCCCCGCTCGGCCCGCGCGTTCCAGGATGAGGTGGCGGCGGCGCTGGTGTTGTACTTGGAGAACAAGGACTAACCCGTGTTAGCCCCCCACTAGCCACTCATCCGTCGGCGCTGGTGTTGTGACGCCAACGCCCCGTGCTCCAACCCATGTGATGCCTGACGTTCCCCGACGCCGGCGCGGGACCCGACATCCGCTGGTTCTAGGCACCTCGCCGCACTGCCACGGCGTGCGGGGACCGGGTTCCATCGGGTGATCCGCCGTAGCCTGCAAGGGCGCCGCTCACCACTT
>JACQUZ010000139.1 GCA_016210055.1 Deltaproteobacteria bacterium | reverse complement strand
CATCAAGGATTTCAGAACGGCCACGGAGCACTGCTCCTGCGGCGGAGATGCTGTACTTGCCCCACGCGGGCTGGTACTTCAACTCGATGACGTGTTTGGGGCAGCCGGGTTCAGATTGAGCCGCGGCGTTTCCATCCAGGTTTTTCGGATTGAAGAACGAGTACTCGATCCGTTCCAGTGAGACTTCGAGCGGCTTCTCTTGTGAATACTGTCCAACACCAATTGGTAGTTCAAGGTCACGCACTCTATACGCAAGCTTGATCCGGTTGCCAACGGCGTCCCGAATTTCGGAGAGGTACGCCCGGTTTACTCCGTCGGGAGAAAATACGAACGTGTGTCCCTTTCCGTTCCGTACGTTCCAGGAGCCTGAAAGACCACGAAGTCGCTCGGCAACCAGGAACTGCGCTCCGGCAATGGGGTAATACCGGGTGTAGACTCGCGATGTATTCACATTGGTAAGGACATGAGACTCGCCAAAGAGATTGACAGTGATGCGCTCTGGCACTCTTGATTGATTGCCAGGTCTCGGTATCCGTTGCGCGTGGGTATCCGAAATCTCGATGGTCGAAAGGGGAACTGACCATCCCGCTCCGACAGCACCGAGATCGGCACCTCCGGTGTACGCAATAGCCAGTGGAGCACCGAGCCCGTCCCCACGAGGCGTCGGGAAATCGAGTGGTATGTGAGCCGAGATCGCACCGCTCGAAGAAACCTGGGCGGGCGCCTCTTCGCGCGAGCTAGGTTCCGATTCGGCCTTGGTACCTTCTGTGGCTGGTACATTCCGAGAGACGAGAAGACAGAAGGCCGCACATGCAGCAGAAAACCAGGGTCGCTTCACATCCATTTTGATCTCCCTAACAGCGCGCGAGCGTCCACAATGGCGCGTGAGAACTTGTGAGTCCCTAATCGATCGGGATCCCCGAATCGCAAATCGATTGATCCAACATTAAATAGAGGAGGACACGTTCTTGAGCAATAAGACCGCGGTGACGAAATCTACTTGTTTGATGCGTCGAGTAATAGACACGCCCGCAACCCGTGGGTTCGAATGTCACGACGAGCGGCCCAACGCTCCCATCTGGGAGTCGATCACCGACGACCCAATGCTTCGCTTGACGCACTCCCTGATTGCCCGGCTCCTCTCCCGTGGCAATGACGGGCGTATCCTCAATTAGCGTCCAGCTATCGATCACGGAGAAATCGTTGTCGTCGATGTAATTTGAAATAGTCCAGAAATCTGGACTGTTCTCGGGCCCGACGCTAACCATCGGGGCAACCTGCAACTGTAGCCATGCCGCAAGATCGGGATCGACTGCTCTGGCGTGCTTTGATGCATAACGATCATGCGGTCCGTTGCCAGGAATAATTAGCTCATCGGTCGAGATATCACGCCCCTGCGGAAAGACAATAAACTCTGGGAATACGGCGTCTTCCCAAGGCGCAGACACGTCAGTGACGTAGAGTTTCCCGCCGGCCCGAACATAGGCCCGAATATTCTCCCGAACGACCTCATTGAGTAACGGCGATGTCGGACCCAGAGTAGAAGGAATCAAGATGAGCTGGTACTTCATCATCAAGGAAGCGTTGGACACGAGATCCTCCATCGTTCCCTTGGCGATTGAGGTCAACCTCCCTTCTATATAGCCACCGTTTCCATCGCCAACGTTGTTGTAGACGTCGATGTGTGACGCCATGGCCGATGGAACAACGATGTAATCACTCGTGAGTTTTCCCATCCCCATCTTGCAAAGGAGCGCTTCTAGTCGATCGCCGTTACCCTCCGCGAGCGCGATCGTCGGGACCCATTTCCCATTCGCCGGATCATGTACAGATGGCAACGTGGTGTGGCCCTCCGGCAGCTCGACATCGGCGCCAGGCAAGAGCTTGATCTTTCGTTCAAACCGGAAATGGGCCTTCTGGATGACCAGCCAATACTCACCAGGCAGAACGTTTACCAACCTAAAATTGCCCTTGGCATCACTCAGCGTCGAGCGCTTTGGCTGTTCAACGCAGGGCTCGCAATAAACACCCTCGGGAATCGGCGCGGGTCTTTCGTCGCTAAGGTAGACGAGGGCACGTGACACCGGGATCGCTTCTTCCCTGAACGACTGTGGGTCCTTCTCGATCACCAGCACCGGCGAGTTGCCCGGTGCCCAGACCGTGCCGGAGATACTGGCCGTAGTACGGGCGGCTGGGTGGCTGGGTCCCGCGTCAGCAATCCCGCCGTCCCGGTCGGTTTCTTGAGCAGAGGGTGGAGATAAAGGCGGATCGCAGGACGCGAGGGTTAGCGACAGCGTGGAAAGAACAAGCAACAGCCGCTGGTCAAAGGTGCAAGGCCTGAAACCGTCCGTGAGCCATTTCCGAACGGTCGCTCGAAGCTGTGCGGTCCATTGCCTGAACATCCCGTCGGAGTACCAGTAACCTGAGTCGCGAAGAAATTGACAAGGCACGACCGCAGCAGCCTCCAAGCGCTCGTTGTGTATGACAGTCACCTGCCTCGGGTCAAGTGCCTCCGCACTCCGAAAATAGCCCCCCACGCCAGCAACGCATGCTGAAGCCCACCGCCCGCGACGCCCAGGTCCTCTCCACGACCTATACCCTGCCAGCCGGTAGCCTCCAGGCAATCCGCGCCAGGTTCCGCTACCAAGGAACCGTCGGTTCGTGCGGGACTGGAGCGTACGACGACCAAGACGACCTCGTCTTCGCTGTCCAATAGCGATTCGCCTCTCCCGAACGGGGTAATCCGACGAAGCCCCGTCAATCCACGCCCTCCCGTCGCCCTCCAAGAATATTGCCTTCCCGATTATCCCCCCGGATAATCGCGTGATGTCACGCACGACTCCGCAACCAACGAAGAACGCCAAGAAGAAGGCAAAGCCCGCTCCGCGCAGCAGTGGACGGAAGCCAGGCGACTTGACCGAAAAGCTCGTACGCGCCAGCGCGGCTCGTCGCAAGGAGTTCAATGATGCCATGGAGCGTGTTCGCAAGCTGCGTGAGAAGGGGAGCGTCTCCTTTGACGAGCTCTGGGAAGAAGTGGCGCGGCTCGTGGACGGCGAGCCGCCGCTCTTCATGGCCGGTGGGCACCGGACCCTCGAGGAGTTCTTGAAGAAGGAGCTCCCCGGTGAGACTAGGCGCACCGTCCATAGAAACATCCTCGTCGCGCTGGCATTCTCCCCAGCCGACGAGGCCAAGCACGGGATCGCGTTCCTCGAGGAGGTGGCCCAATACGCGCGGACCCTCGCGAGCGCCGAGGAGACACCGCGAGCCATTGACCTCGACCGGCTGCGCGTGTCGGTAAGGAAGAACGGCAAGCTCATCACCAAGATGGCGCGCCAGGCCACGATCGACGAGATCCGGGCCGCACGCCGAGTCCTTACCGTCACCAAGCGCAAGGAGCCCACCCTCAACCCCGCCGAGGACGCGCTCCGCAAGGCCATCCGCAAGGGGAGCGGCCTTAGAGAAATGTCCGTGGTCGTGCGCAAGGACGCGGCGCGCTTCTCACCGGTCCCACTCGAGAAGATTACCGCGTTCGGGAAGGTGCTCTCGTCGGTGAAGATGCCTTCTTGAGGCGGTTGTGTGCCATGGGCATAAATGCCCCGCCAGGGGCATTTATGCCCACCCCTCATGGCCGAACCGGTCAAACGTGCTCAACGATAACAGTCACTTCCTTGGGATTGCCCGCTGTCGCACTTACGTTGGCAGAGAGGGGAAGCCAGTAAGGCCCGGAACATCGCGATGCGGACCGATGCCACGTGCAATCTGTTCGGGGGTTGCGACACCGCCACGAACCACGAACGCATCGTCAGCCACCCCCCCTGCGGCAAGTGTCAGTCGGGCTTGTCATTCACCACCTGCACAGACCCAGCCAGGAAAGACAATCCGGACTTACTGGCGAGAGCAGACCTGAGGTCTTCTGGCGTTAGGTCTTTGCCACCAGCGTCGTACACGAAGTTGGCGCCCACCTTCTCTCCGCGGGCCAACCGCTGCGGAAGATCATCCTGTACCGCGTAGCGGTCAACAATGCCAACAGTCCTCACGGGGTTCCCATCCTTGCGGAACTCCGACACGGTACACAGGCACCATTGAACGGAATCCGCAGCACCAGAAACAGCAATGACCACTCCATTTAGCCGGTTCTTGCCGGCATCAGACTCGAAGTCCCAGGGCTCGCCTATGCTGGCCGAGACCGAGCGACCCACGAGATTATCGGTATGGTTGGACATTGATTATCTCCACCTCCACTGGGTCTGTGGACATGTATTCGCGACCTCCACCGCGCCCGCCGTAGTCAGGCGCGACGCGTGTGCCGTCGCGGCTCATCGCAGGTGAACTTTTCAACCTAAACTCCATCTGTACCTCGGGCCGGTTGGGCAGGGACAGGCGGTCCTGCGCTCTATCAGCGGAGCGGAACCTGGAGTCGGTCCAATACGTCTCTCCGGGCCTCCCGCCCCGGAGCACCCCGGTCTCCCTGACCGCATCCGCTTCCGCCTGGCTCATACTCCTGTAGAGCGGCTTCCCTCCCCCACCTGCGGCCCCTCCACAGCTGTTGTGAACCAACGCCCCCAGCTCACCCACGAAGTACGTGTGGTAGTCCTCGACCTCGAAGTTGTAGACCGCCTCGTCGCTGGATACCCACGTCGCACCGCTCACCCGCAGCCACCCACCGCGTGAGCTGTAGACCTCATCTCCTGGAACAAGGTCACGCGCCTCGAGCCAGCCAAGATCCTTCACGTAGAACGGGTGCTCTGGCGTAACCCCTAAGCCATCAAGCTCAACACCGTCGTCCAGCGTCACGTCGATGATCTCGTGGGCCATGCGCACATGGCTGCGCTTGACGCGCTTCCATCCCTCCTCCCCGCTCTCCGGATCGCGCGAGAGCACAAGGTCGCCCTCCCGGATCTCCTCGATCGGCACCAAGCCATCCGCTGTCACCACCAGGGTCCCTGCCAAGAAGCAAGACCCCTTTACCGCACGGGCAACATCATCCGAAATACTCGTGGCCATCCTGGCCACGCTCGCCTCGGCCCTCGCAAGCCTAGCTCCCAGTCTCCCTGCGGCCGACCCGATCCCGCTCGCCAGGCCGGCGGTCATGGTGGCGGCACCAACCGTCGCAACGGCGCCGTTGGTGAGGTTGTATCCAAATGCTCGGTAATCCCCTCGTTCCCAAGCATCCATGGCCTCTAGGAATCCAACGGCCGCCTGAGCGACGGGGTTCACCGAGTTCACCACGCCCACGAGCCCGGACCAGCCACCGCCGCTTGCCTCCCAGATGTCAGCGGCACTTTGAAGCGTTGCCACACCAGTCCCAATCGGGTCCTGGGTCATCCTGGCCGCCCAATCTGCCGTCCTATAGAGGCCCACCCCCATCCCATAGACGGCGTCGCCCACTCCCAGTGCGATCTTGGCGCCGTTGATTGCCGTATCCGTAACGGGCTTGGCTGGCGACCAACCGTGGTACGCCATGATGTAGGGGTTCATTCCCGTCGGATCGGCCCTGTTCACCGGGTCGTTGTGCGCGTAGGCGAACGGATTGGATTCCTCGGCCTTCTGCGGGACGAAGAGCGGATCACGCTGGAGGAATCGCCCGGTTTCGGTGTTGTAGAGACGGACTCCAATTTGCAAGAGCCCGGTAGGTCCAAGCGCGTCTGCGCCATTCCACTGGTACTTCTGGTAGGTCGGGCTCTGCGGGTCGCCGGTGTCCTGCTTGGTCGCGCCCCAGACATCGAACAGCATCTTCTGCGACATGTTGGCGTCGTTCGTCGTCACCTGCATGTCGTGGCGCGAGTCGCCGTGCTTGTAGAGAAGCACGCGACCCTTGGACGTGCGCCGGACCGTCGCGATGTTCCCTCCCACGCCAGGAATCCGCCGCTCCCAGACCGTCTCATTGCCGAATACCGACTGCTCGATTCGGCTCCCAAATCGACGATCCCGACGGAGCATCCTTCCCTGCGGATCGCGGATATCGACCACGACGGGCGCTCCCATTGCGCCGTACCGCATCGTGAGAAGGTAATTGCTCTGGTCAATGACCAGGGGCTGCCCGAAGAGGTCGTACTGCACCTTGCGACGTGGCTCCGCAACGAGCGCACCGACCTCATTGGTCTTGTGCGTGCATCCCCGGAGCGCCTCGGTGATCCTCGGAGCGCCGGCCAAGCCGGTGAGCACGCGCCCGAAGCGCCCGAACCCGCCGGGCGATCCACTGGGCGATCCACCCGACGATCCCGAAGCCGCCCCGCCAATCCCTGTCGTCTTGACCTTGCAAAGGATATCGGGATTGACCGCCTTGCCCGTAAACCGGGTCTCGAGCATCCGGACGTCGTCGCGCTTGGCCACCAGGTTTCCCAGTGAGTCGTACGAATAGAGGTCGCTCCTTGCCTTTTGGCCACCATCTACGACGTACTCGCGCTGGAGGCGGTTCAAGGCGTCGTACTCATAGTGCGTCGCCAACACGCGCGTCCCCGATCCGGTGGTCTCCTCCTGGCGGAACCCTCGCTTTCTGCCGTCGGCATCGTATCCGAGGCTGCCCACCGTGACCGTCCGCTCCTGCGCGACGGTGGACCTATCCCTCACGACGCGCTCGATGTACCGTACCCGCCGCTCTGTGAGCAGGCGGCGCTTGTCGGGTGCGTAGGCGTATTCTTCTTTCGCACCGTTTCCGAGGGTCGCCTTGAGGAGCTCCCCGCGTGGCGAGATCTCGGTGGCGCTCCACAGGGTCTCTGCACCGCCCGGCTCGAAGAGGTCCACTTGGCGCAGGCGTCCGGCACTGTCGTGCGTGTATTCGGCGGTCTCCGTTCCACCTGGGCTGTCGGGCAGGTTGAACCCGGTGCTCAGCAAGCGCCCGCTCGGGCCCCGCACCGCACTCTCGACGACAAAGCTGCCGTCGTCACGAGCGTATGCCACTTTCTTGTCGCGCCCTAGGAAGTCATATCCATAGAAGACCGTCTCCTCGCCGTCTCTTTGTGCACTGGCGAGCTTACCCCTAAGAAACGTCCCGAGGCTGTGCCTGGCATCGCTCGCCGGAGCGTCGTACTGGAACGTGGTACGGCTCTCGACCTTGTCGCCCACCTGAGAAACCGTCTCGACCTTGCGGCCGAGACCGTCGTAGCTCGTGCGGATCTCCTTGAGGGTGTTGCTGGAATCCGTCCAATACGTCTTGGTGCGATTGCCCCAGCCGTCGTACTCGTAGAACACGTCGGCCATGTCAGGCTCGCTCTTCGAAAGGACGCGCCCTAGGGAGTCATGCTTGAACTTGATCCGGAATTTCTCGCCGGCTTCGGGGCTCGTCCACTTCTCACTCGTTGGTCCGAGTGAACGCCGGACCTCGGTCAAGTTGCCGAGCCGATCGTAGTCCATCTCCTCGTAGGAAAGGAACTCGCCGTTTTGCTTCCGGGCAACGGAAAGCACCTGCCCGGTTGCCGCGTGGACCGACTCATCGAATGCCCCGAACTGAACCTTGGACGCGAGCAGCTCATTCGCCCCGCGCGAGCGCGTGATGAGCTTCGAGCTCTCGAATACACGCTCCACGCAGGTGGGAAACACCTCGTCTGCCTCGATGGGCGACTCGCCTGCCTTGTTTCGTGGAGCCCGAATGGTGCACTTGGGTACTCCGTCGGGGTAGTACGTGGTCGTGGTCCCGTAGAGCTTGCTCTCGTCTTCACCCCTTACGAACGGATCGGCCACGAAGCGCTTGCGCCCGAGGACATCGTACTCGGTGTACTCGGTGACGAGCTGTTTTCCGCCGTAGTCGGGCCCAAGCAGCTCCTCCTTGTAGCGGACCCGCCCTAGCTCGTCGAAATGAGTGACGGTCTCCGTGTAATCGCTCGCGCTGGGAAGAACCTTATCGTTCGCAAAGACGAAGTCATGATAGGTCCGAGTGAATACGCTCCGTCCCTCGGCGAAATACGGGTCCGCAGGGGTGTCTCCTCGGTAGTCATTAAACGCTAGGCGATATTCGATGCTGGTTGTCGGATCGACGATATTCACCTCGACCGGCCTGCCGAGGTGGTCGTGCACGGTCTTCTTCTTCACCCCATTGGCGTCCGTGAGCGCCTCGGGGAGCAGCGTGATTGGATTGAATGTGGTCTTCTCGATGAGACTTCCGGGCAAGCCCGTGGCGAAAGTCGTCTTCGTCCCAGCCATCAGGTGGAATGAGTCGAAATCCGAGTACACAGTTCTATGGAATGTGTTGCCGTCCGGCCCCGCATAGCGCGAGTGGGCGACTATATTGCCGAAGCCATCGTACTCCATCCGCTCTGCCACATGCTCTTGGCGCTTGGACCCGCTCGACGAGTCAAAAATCTCCACGACCGTGGAGGTGGCGCGACCAGCACCAACCTGACCCTCGGGCAGGTCGTCATAGAGAGTGCGCGTTCGCGACAGAACAGGCGCGTTCTCCCCGCAGTACGGTGAAAGCCGCCGACTCGACACCGCGTCCAGGCGAATGGGGGGAGACGAGAAGACATCAGCGAACCAGGGCTGGGACTGGCCGCACTGGAAACCAGCGTATTTCGTCGCCTCGCATGTGTCGTCTTCCGTTCGCGCCGTGTCTCCCCAGTTCGCAAGCGTCGTGACACGGCCGAGGCAATCTGCCTCCATTGTGACGTACCGCGAGGTGACCCATGGGCTATCGGAGTTGAATCCCGAGTAAGTCGATGGCGGCTTCGAGCCCTGCCACGATTGCTGTTCCCGCGGGTAGAGAACGATCGCCCGCGAGCAGATATCTTCCGTCTTCCGAGGATCGTAGGGGTCGGTCGGAGCGCGGCAAGCGTCTTCTGGTTTCCCCGCAAAGAGGGGCAAGGGTTCGACCGCGTCCAGGAATGTAACTTCCTCAGACTTTTGGTCATTGTTTCGCAGGTAGGCGGTGGAAAGAAGGTACCAGGGCACGCTGGACGTGAAGTAGCTGGCCCTTGCGGCATGGTTGCCGAGCGTGGCGTAGCGGAAGAGTGGGTCGTCTTTCCGGTAGCGATTGGGAAGTCGGTAGCTTGCGATCACCTGAAACCCGGTTCCCCCCACGCCTGCCGAAGACCTGTATTCAAGCCGGCGCCCATAGCCCGGGAAGAACCACCGCTCCCAAACCGGATCGTAGGCAAGCTCGGACTCCCCATAGAGATACTTCGTTGGCTCCTCGAAAATCAGCGACCGGTTGAGTCTCCTCGCAGTACTCGACACAACGATTTCGGCTCCGGGCAGCCGCCCTTTCGCCCGCTTTGCATAACGTTTCGCCGAGTCGTAATCGACGACGAACGAAGCTCCCTGGGCGTTGTTCACAGCGATGAGACGGCCGGCTCGATAGAGCTTCCAAGTTTCCGTGAGCCTGCGGACTCGCAGGGTGCCCTCGCCATCCTTGCTCACGAGGTCCGGCGAGCCATCGCCGTCCATGTCCGTGAGGGCCGCCAGGACGGCAGAGGTGTTCTTCTTGCCGTCGCAGCCGACACCCGTGCGCTGAAACGTGAAGTCCGGGAGCTTAATTGGCTTTCCGAAGCCCGTGCCATCGTTGACTCGGACCCACCAGCCGATATCACGCGGCGTGATGCCCGACGTAGGGAACCAGCTTTCGAGGTAGGCGCCAATTGCCTTCAGCGGACCTCCATCGAGCTCTTCTCCGTCCTCGGCCGTACTTGCGGTGCCGCGGTAGACGTAGTCAGGACGTCCATCTCCTGTGATATCGACCAGGCCACTCGTCTGCTCACGAACGAACGACACGTTCGAGAGCTCACAGATGGCGGGATTTGGCCGATTCTGGATATCGATGCGTCCCGGAAGCAGGATCGCTGACCCGGGGTCGAAATTGGTGGTGCTGGTGCTCCTAGGAACTCCGCGCGAGCGAAGGGCGACCCGATGGAGCTTCACCCCATTTCCGGTCGTGACCCCACTTGCGCCCCTAAATGGAACGGCCGTCTCTGTGACGTAGTCTTTGAGCGTGTCGCCATCCACGTCTCGAAGTCCGCACGCCTTGTACGTGCGGCTATCGCCTGCGGTCAATTTTGTGCGCTCCAGCCCACAGGGGACAGGTGATTCGTCCCAGGGACTAATGTAGAGGTCTTCTGACTTGGCGTTCCAAGTTGCGCCGTCGCTGACCAGCGCTAGGCCCGAGTGGTAGTAAACCTTCAGGTGTGTTTTTTTGCCTGGGCTTAGGTCTTCGACGAACCCATTCACGCAGCCGGATCGGCATGACAGCGGGATCTTGTCCCAGCTCGCGGCATTCGTTGGGCACGCGTTGCACGACGCACTCTGGACCGTCGCAGGGGTTGCGTTCCGCACGAGGTCTGGGTACGAATCCCCGTTGACGTCCTCGAGCTTCCACTCCGTCAGCCACTCGGTGCTCGGGCACGGAGCTGTCTTGAGCTTGAGCGTGCCGTTGTCGTGCTCGTAGGCCTCGCAGATCCCGCTGCGTGCGACGCTTGCTTGGCGTGCAATCGGGAGCAGGTCTTTTGGGTTCACGCTTGCGAAATGGCGATATCCGGTGTCAAAGCACTTCTCGACGCATTGCCTGTACACGTCGTACTGGTGGCCCGCGCAATGACTGCACGCCTCGCCCTCTCTTCTAATGCAGGCGTGACACACATCTTGTTCTCGGTTCAAGCACGATTCACACGAGCTTTCACTGGCGTAGCTTCCCTCGCAATGGTTCCAGCACGACGCACTCATTGAAGATGAGCTACATTCAGAACCGCAGTTCACCCCCACATTGCAGGCGCTGCACGCGAAGGCTCCTGTCCCCATCGAAGCTTCGGAACGGCAGCGGGATTCGCAGAAATACGTTTCGTCCGAGAAGCCCACGTTCGTGAGCTTCATCTCATCCTTCATGTCGTTGTAAATCGGGGTCACATCGAGCGAGAGCTCCTTCCACTCGATCCCAGACCGATCGGTTGCCGATGGCGTGTTGAGGTAAATAGTCCAATAGCGCCTGCCCCCAGGCTGGGTCTTCTCCATGTCAGCGGAGATGAGGTCGATCCTCCCGTCGCCGTTCCAGTCATGCTCCGCAACTATGGTATCCATGCGCTGGCCACGCACCTGGCCCCACTGACTGTACTTCGTCCACACGGTACCGGCCGCGTCCTTTGGCAACGGAAGGGGCTTTCGGACACCGAGCTTATCCGTGTACATCTGCTCTCGAGTGCGGGGGTCGAAGAGAAGGCTCGAGTCGTCGGCTGGATCGAACTCCAATGGGTAGACGTACGTCTTGTCCTTCTGGCGATAGATCAGGTCTGGGAGACCGTCGCCCGTGTAGTCGGACAGCGACTGGACGACATCCCCCTCGGCTTGCCGAGAAACGAAGAGCCCTTTTTCCAGGATCACCGGCTGCTGCACGACCACACCGGAGCCAGTCGAAAAACCGCCGGAGCCGAGGATAGAACCATATTCGAAGGAAGTCAGCGGAACGGCGCCTGTATCGTCGGTGCCAGGCACCTTCCCGAGTCCGTAGAGCGCGACATTCGCGAGGACGGGAAGGCCCGTGTCGGGATGGCCCCCGTAGTTGAACTTGTAGGTGCGCAGGCGGTTGGTGTTGGTGCGGCCAGTCGCACAGCGAGTCGGGTCCCCGTGGGCCCAGACGATAATCTCATCAAGGATTTCAGAACGGCCACGGAGCACTGCTCCTGCGGCGGAGATGCTGTACTTGCCCCACGCGGGCTGGTACTTCAACTCGATGACGTGTTTGGGGCAGCCGGGTTCAGATTGAGCCGCGGCGTTTCCATCCAGGT
>JACQUZ010000134.1 GCA_016210055.1 Deltaproteobacteria bacterium | reverse complement strand
CTCCACCTCCCCCTCCCCCGAGTGCCATGACGCCTCTCTTTGGCGTGACGATCGATTCGGTCTACCCCACCCCTGACATCGTCGAAGCGCTCAGGCGGCACTCGCACAGGCCGACTACCCGCATCGTCTTCGACGAGCTCGTGCCCGCAACCGACTACCGGCAAGCCGCCGCGGCAATCCACGGCGTTAGCTATGTGTTGGGCGAGATCCTGGACTCCTTCTACGTAAAGCAGTACAGCGTGCAAGACTACCTTGCCCGGACCACTGAGTACCTTGGTTTCCTCGGCGACGTGGTCGACATTTGGGAGATCGGCAATGAGATCAACGGCGAATGGCTTGGAAAGACCGCCGATGTCGTCGCCAAGATGGCGGGTGCCTATGACCTGGTGAAAGCAGGTGGCTACCGCACGGCGCTCACGCTTTATTACAACGAGGACTGCTGGGAGTCGCCCTCGAACGAGATGTTCACCTGGGCCCAGGCGAACGTTCCGGCGCGCATGAAGGCTGGGCTCGACTACGTGCTCATGAGCTACTACGAGGACGACTGCAACGGCCTCCAACCCAACTGGCAGGCGGTCTTCGACAGGCTCGGCGAGATGTTTCCTAGCGCCAGGATCGGCTTTGGCGAGTGCGGCACGTCCTCGTCTTCGCGCAAGAAAGAGTACATCGACCGTTACTACCGCATGCAAATCAACCACCCGCGGTTCATCGGTGGCTACTTCTGGTGGTATTACAAGCAGGACATGGTGCCGTACACGAACAAGCTGTGGAGCGCCCTGGAGGCGGCTGTGGCGTCGTGGCCCTCGACCACTTGGCAGTGACAACGCTCGCGATGCTCGCCGTGAGCGCCTGCGAAGGCGTGCGCGAGCCCGTGTTCCTTTCCCTGGACAGTGGGAGTGGGCGTGACGCCGCGGGCTTGCAGTGGGTGCTCGTGCCGGCTGGCGAGTTCACCATGGGCTCGCCACCCGACGAGCCGTGCCGCGGAAACGATGAGCAGAGTCACCTCGTGCGCCTCACGCGCGCCTTCGAGCTCGCCTCAATCGAGACGACGCGCCGGGACTTCTCGGCACTCATGGGTTACGTCCCGCCTCCTGCCGGGACGTGTGGCGACAGCTGTCCGGTCACTGGCGTGACTTGGCACGAGGCGGCGGCCTTTTGCAACGCGCTCTCCGCTGCTCGGGGCCTCGAGGCCTGCTACACCTGCGATGCCGGCACGTGCCGGCCGACGTCTGCCGCGGAGGGGGCGGGCATCTATGGTTGTGCGGGCTTCCGCCTGCCGACGGAGGCTGAGTGGGAGCGGGCATGCCGCGCCGGGGGCCAAGCGGCGCTCTACACGGGAGCCATCGGCTCCTGTGAGGGTGCTGACCCGGCGGTCGATGCCCTGGCTTGGTACGACAAGAACGCCCAGGGCGGGGTCCACGCGGCCGCGGAAAAGCAATCCAACGCGTGGGGCCTGTACGACATGGCGGGCAATGCCTGGGAGTGGTGTCACGACGGCTATCAGCCGGATCTCGGCGCGGAGCTCGCCGTCGATCCCTGGGGTGCTCCGTCCTCCGCCGTAGGCGTGGGCCGTGGCGGCGCGTGGGATGAGGCTTCGGGCCATAGCCGTGCGGCGTTTCGGAATCCCACAGAACGCGGGTTCACCGACGAGTCGGCCGGGTTTCGCTGCGCACGCACGAGGTGATGGGCGTCGCGCCAGAGTCATAGCCGAACGCCCACGCCGAGCACCAGCGAGGCAATTAGTCCGTCGATGGACGCAGCGCGCGTTTCGCCGGCCAGGGCCACCGCAGGGCGCACGGCCCAGCCAACCTCCATGCCTGCGGCAAGCGACCAGCGCTCGGGGAGCTCGAAGCGCACCGATGCCGACATGACAGGAGCTGCCCAGAACGCCCAGAACTGGCGCCCCTCGATGGACGTAGCGGCCGATGAGGCCGTGCCGCCAAAACGCACGGCGCCCATGCGTCCGCCCAAGCCAGCGGTGAGGGTCGCGTGGCCCGCTTCGGCGTGGATCGCCACAGCGAGCGAGGACGAGATTGAATCCATCTCGACGGTGCCCGAGGAGACCTGATGCGATCCGGTCTCGGCGATCAGGTCGAGGTGCCAGCCGACACGAGACCAAGGGGCATGCGCCACCGCCAGGCCGCCGCCAAAGCGCCCCATCGTTGGACGCGTGAGAAGGCTGCTTGTCGCGAGTGCTGTGATGTGCAGCGGCCGCTTGGCTCGTGATCGGCGTGGCTCCGAAGCGCTGGGCGGAGGAGGTTCCTGGTGCTCGTGTTGGTCATGGGTTTCCAAGAGCTCTGCTGACGCGAGGGCGAGCAGCCGGGCCCAGGCTAACCCTTCGAGCTTCGACGTGGCTGTTCGCCCAACGGTGCGATTGGGACCCCGAGCGACCAGTTCGGCACCGGCATCCAGGCAGGTCACCTGGAGAAGGACGGCCAAGGCCGGAGAATTTGCTTCGACGAGCCGCCCGCCGAGCTCAACTTCGAGCAGGCGCCTCAACTCTTTGGAAACACTCGGATTGCAACCGGCCACCTCGAGGGAAACCGGGAGCCGGACGTCGGCGGACGCAATGGAACCCATCGCCCAACCTGCGAGAAAAATCGCAAGTCGCAATGCACGGGGCATGAACCCAAGCAGAATACACCCTGAGCCGTTTCGGTCCCTCCTGCACATTGCTGATACGATGGAAGCGATGCGCTCATCCCGCGAGCTGGGGCTCAGCTCGGAGGCTGCACAGGCAGGCGGGGCGCTGCCGCTCGATGCGGTATTCCGGCAGTTCGTGGCGTACGTGGGCGCCATTGGCCTTCGCATGCTGGGGAGGCGTGACGAGGTGGACGACTTGGTGCAGGACGTGTTCCTGGCGGCTACCCGAGGGCTTCGGCAAATCAGTGACCCAGGCGCGGTCAAGGCGTGGCTTATCACCGTCACGCTGCGCCTGGTTCGCCGGCGTCTTCGCTGGCGCCGCCTCCAGGCACGCCTCGGCCTCGACGGTGCTGCTGACTACGAAGAGGTCGCAGACCCGAGCGCGCCGCCGGACATGAAGGCACTGCTCGCGAGGGTGTACCGGGCACTCGATGAGCTGCCGGCGAACCAGCGCATCGCGTGGACCCTAAGATACGTGCAGGGAGAGAGGCTTGAGACGATCGCGCACATGACCGACTGCTCGCTGGCCACCGTGAAGCGGCGTATCGCAGCCGCCTCCGACATGCTGAGAAAGACACTCGTCGATGGAAGAGCTGAGCGATAGGCTCGCGAATGCGAGGGATCACCTCCACCCCCGATGGAGCCCATCGGAGGTGGAGCTAATGCTCGTCAAGTTTCATAAGAGGCGTCGCCGTCGTGTCCAGGCGGTTGCCGTGCTCGGCGCAGCGACGATGGCAGGCCTGGCGGTGGGTGCCTATGCCTGGATGCGGCCTGGCTCCGAGGGCTTTGCCCGAGAAGTGGGGATGGAGGCGTCCCCCCCTGGCAGAGACGACGCCCCAGTTGGATCGAGGACCATCCTGCTAGGCGATGGCTCGACTGCCGAGCCACTCACGGTGCCGAGCCAGCTCGTGCTCGTGGAGGTCTCGTCAAGCCGGGTGCAAGTGCGACTGGATTCAGGGGCGGCGCGATTCCGGGTGGCGCACAGTCCGCAGCGGGCCTTCGTGGTACTTGCTGGCGCGGTGCAGGTCACAGCGCTCGGCACCGACTTCAGCGTCGAGCGTGCCGATGCACGGGCACGAGTGAGCGTTGCCGAGGGCCAGGTCCGCGTGAGCTGGGCGGGAGACAGCGCGGTCCTCGCCGCCTCCGAGGAGCGGTGGTTTCCGCCGCTCGCCACGCCCGTGCCGCCTGCGCCGCCTGCGCCGAGCGCTGCGCCGCCTGCGCCGCCTGCGCCGCCTGCGCCGAGCGCTGCGCCGAAAGCGACCGAGCCGTCCCCTCCGGCGCCGCCCGCGCCAGCACATCCGCGTCGCTCCTGGCGAGCCATGGCACAGGAGGGACGTTATGCCGAGGCCTACCTCCGGCTCAAGGAGGTTGAGGCCAAGGGCGGCAGCGACGCCGTGCGCGACGAGCCGCATGACTTGTTCCTTGCGGCGGACAGCGCCCGCCTGTCCGGACACCCCGAGCAGGCCATCCCCTATCTCGATAAGCTACTCGACAAGTACGCAGGTGACGCCCGGGCACCCCTGGCCGCTTTCACGCTCGGGCGGATCCTGCTCTCGCTCGGGCGACCTGTCGACGCCGCTCCGGCATTCCACCGAGCGCGAAAGCTTAGCGCGGACGGTGCCCTTGATGAGGACGCCCTGGCACGGGAGGCAGAGTCGTGGTTCAAGGCGGGCAACCGCGTGCGCGCCCGATCGTGCGTCGAGGAATACCTGAAGCTCTATCCCAACGGGGCGCGGCGTGAGGCGCTCGAGCGGGGCTGGTAGGCGAGCAGCGGGCGGCCGGCTCTTACCCTTGCCACGCTTGCTACCACAATGCCGGGTCCCCCGCGCGCATTTGAGGCGACAGTCGCGGTTGGTTCAGGCGCTCGAAGAGGTACCCGACGACATGCGCCGAGGCAATGACAGCCGCGAGCGTGACCAAAACCGAGCCGATTTCACCCAGTGGTCATGACCTATCGACCTGTCCGCAAATCGTTAATCATGCAGGTAACGTCGTCAGGAAAGCGAAGGCGATCTTGGCGATCTTGATCTTGGCGATCTTGGTCTTGAAAAGTAAGCCCCCGCAAATGTAACATGACAAGCGCCTGCTTCTGCTCGTGCTCGAGCAGGAGGTAGGGGGATTGGCGGCGCTTGGAGGCAACATGAACTGGAAAAACTGGGCATTCCTAATTGGTGCATTGGTTTCCCATGGTGCATGCGGGAGCAGCGACTCCGAGAAACCATCCATTGCGATTGGTCTTAGCGTGGCCCTTTCAGGAGAAAACGCATACCCTGTCGTGCAGGACGTCGTGGAGCGAGCTGTAAGCGAGATCAACGCCGCTGGTGGGATCGGCGGTCGATCACTGCGGCTCATCGTCAAGGACAACGAGACCAGCCTGGAGAGCACCAAGTCGAGCATTCAGGCATTCCTTGGCGAGGGGATAGTTGGGTTGATTGGCCCCGATTACTCGGACGCGGTGCGAGAAGCACTCCCTCTCATCAAGGGGAACAAGCTCGTCACGGTATCAGGCAGCTCCACTGCGGCTGACTTGGCTACCGCCGACGATGGCGGATTCCTGTTCAGGAACATCCCGCACGACGACTTCCAGGGCATCGCGATGGCCCACTATCTGACGAAGGTCGCCAGCCCGACGGTCAATGAAGCAGCGCTCGTATATCAAAACGACTCCTACGGCAAGGGTCTTGCCGGGTCGTTCAAGAAGGAGTTCGAAGCGCGCGGGGGAAAGGTCACGAGCAGCGTCGTCTTTGAGCCCGGCTTGACCGAGCAGTCCCTCCACGCGATGTGGGGCCAAGTCGTGGCTGCCAAGCCCACCACCATCGTGTTGGTCACCTTTATCGGGGAAGCAGTGAAGATCATCCAGCACTGGGATGATTCCCAGGAGCTCAACCAAGCGCAATGGTTCTTCACTGACGCGGTCAAGATCGATACGCTCGCAAAAGCCCGCCCTGCGGCCTTGGAGGGCATGCGTGGGACGTCACCAACACACGCCAAGGGGGCCCCGTTCGACGAATTCGCCCAGAAACTCAAAGATGTCGTGGGCGATGATATCGAGACGTCAGGGATCTCGAATTACTACGACGGCGTGTACCTCCTCGCGCTCGCCTTGGCACTACAGGTCGAAAAGGGGCAGGCGCTCGGCCAAGACGGGCTAAGGGAGGCCATCATGCAGGTGGCGACCCCCGGCCAAGGGAACCAGAAATTCCGCGCGAGTCAATGGAAGGCCGCCCTGGAGTCGCTGGCCGCCGTCGACTACGACGGAGCAAGCGGTCCGTGCGACTTCGATTCGAATGGAGAAGCCCTTGCACCGTACGAGGTGTGGAAGATCGTGAATGGTGCCTTCCAATCCGAAGTTTATCTAGAGCCCTCGCAATTGATTCCAGGCGGGAAATAGATCCCGGACACAGGTCAATTACCCCTGGGCATGGCGCGCTTGGCAGTTCTCCAGGCTTCAATGTCCCTCTTCGATGCGCCCAAGTGATCAGCGCACAGGTAGCGGAATCGCGGCCCCTTGGACACGTTCGTGCACGCAGGCGCCATGCAGTCCATGTTGCGCCTGCTCTTTGCGCCAGGGCGATTCGCACCGGCGACAACGCGGCTGGCTCGTCCAGCCCTTGCGCGGTCCGCTGCCTTTGCCGCTCTCCACGCCTCGACGTCCTTCCTTGACGCGCCGAGGTGGTCAGTGCAGAGATAACGAAATCTAGGTCCCTTGGATTGATTCATGCAACCCGGCGCGATGCAGCCGCGGGTATTGCGCCCATTGGGTGTAGCCCGGGCAAGGCGGCCCGGCCTGGAAACGCTCGTAGGACCACCGAGGAAATCCCGGAGCTGGCCGGCGATGTCTTCGCGAACGGCTTCAGAAATCGCCGCTACCAGGCGATTGACGTGCTCCGACACTATCTCGGAAAGACGGTCCTCTGTGTTGTTGTGCTTCGGCACCTTGGTTCTCCTGTCCAATTTTGGCGTATTCGTTTAACCAGAAATCCCATTTCACGCAAGAGCTGAATGGTAAAAAGGAAAGCGAAAGGGAGGAGCCGGTTGGCTTGCTTGGCGGGAGATCTTCGTATCTTATTTCGATCGCCGCTGGCGCCGCCGGAGGCCAAGCCCAGTCAAGCACAGCGCCAGCGCAAGGGGCGATGCCCCGAGACCGCCACCTTTGCCCCCGAGTTGGCATCCACCCACGAGCTCCGTGGCTGGATCGCCCACGGGATCATCGCCGCCCGCACCCGGGTTTCCACCACCGCCAGGGTCAGAACCATTGGGCTTGTCATTAGTCGCGACGCATTCACCTGCGCTGCAATGCTGGCCCGTGCTGCATTGACTATTCGTGGTGCAGGACACCAATTTTACTCGCACTGAATCCGGCGTCGTGTTCCCCTGGCCATCCACGGCCCGCACCTCAACTCGGTGCTCGCCCTTTTCGAGCCCCTTGGGGGTCGAGAAGGAGTAGGGCGGAGTTTCGTCAGACTCGACGAGCGTGCCGTCGATATGGAGCTCGACTCGCGCAATCCCGGTGTTGTCTTCGGCGGTAGTCTCGACCGTGAACCCTGGAAGCACCAGGGAGCTGTCTGGTGGAGAGATAATGATGGCGGTCGGTGGAGTCCTGTCGGGGGCAGGACCCAGGACGCTGAGAAGGACCTGTACCGAGTTCTGCGTGGAACCGCCGCACATGCACGTGCGAGCGGACTTCTCCCCGCAAGGCGCGTCCTTGTCCTGGAAGGTCTTCGCCCCGCAGCCGCTCAGGTACGTCATCGGATCTTCGCAGAGGACTTCATGATCGAGCCCGAACGAGTGCGCGATCTCCTGGGCTGCCACCTGACAAGTCGATTGGGGATCTCCACGGAACACCTCGGAGAACGTGTAGGTCACGGCCCGTTCAACGACCGAGCAATCGAGGAACATCGGCGCGACCCCCCCCACATTGGAGCCGAGGCCAACAAGACCCGGCGTCCCCCCAATCACCGCTTCGATGTGCGCGGTGGCACCGGGGTCCACGTCGGTGACCTCGACGTCGAAGCGGCCGAACATGTCCTTCATGCACGCGACGAACTCCTCCCACTTCTCGTCGCCATGCGACCACGGGGGGATACGTGCGACTGAGCGCGGGATGCTCGAAATGTTCTGCGAGGAGTCGTCGTTCCCGGGGGAGAACGTGCCCCCCGAGCGGTTCAGGAATATCACTCGGTGCTTGGGCCCAGGGCCGAAGGGAATCGCGTGGACCCGTGGCTTCGGAATCGGGACGTAGATACCCTGCGGCGCCTCATCGGACTGCGCATGCACCGCCGAACCCGAGAGGGCCAGCGTGGTCATGAGCGCGGAGGCAAGGGACTTGTGCATGCACTTTCTCCTTGGGCGTTGGGTGACATGGCGCTCGATGAGCATGATTCACGCCAGGAGGTGAAGGTGGTGCATGCACGGTGAATTGCAGAAGAACCGGCAATCTCTCGCGTTGCTGAAGTGGGGAGGGGAGACCACACCGTGGGTGGGGGACTTCCCCCACGGGGTACTCTGCGGGTCGCCGAAAACGTGACGAGACGGCTAATTCCGGGTACGTGTCGTGATCCTAACCTGGCGCCCCGCCTGTGGGTTGCTCTGGCGGCTGGGGCTGCTGCCTTGCCTCCTGAATCCGTTTTCTCGTTTCTGTCACCTGCTCGCGAAGCGCTCCTCGCACCCGGTTGAATGTGCCGGAGGCTTGCCTGAGCCTGCCTCGGAGCTTGTCTAGTTGTCCTCTGACGTTGATCTCCATGGGTCCTCCTCCTGAAAAGGATGCAGTGGGCGCGCCAGCGTCACGCGCACTCGTGTCAATCGGGCGTTATCAGGACATGCAGCGTGGTTCCCTCGCGCAAGACCAAGAGCAGAGTCGGACGATCTCGGGAGGCTTGAATCGCCTCAAGGCTGCCGTCGGGCTCGTGAAAGCCTCTCGGTTGACCCGCAAGACGACGTCACCGGCCGCCAGCGCGTGCGTTGAAGCCGGTAACGCAGTGAGATAGCAGAGTAACGCGAGCCCTGCCACGCGTCGCGAGGAACTGGTTTTCTGCATCAGCCGTCTCCGCAGGGAAAAGATGCGGCTGCGAGGCGCAACTACAATGCTACCCCTTGACGACCCCTATCGGCCGCAAGCGCGCGACCTTTCGTGCCAAGCCAGCCTGATGCGTCACCTCCACCACGCGCCCCACGTCCTTGTATGCGATCGGTGCCTCCTCGGCGAGCTCCGCGTTCGACGGGCAGCGGACGACAACTCCCCGTGCCTCGAGCTCCTTGCGCAAGATGTGCCCAGCCACCTGCCTCTTGGCCGCGCCACGGCTCATTTTCCTCCCAGCGCCGTGGCACGCGCTGCTCAGGGATTGCTGCTCCGCGATGTCCGTCCCGACGAGAACGAACGACGCCGTTCCCATGCTCCCAGGTATGAACACGGGCTGCCCGACGCCCTGATACGCGCGCGGGATTTCGGGGCTCGACGGGCCGAAAGCCCGGGTGGCCCCTTTCCGGTGCACGCAGATCTCCTTTTCGCCGAACCTCTCTACCTTGGCGGTGTTGTGGGCCAGGTCATACACGAGTCGTAGCTCGTGCCCGGGGCGGTGCCCGAGCACGCGGCCGAATACCTGACGCACGCGATGGGCAATCACCTGGCGATTGCACCAGGCGAAATTCGCGGCCGCCCGCATCGCCGCAAGATAGCTTTGCCCTTCTTCGGATGAAAAGGGGGCGCAGGCGAGCTGCCGATCAGGGACCTGAATCGCGTACTTGGCCATGGCTCTGTCCATCACCCTCACGTAGTCGGTGCACACCTGGTGCCCCAGGCCGCGCGAGCCGGTATGAATGAGGACGGTGACCTGATCCATCGCGAGCCCAAGTGTCTTGGCGGCATGCTCGTCGTAGATCTCTTCGACGACTTCAACTTCGAGGAAATGGTTGCCGCCCCCCAGAGTGCCAAGTTGATCATGCCCCCTTGTCTTGGCCCGCTCCGAAACCATGGCGGCGTCCGCTCCTGGAAGGCAGCCCTCGGACTCGATGAACGCGGCGTCTTCGGGTTCACCAAGTCCGTGTTCTGTGATCAAGAAAGGACAACCGTGATTGAGCACCTGGTTGAGGTCATCTCGTGTAAGGGAGAATCGGCCTCCCCTGCCAAAGCCAGATGGGACGCTTCGGCTGATCTCGTGCACGATCGGCGCGACATGGGGCGCGAGGTCGGCGTAGCGCAGCCCCGAGCAGAGGAGCCTGACCCCGCAATTGATGTCAAATCCAATGCCACCCGGGGAAATGACACCATCGGGGAGCTCGGTGCCTGCCACGCCCCCGACGGGGAACCCGTACCCCTCGTGCATGTCGGGCATCCCGAGTGCCGCTCGGAAGACCCCCGGAAGAGTGGCGACGTTCATGAGCTGTTCGATGCTGCGGTCTCGCGACATTTCGGCGAGGAGCCCCTGATCGGCAAAGATCCGCGCGGGCACGCGCATGTCGGGCCGCTGGTCGCGCGAGATCTCGTAGACGAACGGCGCGATCTCCCGAGGACGCCCGAGGGCGATGCGATCTCTAGACATCGAGCACCACCGTCGCGGAGTACCCGCCCTCGGTCTCGGTGACGTTGAGCCCGTGAAAGGTGGCCGCCTTGACGAACGTGCGCATCTCGGGCAGGTCGGCACCCTGGATGCCAGCCACGACATGCTGGTCGTCGATGAGCTCGACCTGGAACCGCGTGAAGACCCGATGGTCCGTCTCGGCGCGATAAATGAGCTCGTTTAGCCAATCCACGAGGAGGGCGTCACGGTCGGGGGCGTGAAGCGTCACGGTTTCGTACTCCGCGGTCGGGGGTGGTGGAGGACCGCCAGCCATGAGCTCGGCAAGGGCGAGCCCGGCTTCGACGAAGAGCTCCATGAGGGACGGCGCGGTGAGGCGCACCTGCACCTCACTCACGTGGGGTTCAAAAGCGTGCTGAGGCGTTTCCACATCTTGCGATGTGGGGCAAGCGTTTCTCAAGGCAAGGTGGTGCTCTACGCCTTGCGACTGGTCACCGCGTGAAATCTGGACAGCTGCGGCTCCACCTTGTCCGAGGACTTGCACTGCGGGCAGGCGGGCACCTGCCTGCCATGCTCCTCAACCCTCTGGTGCTCTTCGAACACCTGGCCGCAATTCTGGCAGCGGAATTCATAGGTCGGCATGATTGATTCCTCCGGTTTGACATGTATAGGGCGTCCCCGAAGGGGCGGAAGTCATGACCGGAGTACTACCCGCCGGTCTCGGTCAGTACCCGCACTGACCAGTGATGAACGAGTACTTGAGCTCGTACGGAGCGCACTCGAACCCCGGCGCCACCACCCCCTCGACCCGGACGTGCACGGTATATGAATCTGATGAGGTCGGGCTGCAGTTCCCGTCGAATCCGAGCTCGAGAGTCCCCGATGTGCCAGCCCCCACGTTCGTG
Organism: Deltaproteobacteria bacterium; assembly: GCA_016210055.1. GTDB lineage: Bacteria > Myxococcota_A > Polyangia > Haliangiales > SHYZ01 > JACQUZ01. The sequence continues at coordinate 37,252 of JACQUZ010000134.1, read as the reverse complement.
CAGCGATCGGTGCCGCCGCAGCCGGTGCTAATGCAGGCACGATACGTTCCGGCCCCCCGCGGAACGCTGAGAGTGACCTTGACCAGGTAGTCCTCGTCCGTGCAGAAGCTCCAGGCGCAGCACGTGCAGCCGCTGTCGGTTTCGTTCACCTCGAAGCGGTAATAATCGACGTCGCCAGCCGGATAGAGGGTCAAGGCATTCTCGGTGAAGGTCTGATCGCTCCCCAAGGATGGGAGCGTGCGAATGCTATTGCATCCATTGCTCGGCTCACGCGCGTCGCCGGCCATCCCGTTGTCGGGCGCGCCGTCGCAGTTGTCATCGATGTCGTTGCAGGTCTCCGGCGAGGCGGCGCCCCAGTTCGGCGTGCACTCGTGCGGGGCGCCGGCGATGCATTTCGGCTGGCTCGTGGTGCAGACGCCGGTGCCGCAGGTCGCGCTCCCCTGGTCGAGATTGGTGCAGCTGCCTGCCGTGGTGCCGCGGCACGTTCCCGCCACCGGGTCCTGGCAGAAGCTGTCGCAGGTCACGAAGCCCGCGCCCTGGGCCGACTGAGCCGTGCACTCCTCGGCGACGCTGCGGCATGCGCCGTCCCCGCCGCAGGTTGCCGCTGCGTCGTTCACGTCGTTCTTGCGGTAGCAAGTGTCTCCCGCCCATCCGAAGAAGTACCCGGCACAGCTCACGCTGTTGCACTCGGCGTCGGGGTCTTGCCCATCTGGAACCAGCGCGCATTCGCCGACCTTCCCGGGAAGGTCACAGGCCCGACAGGTCCCCTTGCAATCGCTGGTGCAGCAGACGTTGTCGACGCAGAAAAGCCCATCCCCACAGTCGCTCGGCTCATCGCAGTAACCGCCCTTGCCCTGGTCGGGAATGCAGGACGTGTCGTCACAGTGTGCCGACAGGTCGCATCCCGAATCTTCGGTGCAGCTCGTGCTGCACAATGCGGCTTGATCGGGCGGCTGCCCCGAGGCAGGCGTGCACGTCGCCCCTGGATACGGGCCACAATCGTTCGCGAGCAACCCCGCGCAGGCGGAGTCGTCGTCTACCGTCATCGTGGAGCACTGGAACGACGCGGTGCACGACCCTTCGATTCGGGTCCCCTGGCAGGACGATTGGGAATTGCACGCGGCCACCTTGTCGTACCCATTGCAATCGTTGTCCGTGGCGCAGCAATCACCCGACGAACAGCAGAATCCATTTTGGCAATGACCGCTCTGGCACTGGTCGTCGGCCTTGCAAGCGTGGCCGTTGGGTTCGTCGGGAACACAGGCACCGGTGAGGCTGCAATACGCCGCGTCGTCGCATTGCTCGCTCCTCATGCACGTGGTCGGACAAGTCGGCGGGTCTTGGGAGACGGCGCCATTACAGTAGATCTCCTTGTACAAGCCGCAATCATCGGCGAGCACCATGATGCTGCACGCGGAGTCGTCCGCGACGCCAAGCGAGGTCGTGCACGTGTTCTCGACACACTGCGCGACGTCCCGCGTTCCCTGGCAGGCTGACGCCGTGGTGCACTTCGGAGGGTCCGAGTACTTGGACGGGCAGTTCGTCTCCGACGAGCAGCAATCGCCCGAATCGCAGCAAAAGCCGTTCTGGCAGTGCCCCGACTTGCACCTTTGGCTGTCAGTCCCGCAGGCCGCACCGTCGTTCAAGTCCTCCTTGCACGAGCGAGAAATGGGGTCGCAGAAGGCGCTTGCATCGCAGTCGTCGTGTGTCGTGCAGGAGGTCGGACATGGCGGCGTGCTCTGCGCGTTTCCGCCGTTGCAGAACACGGACTTGTAATAGCCGCAAGTGCTCGCCTCGGTCTTCTGGTCGCATGCGGAGTCGTCGGCGATGCCATCCACAGTTCCGCACTCGTTGTTCACGCAGGTCGCAGCCCCGCGGCTGCCCTGGCAGGTAGACGGGTCCTCGCAGACTGGGCTAAACGTGCCAAACGTGGGGCAGTCATTGGCCCGCGAGCAGCAGTCGCCACTCGCGCAGCAGAAGCCGTTTTGACAATGGCCGCTCGTGCAGTCAGAGGACTCGTCGCATGCCGTACCGTTGGGTTGATCTTCCACGCATTCCGATTCCTCGCAGTGGGCCGGAGGTGCGCACTTGGAGTCATCTTCCACGTCGCAGGCAGTGGCGCAGGCCGTCCCGGTTTCGCCGCCTCCATTGCACGTGTACAAGCCGCAGCTCGTCGCGTCCTGAGGCACGCACTTCGCTTCGACGCACGGCTCCCCCTTTCGCTCGAAGTATCCAAATGGGCCCAGCTCGCACGAGGGTTTCTTGCAATCGACCACCCCCACGTCCACGCCGTCCTTGCAATCGTTGTCAACGCCGTCACAGACCTCCGACGCACCGTCGTGCGCACGCGGCTCCATGTCGTTGCAGTCGGTCCCCAGGCACCCGGACCCTTTTCCGAACGAGTCCCCATCGCCATCGATACAGCACAGGCCATTCTTCGGGACGCACTGCCAGGCGTCGGCAATATCGGTTTGACCGCCCAGGTGGCGGCAGAGGAACCCGGCAGGGCACACCGTGGGATCTTCAGAGCAGTCGACCGTGCAGAACTTCCCACCGGTCAGCTCAATGCACAGGTCCGAGCTATCTCCACAGTCGCGGTGGACCTGGCAGGGGTCGCAGAAGGTCTCCTCGGCAGAAACGCAGATGTCCATGTCGGCGGTATCGCCAAAGCGAACGGTCTTGCATTCGAAGTGCGGTGGACAGCTGTTCGTGCACCGATTCGTGCAGCGCCCCTTGGAATCGCCAGGATCTCGTCTCCAGCAGAGGTTTGAGGCGCAATCCAATGAGGTCTCGCACTCGGCACCGAATGGAAACCTTGGCTGCGCATCGATTGGCGCCGCGTCCGGAACGGGCTTGAGCTCTTCCCATCCGGCGTCCTTCGTTCCGGTTCCGGGACGCGATGCCTCAGCGCAGGCAACAACGAACAACACGAGACATGCGGCCCAGCCGTGTCTTGACATTGAACCTCCCCCTGGCAACAAATCGCTCGGATAGTAACAAAGGAGGGCTTGTCTCAGAAGCGAGATGCAGAGGTAGCGCCTGCTAACCTTGGGCTCTATTTCAGAGTGTTAGCCCTTGTTGGACTGGACGAGCAGAAAATTACATGACGGGCGGCGCTTGGGAGGTGAGCGCAAGGTACTCGGGGTGCTGTGCGAGAAACCCGGTGAACACCGGCATGAGCACCGGCGTGGCAATTTGGCTGGGTGTCTTTTCGGGAAGGACTTCCCTGGCCACGTCGGTCACGATTCCGAGCGCCCGCATGAACATGAGGTTGTCGGGCGGAGTGCGAAACGTGGAAAGCCCCTTGAGCAAGCTCGACGTCACGTTGAGCAAGCCCATGAGCTCTCCCTTAGATTTCACGTCATGGTCGAAGATCATGCGCCGCGTGTCAGGGTCATTAAACGCCTTGGCGGCGAATTCCTCGACGGCACGCCGATCCGCCTCACCCATGGCCCCCTTCTCAATGAGCCCGTCCACGTAGAGCTTGGGATTGGCGAAGAACGCTCCAAAGAGCTCTTTCATGAGGCCCGAGCGAACGTGGTCTGGGAGCCGCTTCACCATGCCAAAGTCGAGGAGCGCCAGCTTTCCGTCTCGGGTACAGAGCACGTTCCCTGGGTGCGGGTCGGCGTGGAAGAACCCTCCCTCGAGCGCCTGGCGCAGGAATGCCCGAAGGTAAGTCGCCATGAGCTTCTCGCGATCGACCTCCCAGGCCTTGAGCTGCGGCACGTTGTCGATCTTGGTGCCGTCGATGTAGTCCAGCGTGAGGACGCGGCGAGTCGTAAAGCGCCAGTGCACCCGGGGCACGATGACTCCAAGGGGGGCAAGCTCGCGCGCGAGGGTCTCGGTCGACTGCGCCTCATGATTGAGGTCGAGCTCCCTAAGAAGCGGCTCCTCTGCTTCCCGGAGGATCTGCATGAGATCGAGCTTCTTGGACACGAGGCCTCGGAGTACCCGGCACAGGAGGCGCATGAGCCCCAGGTCGATGCGCACGCTTCGTTCGAGGCCCGGATGCAAGACCTTGACGACAACCTTCTCGCCGGTCTTGAGCCGCGCGACATGGACCTGTGCCATTGACGCCGCAGCGAGGGGCGTCTTTTCGAACTGATCGAAGAGATCGAGCGGCCCCATGCCGAGCTCGGCCTGAATCAGGCTTGCGATCAACGGGTACTCCGTCGGAGGAACGGCGTCGCGCATGTCGCGGAACTCCTGGACGTACTCGACAGGCAAGATGTGCGACTGCATGCTCGCGAGCTGGCCGATCTTGACGTTGGCACCCTTTAACCGAAACGCCGTTTCTTTGAAGCGCAGCGCGTTTCGGCGGTGGACCCGGGACAGCGACTCCTCCGACATGGGCCAGCGAAGGACCCGCGCTCGAAACCAAACCCACAGGTACGAGGCGATCATGCGCGCCTGCAGCCAAATGACGCTGAGCAGGTGGCTTATCGCGGCACGCTTCTCCCTGAGAAAGAGAGCGCGGGCGAGGCTACGATCGGCTTGCGCCAGGCGCCGGGACAAGCTCTGAACGAATGCCCAGAGCATCTTCCTGCCGATGGTCGGGTGGTCCTCGAGCAACGTGAGAAACCCGTCCTTCGGGAGGTGGACGCAGACTGTCTCCCCTTCGGCGCGCACGGCCGCTGCCGTGGCGTCGTCGGTCACGAGGCTCATCTCGCCGAAATGGTCACCTGCGTGCAGCTCCGCGAGGGCATGGCGAGATTCCCCGCGGACGCTCATGAGCACCCGGGCGGAGCCGGTCACGATGAAGTAGAGCCCGGTCGCGCGCACGCCTTCCTCGAGGATGGTCTCGCCGTCCTTGAATGTCTCCTCGAGGCATAGGGACGCCGCTAGGGCGATCTCGTCGTCGGTAAGATCACGGAACAACTCCATGCCGCGGAATGCTGTCAGGTGTTCCATGGACAAGTCGGCACGAGTGCCGCTTGATATCGTAACGTGGCGGGCGTCACCCGCACAATCACCTTGGCGACCCTCCCTGCGGGCCTTTAGGAGAGGCGTGCGCTATGATCCCTTGACTTGGAGCTTGTCCACCCATGACCGGCTTGCGTTCCTCCTTTTGGGGCCTTTTGGCCGTTGTCCTGGCGATGCCCCCTCGGCACGCCACGGCTGCCCGCGTGGAAGGAACGGTGTTCGTCGATCGCGACGACGACGGTCTTCTGTCAGCAGGCGACAGCCCGCTGGCAGGCGTGGCCGTGTTCCTAGGCATTTCCACCCATGCGCTTACCGACTCCAATGGGCGTTACTCCCTGGACGTCTCCGGCAACGAGATCGCTTGGGTGCGAGTGCCGGACGGGGTGTCGCCGTCCCCAGCATGGAGCGCGGTGACCGCCGCTGCAGGGGACAAGGTGGTGGACTTTCCCCTGTCGCCCAGCGCCGCCACCGGGCCCGTGACCTTCATACATGCGTCGGACACGCATATCGGCGTGACCAGCGCGACGCAAAACGCCGCCGCATTACGCCAGGCATTGGACATGGACCCGCCGCCCCATTTCTTCACCATCACGGGAGACATCACGCAGGCGAATGGCGATAATGAATTCACTGCGCTCCGCCAAGCGCTCGACGGCATTACGGTCCCGTTCGTCCCGGTGGTTGGAAATCATGATCGTTATGATGGTGGGGCGAACTACCGCAAGAACCTGGGCCCTACCATCTATAGCTTCGACTCGGGCGGCGTTCATTTTGTCGTGCTCGACGACGCTGTGACCGACAGCCGATTGGACGACGTGCTGAAGTTCCTGGAAAAGGACCTGGCGCTCGTGCCCGCGCAGGTACCGGTGGCGGCGTTCATCCATGCCCCTCCACGTGAGCCCATTGTCACGTCGCTCGAGACGGCTGGGATTGATTACCTGTTCTCAGGACACTGGCATTCCAATGGATTTATCGCACACGGTGAGCTCATTCAGGTGAATACCGAGCCCTTGGTCATGGGCGGGATTGATTTCACTCCAGCGGGGTATCGGCGGATCGTGCTTGATGGCCCGAAGCTCGAGATCGCCCACCACGCCGTCGTCGAAGAGACAGTGCTCGCGATCATGAATCCGCCCGATTTTGGCTGCGTGCGCCCAGGCCGCGTCCAGCTCATCGTGGCAGCGGAGACGGGCGGGCAGGTCAAGGAGATCACGGCGCGGATCGACGGAAAGGAGCCCATCCCGCTCCGTCATGCCGGCGGCTGGACGTACGTCGCCGAGGTCGACATTGAGGAATCGAGCGCACTGACTCGCTACATGACCGCGACCCTCCAAAGGCCAAGTGGCGTGCCCCTAGAGGTTGAAAGGGCGTTCTGCGTGGGGCCCGCACCACCGCCGCCGGGTTCCCTTCCTGATTGGCCCCAGCTCCAAGGTGGGCCTGCCCACCACGGTTACGTCAAAGACAGGGTGGACCCTCCACTCCGCACGTTGTGGGCGCGGGCCGTCGGTGGGACGCTCCGAGGGGGGGCGCCAGTAATCGCCAGCGGGCGCCTCGTGGTCCCCGTCGTGGATCTCGCCGGAGCGACGCGTGGAGGCGTGGTCGCATTGGACGCGACAACCGGTGCCGTCCTCTGGGAGCTAAGGAGCGGCGTGTCGGTCCACAACGCGCCTGCGATCCAAGACGGCACCGTGGTGTTCGGGTCGGCTGACGGAATGGTGCACGCCCTCGACCTCGACACGGGCAAGCCAAAGTGGACCTATGACCTCGGCGAGGGACTCCCGGAGAACGTCTCGTGGCTGTATGCGTCCCCGACCATCGCCGATGGCTTGGTATACATCGGCGTGCAGAGGCATTTCGCCGCGATTGACTTGAAGACAGGTCGTGCCATCTGGAAGAAGGATCCGTCACCGAATGGGGTCTGGCTCGGGTCGTACAGCTCAGCCGGGGTTTCCGGCGGCATAGCCATCGCCACCTTTGCCCGGGGGGCGGACGGAATCATGGCCTGGGACGCCTACGATGGGCAGGATCTCTGGCGCTTGCCCCCCCCGGTCTCGTCAGCGGTCAACGGTTCGCCCGTCATCGACGGGGATACCGCGTTCTTCGTCAACGCCATGACGGACGTGCACTCGGTCGATCTCGTGTCGGCCGAGGTGCGGTGGAAGCGGAACCTCGTGCCGGGGCTCAACGATTGGCTCTATGGAGTGGCTTCCACTCCTGCGCTCGCCCATGGCAGGTTGTTCGTGCCGACCCAGTTCGATTACTTGCTCGCCGTCGAGGCTGACGACGGCGAGATTGCCTGGAAGTACAAGGCAGGCCAGAGCGTGATTCATCCGGTCCATTACCGCGTCGAGGCCCGGGCGTTTCCCGCGTCTCCGATTGTCACCGGAGACCTGGTCTGGGTAGGTGGTGCCGACGGGGTACTTCGTGCGCTCGACGGTTCCACCGGAGGACTGATTTGGTCGCGCGATCTCGGCGTTCCGATCATGAGCGCTCCCGTGGCGTCGGGGAGGCTCCTCTTCATCGGGACGTGGGACGGTACGATGCACGCACTGTACAATGCAGGGGATCCATTGCCCCCCGTGCCGTCGGTTCCTGGCGAGGATTGCGGTTGCCGTGTGGGTGGCAGGGCAAGGCCTCGTCCAAGTGCGCTTTGGGTCACCGTCCTCGGGCTGCTCTGCCTCCTGCGCCGTGGTCGGCGTCTTACGCGCCTGCCCGTCCTCGTCATGGGGCTTGCCGCCCTGGGTTGTAATGAAGACCCATCGACCACGACCACGGACGCCGGCATTCCCAAAATCAAGTCACCCTCGCTCGCGATCCGAGTCACCGACGGAGACGGGGGCAAGCTTCTTCCTTCTACCTTGATCCTTTCGACCCTTGCGGGAGAGCGGCTTCGCATTGGCCACCTTGATTACAACAGCGGGGCGGACCAGGACCGAGGCTATTGCGTGCTCGCGGGTGGCGTCGTGGGGACCTGGGACGGGATTGTCCTGGCGCATGGTGTTGGCGAGATCCCAGTTGGCACTTCCAATTGCACGCCATCCCCCGCGATTCCCTTCGGTCGTTATCGATTGCAGGTGCTGCGCGGCATTGAATTCGAGATCCACGAGATGGAAGTTGACCTTGGCAAGGACCGCGGCCGCGTGGTCGTGGAAGTGCCCATGAGGCGCGTCTTCGACCCGGGCCCATTCATGGCAGCCGACCTCCACGTGCATGCGGAGGGGAGTCCGGACAGCGTGCTGCCCAGGAGCATTCGGGTGATTACCGAGGCCGCTGCGGGCATCCAGGTCATTGGCAGCTCGGACCACAATCGAAACGGTGATTTTCAGGCCGAAATCGCCGAGCTCGGCATGCAGGACTTCGTCGCCTCGATTCCCGGTAATGAGGTGTCGGCGGATCTAATGCATTTCAACGTCTTTCCCGTGGAGGTCGACCCAGGGCGGCCCAACGGAGGGGCGCCTGCGGCCGATGTGATCCGTTCCTTCTCGGCCAGGCAGCTCTTTGACCTGGCGCGCGGCCTTCCCGGACGCCCCTTGGTTCAGCTCAATCACCCGCGGCTTCGCTGGGTGGCGTACTTCGACACCGCGGGGTGGAATGGCGAGATCTGGCCGCCGCCCATGCCATTGGACATCGACGCCCTCGAAGTCATGCACGGCATGACGACGTTCAAGATCCCTGGGGACGACCGTCAGGAGCGCTCGGCACGTGACTTCTACACCCTCATGCGCAACGGCATCGTCGTGACGGCCCTTGGAAACAGCGACACGCACCACTTGAATGGCATCCTCGCGGGGCTGCCTCGAAGCTACGTCCGCGTGAGCGACCCTGTGACCAACCCCTTCGCCGCGGAGGAATTCGTGGATGCCCTGCGCCGCCGCCGCGTCGTGGCCACGTCGGGGCCTTGGCTGGATGTCACTGCGGGCGGCGTCGGACCTGGGGATATCGTGCGGGCGCAGGACAAGCAGGTGGAGCTCACCATCGAGCTGCGTCAGGCCTCTTTCGTGAAGGCGACGCGGGTGCGCCTCTGGATCGGCGGGGAGATACGGCGTGTCCTGGACATGCCGGCCGGGGCGACCTCATTCAAATGGAGCGGTCGCGAGGCTCTCGGCGACAAGGACTCCTGGATTGGCGTCGACGCGTCGGGCGACGAGCCACTTCCGGTCGAGCTCACCGGCTCATGGCTCGCCGGGCAGGGGAGGGGAGGGCTCATCCCGTTTGCCATGATCAATCCTATCCTCGTCGACGTGGACGGCGATGGACGGGCGAGCCTCCCCAGGGCGCAGATGGGAGCCATGGTCGACGTCCCTGCGCCGCCGCCGATCCCTGGGCGAGAGGACCGCGCCTTCGACTGCGTGGAGTGGGCCGAGTAGGGGCAATCCGGCGCGGCACAGTGTTGCGTCGTAGGACTTGCCCGACTATCTTGTCCCCCCATGTCACTCTGGAGAAAACGCTTCCAGGGGCTGCGTCCGTACCTTGTCCCGTCGCTGGTCTTCCTGGTGGTGATCATGGCCATCTGCTGGCGGCTTTGGACGCCCATTCCTTCGGCCAAGCGAACCTTTTGGTGGGACGCCGTCTATGAGTACTGGGGCGATCTCCAGTTCCAATTCGACGCCTACAGAAGCGGCGAGTTGCCGCTTTGGAATCCGTTCGATCGCACGGGCTATCCTTTTTATGGCGATCCCCAGGCTGGGCTCCTCTACCCGGTCACATGGCTTTTCCTCGCCTTGTGCGCGCTCTTTGGGGGCGCGTTTTGGTGGGTCATTGCGATTAAGACCGTGCTTCATTTCTGGATTGGATCTGTGGGGATGTACGCCTATCTTCGCCGCCGAGGACTGCCGGTTCCGGCGTGTTATGCGGGCGGTCTGGTCTTCCTAATTAGCTACGCATTCATGCACAACCTCTTCATGGCGCTCAACTGGAGCATTGCGTGGGCGCCCTGGATGCTCATGGCCGCGGACGCTTGGACCGAGCGGCCATCCGTCCGGCGAGGTGCTCTCCTTGCGCTCGCCCTAGCCATGGGCTTCCTGGCGGGCGCGATGGCCACGTATTGGTACTCGCTCATCATCCTCGTGCCCTATGCCACGTGGGCCATCGTGCGGACCACGCGCCAGCGCGGCAGGGAATACCTGTGGGCGATTGGGCGGACAAGCGCCGTCGCGCTCTTGCTCTTCGTGGGCATGGCCGCGGCTCAGTTGATCGCCACGGGCGAGCTCCTACCGCAGACGGTGCGTGCGGTGCGCGATCTCGACTTCATCGGTCACTCTGCCTTCGGGCCGGACGATCTCTTCTCGTACATCGTGCCGCGGATGCCCGGCGAGAACTGCTACATCGGGGTGGCGACGTTCTTTTGGGTGGCCACTGCCCTCACGCTGTTGCCATCGGGAAGGCAGCTCCTTCTCGGTGCGACTGGAGTCCTGGGCGCCCTCTGTGCGCTTGGGAAGTGGTCCTTCTACCTCCCGATCCTGGCTTCTGCCGTTGTGCCCTTTAGCTTCTTCCGCGCGTCGCACCGCTACAATTACGTGGTGATTACCGTAATGGCCATCCTAGGGGCAGAAGGTCTTGCCCGCCTCGCCTCGCTGGCAACGAAGGAAGAACGAGAGCGGGTGACGCGCGTGATTCTGGGCGCCGGGGCCATCTGCGTCCTCATTTTTGGCATCGGCTTCGTGACCAAGGCCCAAAACAACCAGGGCGAGAACATGTCGCCCCTCGAGACGGGAATGGTCCTTGCGCTCTGCGCGAGCCTCTTCGCGACCTGGGTCTCGCGACAGGTCGTCGTTTCCTCTGGGCGCCGGCAGGTCCTTTTCCTCTACGTCGCCGCATTTGGACTTGCCGTGGATCTCGGCCTCGCCCAGTCGCAGAAGATCGACATGCGGATGAAGCCCTTCCCGAATCCCAAGCATGACCACGAAATCGCCGAGCTCGCAGGCGTTCCGCTCGAAGCCCGGGTGTTCGACCGCGACTACCTGCAATTCAGGCCTGGCGTTCGCCGTGGCATCCGCGACCTCGGGGGGTACCAGGATGACCCCCTGTCGCTGTCGCGCTATGCGATCCTCAGGGATGCGGTGCAGTCGTCGCCGCGCCAGCTCGGACACGCGAGCGTGCGGTACCTCCTCGAGGCAGGCATGGGGGTGCTGCAGAAGTCACCCGCTGACAACCAGGTGCTCAAGGCCATTCGCAACGGCGTATTCGAGCTGCCGGAAGTCGCCCCAAGCGTGCTTTGGGTTGACAAGGCCACAGTTATTGACGGGGATGAAAAGGCCGCACTCAAGGCGCTCCTAGCGACGAAGCCAGGGACAGCGGCGATCCTCGAGAAGAAGACCCTCAACCCAGGCGAGGTCGCATCCGCCGAGGAAGGGGAGCCTTCCACTCCCCCGGTCCCGGGCAAGATCGTCGAGTACAAGCGAAACCGCGTCGTCTTTGAGGTCGATGCCCCTGCCAATGGGATCGTCGTGCTCAGCGAGGCGTATTACCCCAAGGGGTGGACCGCGAAGGTCGACGGCAAAGACGCCAGGATATTCCCCGCCAATGCCACGTTCCGCGGGATCCTCGTCGAAGGAGGAACCCACCGCATCGAGATGGAGTTCCGCGCGCCCAAGTTCTTGGCCCTGTCCGTGGTGTCGATCATTTCTTTTTTTGCAGCGGTGGGTATTGCGCTCGGTGCCCGCAAGCGCAAGGACCTTGGGGGTGTCGTGCCCGAGCAGCCCATGGCGGGCGCGGCGTGAAAGGGACTACCTGAGGAGCCAAAATCGGGGGAGCAGGGCACGACGACCAAGCGAAAGGTCACGGCGGGGTTTTAGCAGAGAGGAAGCGCGACATGGAACGTCGAACCTTCCCCCTCCTTGCTCTCGACCCAGATGCGGCCCCCGTGGAGCTCGACGATGGACCGGCACACAAAAAGACCGACACCCATCCCACCATAATTCGAGCGTGTTCCTGCATGGGCGCGGAAGAAGCGCTCGAACACCCGTTCTCTCATCCCCTCGGGAATCCCCAAGCCGAAGTCCTGAACCTGCAAGTGGGCTTCGCCTTCGTGCATGCCTAGGCGAATCCGAATCAAGCCTCCGTCGGGGGAATAGCGGATGGCATTATCGATCAGGTTCATGACGACCTGCTCGAGGCGCTCCGGGTCTCCATCGATCGCAGGCTCGGCTGTGAGCTCCACGCCGAGCTCGTGCGTGGCCGTGAGGGCTTGCATCGCATCCACCACCCGAGAGACGAGCGCCGCCAAGTCGATGAGCTCGCGCTTGAGCTGCATGCGGCCGACCTGCACCCGCGACACTTCCAATAAGTCCTGGACGAGACGAGCCATGCGCGCAGCCTGACGGCCTAGGGCCCTGCATGCCCTGTCCATGACAGGGTCTTGGCCGCTTGGAACCAAGCGTTCCAGGAGCTGCACGTATGTCTTGATGACCGTGATCGGCGTGCGGAGCTCGTGCGCGGCGACAGAGAGGAACTCGTCACGCATGGTCTCGAGCTTCCTGCGCTCTGAGATGTCGCGCAACGACGCCACGGCATGTCGCTTCCCCTCGAGATCGATTCCCGTCGCGCCGATCTCCATGGGCACGAGCTGGCCCTCTCCATGGATGGCCCGCCTTTCAACCTGAATCGTCGCACCGCCTAGAACCTCGTTCAGCCGCAGAGGATGCGCCGCGAGGTCCTCCTTAGGAAACAAGTCTGATACGCGCATCGAGAGCAGCGTGTCGCGGGACCTTCCGAGCAACTTGCAAGCGGCTTGGTTCGCCTCGACGAGGCGTCCATCCTCATCGGCCATCATGAGGCCGTCTGTGGCCTGCTCGAGTACCGTCCGATAGCGCCGCTCGCTCGCGCGCAGCGCGGACTCGAGGCGCACGCGGTCGGTGATGTCGACGAGGGTAGCGAAAAGGTGACGCTCTTCCTGGCTTTCTAGGACGGCGAACCAGCAATCGAGCCAGACGTCGCGGCCAAAGGTTGTGAAAATGTGGAACTCGATGCGCTCGGGCTGGCCAGTGGCGAGCACTCGCAGGGCGAGCTCATAGATCCCCGCGTACTTCCACGACGGGATCTGGTTAAAGTTCTGGGCGAGCATCTGCTCTCGTGTTCCACCGAGCATCCTTGCTGCCGACTCGTTGGCGAGGACGCAGCGCCCGCTCTCATGGTACACGGCGATTCCGACGCTCGACGTCGCGATCAGGGTGCGGGGAAGCTCGAGCGCTTCGTGGAGCTCTGCCGTTGATGAATTGTCGTCGCTCCCGCCAACGCCTGCTTTCACTGGATGCCCCCGAGCCCTCGGTTTTTATCGCAAGCGAGACGCAGGTGCAATGAGGTGAGCAAGCGCTCTTTATGTGTGTCAGGTTTCGGATTGCGCCCCATGAGCATCCAACCGCATGCCACCGTTTTGACAACCCGCTGGCCCGAACCATGTGAATGGCCAAGGAGAAGCCATGACAGCAACCGCAGAGAACCTGAGCCCGAACGAGTCCCGCACGTCCCATTCATTGGGCGAGCTACTCGCCATGGACACCACGAAGCTCGCCGACTTGTACCGGGGCGCCACTTCACCGCGCATCGCTGACCTGAGCGGTGATCTACGTGGCCGCATGTTGGCGGTCTGCGGCTTGGGCGCACCCTTGTCGGACCTCGTGCGTCATGCCGCCGCGTCGGATCGTTTCCCCTGGCGCGGCAAGAGCTTCACGCCGCTGTCCGAGGATCGAGGGGAGGGCCGCAATCGAGTCCTGAGCGACCGCTGGAAGCTATTTCGCTTCGAGACCTTCGTGGGACCGTCGAGGGCAGGAGCGTTCGACGCCGTGCACCTCGACTACGACCACGCTTCAAACCCGTTCTTTATTCGGGCGATCAAGGACGAAATCCGCGAGCTCGAGCCTGGGCTCTACCTGGGCCAGGCGTACGTGCAGATAGGCGCCGAGCCGAAGCTCGTGCTCTACTTTGGCTTGGCGAGTGCCAGCTTGGAGTAGCCACTCCCGGCCCTGAAATCTCCTGTCCCCCGCCCCCGCGCCAGGTCGATATAATACGATGGTGGCGCAGTGTGTCGCATGTCGGCAGAACTGGCCCGCGGGCACAAGGGAATGCCCGCACGACGGCACCGCACTGCCTCAGGCGAGCGAGCTCGAGTTCGCCAAGACGCTCATTGCGCCTCTTTCCTCGGACTCGAGCTCGCCTTCTTCCAGCGAATCCGTCGGACTTGCGGCGGGCAGCATCCTCGCCGGCGAGTACCGGATCGAGCGGAAGCTAGGTGAGGGGAGCGCCGGCTCCGTCTTCGCCGCGACCCACACCGTCCTGGGCAAGCGTGCAGCCATCAAGGTGCTTGCTCGCCGCTCGTCCACCACGGACCGGGAGGGCACCGACCGACTTCTTGCCGAGGCCCGTGCCGTCAATGAAATCGGCCATCCGAACATCATTGAGGTCTATTCGTTCGGAACCTTGGAGACCGGCCAGCCATACATCGTCATGGACTGGCTCATCGGCGAGAGCCTCCGCGATCGAATGAATCGCGGGAAGATGCCGCTCTCTGAAGTGGCACACGTGACCAGCCAGGTCGCAGGTGCGCTCGAGGCCGCGCACCAAAAGAACGTGGTCCACCGCGATCTCAAGCCGGACAACGTGTTCCTGGTGTCGGTGGCCGGCGACCGATCCCTGGTGAAGCTCCTCGATTTCGGCATTGCGATGCTCGGCGGGGCAAAGCAGAAATCCTCTGACGCGCCCGCGCATTCCAACCAAGGGTACGTGGTGGGGACGCCGCTCTACATGTCCCCTGAGCAAGCCCTCGCCGGGGATGTGGACGCCCGAACCGACGTGTACGCATTGGGCGTCATGCTCTTCGAGATGGTCCTTGGGCGCTTGCCCTTCCAGGGCGGGAACGCCATGGAGATCATCAAAAAGCACCTCAACGAGGAGCCACCGCGGCCGATCTCGATCTGGCCCGAAATCCCCATCACCCTCGACCGCCTCATTTGTCAGATGATGGACAAGGATCGCGCCCAGCGCCCAAGCCTCCGAGAGGTCAGGGGCCGCATGGACGAGGTCTTGGAGGCTCGGGACACGACGGTGCGGATGACCTTGGAGACGGCCGCGTCTCGGCCGCAACCGAAGCGCAAGCGCTCCGTGGCGCTCGGGCTTCTCGCCGTGCTCATGGCGGTCGCCTTGCCCCTCTACATCGGGGCATTTGCAAGGGAAGGCGAGAGAGCGAAGGCGGCCGACCCGCTCGGGCGGCCCTACTCCGTAATAGGAGTCGGGGTCGCCCGCCCAAGCGACGCCGCAAGGGAGATCGGTACTCTGGTCGTCCGGGTCGGCATTCCAAGCGCACGCATTACGGTCGACGGCCGCGTGGTGGTCGAAGAAGGGGAGGAGGGGCGAGTGGAAGTCGATGGGGACGCCTACCACGAGGTCCAGGTCACGGCTCCGGGGTATCGACAATTTTCCACGGCAGTCCGGGTGCGACCTGGCGAACGAGTGGAGCTGCCCCTCCAGCTCGTCGCGGAAGCCGTCCCCCCACAGGCCAGGCGTCGCCGTGACCGCCCAAGCGTGAGCCCCGCCACGAGACCTGAGTCCACGCCTTCGAGCGTGGTACCGGCTCCTGCACCCGGACCGCAGAGCGCCCCTGCGAATACCCCAATCCCCACTGACGACAACGTGCCGATCGACCCCTTTGCCAAGAGACGGCAATGATCGCCCGACGGCGCACGACTTCACTGATTCTCGGGGTGCTCTTGCTCCTCGCTCCACTTGCCGCCCATGGGCAGCCGACCGAGGAGGACGAGAAGGAGGCACGAGTCCTTTACGAGAAGGGCGTGCGCCACTTCCACCTCGCAGAGTACGACGAAGCCATCGCGGCCTACAAGGAGGGGTACCGCCTCGTCGAAGCGCCGGGATTCCTGTTCAACATTGCCCTCGCCTACCGCATGAAAGGGGACTGCGGCCAGGCCGTGCATTTCTACGAAAGCTATCTTCGCCTGGAACCCGAGGCTCCGAACCGCAAGGAGGTAGAGCTCAGGATCGCCGAGCTCCAGTCCTGCGAGAGGGAACGAGCACCCGGGCACGCATCGAGTGCATCTCGCTCGGTGCCCAACGCGAGCCCCGTGACCCAGTCCGCCCGGCCACCTTCGCCTAAGGGCCCTTCATGGATCGAGACACCTCGGGGAAAGCAAGCGCTCGGGGTCGGCCTCGCGGCAGCCAGCGGGATCTGCTTTGGAACCGCAGTCTACTTCGGCTTGGAGGCGCGTTCCGCGTCGCAAGAGCTGAACGACTTCTTTAGGAGTGGGGGAGAATGGAACGCGTACTATCGCGGGGTCGAGGCCAAGCAAAGTCGGTCGACGACGAGGGCGGCGGTGCTATCGGCCGCAGGCGGCGCACTTCTCGTGGGCAGTGGGCTCGCCTACTACTTGGGGTGGCGCCAAGAGCGAGCCGCAAAGGGGCACGTGTCCGTCTCGCCTGGGACCGGCGGGGCGAGCGTCACCTGGACCTTGTCGTTTTGATTCGAGCCGAGCGAGCGGCAACCGTACTGCCCTGGCTCCTCGTGCTTTTTGCGTTGCTCGGCCTCGCGTGCACCGAGACGGCCTTGCCTCCGCGGTGCAAGGTCCGCTGCGCCGCCGACAAGCAGTGCCCGTCCTCGGCGGGGCACTGCGGGGAGGACGGGTACTGCCACGCGTCGCCCGGTGAGCCCGCTTGCCCTGCAACCGTAAGCATTACACGCGAGGGGAGTGGAAGCGGCCGCGTTACCTCAGATCCGCCTGGAATTGACTGCGGCGCCCAATGCAGCGCGGCATTCCCGATCACCACTCCGATAACCCTGCGGGCCACCCCAGATCCGAGCTCGGTTTTCACCGGATGGAGCGACGCCTGCGCCGCTTTGGCGGAGCAAGACGGAACCTGCAAGCTCAGCGTGAAGACCGACGTGGAAGTCAGCGCAAGTTTCGTCGTCGGCTCGCCGCTCGAAGTCAGGGTCCATGGCGCGGGCTCCGTCACGTCGAGCCCCGCGGGGATCGAATGCCAGGGCGACTGCGAGCGGGCGTTCCTCACGGGCTCGGATGTCGCGCTCACCGCGACGCCTGCCCCCGGAGCCAGCTTCTTCGGGTGGGCTGGGCCCTGCAAGGGGACCGAGCCGTGCAGGATCAAGGTCGACGCGAAGCGGACCGTAGGCGCCTGGTTTGCTCAGGCGGAGCTCGCGTGGGCAAGGGGGGCCGGTGGACCTGGGCTTGACCGGGGCATGGACGTAGTCGTTGATCCTCAAGGGTTCCTCTTGGTCACCGGCGCCTTCTCTGACGAGATGGACTTGGGAGGAGGGCCTCTCAAGGCGGTAGGTTCCACGGACATTTTCGTCGCCAAGCTCTCCCCGTCGGGGGAGCACGTGTGGTCCCGTGGATTTGGTGGCCCAGGGGGCGACGAGGGAACGCTCGTCGACGTTGACTCTAAAGGGAACGTCGTCGTGACCGGCACGTTCATGGACACCATCACCCTCGGTGGCTCATTGCTCAAGGCGCAGGGGACTTCCGACGTGCTCGTCGCCAAGTTCTCGGCCGACGGGGAGCACCTCTGGTCCATGCGCATCGGAGGTCCGGGCACCGACTCGGACTCCTACGTGACCATCGACCGCGCCGGCGAAATCTACGTGCTCGGGACGTACAAGGACACGCTGGAAATCGGGAACGAATCGTTGCCCAGCCAAGGCGCACGCGAGATGTTCCTAGTCAAGCTATCGCCCGACGGGGAGCTTCGGTGGGCAAGACGCTTCGGTGGCACGAGCGAGGACTTTGCCAAGGGGATCGCGGTCGATCCCGATGGGAACATCCTGGTCCTCGGGGTGTTCTCCAACGTCGCGTCGCTGGGCGGCGCGCCCTTGTCCTCCAAGGGTGGCGACGACATTGCGTTGGCGAAGCTTTCGCCAGGTGGGGAGCACCTGTGGTCCAAGAGCTATGGCGGCGGAGGAAACGACGACGGCGCCTCCCTGGTGGTAGACGCGGCGGGATCCTTGGTCTTGGCAGGGAGCTTCTTGGCGAGCATCGATTTCGGCGGCGGTACGCTCGAGTCCGGTGGCGGGCAGGCGGCCTTTGTGGTGAAGCTCGACGCCGATGGAACGCACGCGTGGTCACGTAGGTTCGCGAGCCAGGGCGGGGCCGTGGCCGCACAGGACTTGGCGATCAACGCGCGGGGGCAGGTCGTGGTGACCGGCCGGGCGAGCGGTCCAACTGACTTTGGCACGGGCGCCCTCAACGTCGCCGGGGGTAATGACATCTTCGTCGCTGGCCTGTCGGAAACCGGCATGCCGCGGTGGGCGAGGGTCCTTGGGGGCGTTGGCGAGGAAGGGCACGCCAGTGTCGACGTGGACACCCAGGGCGCAATGATCCTCAGTGGTTCCTTCTCGGGGCCCGCAGACTTCGCGGGGAAGACCCTTGCGAGCGCCGGCTCGCGCGATGTCTACCTGGCCAAGTTGACCGACGCGCTCGTGGGGCAATGGGTGAAGGGGTTTGGGGATGCGGGCTGGACCGAGTCGTACGCTTGCAGGGTCGACAGTGGTGGCAACCTGCTCCTCACCGGCTACTTCACGGGAACGGTGGATTTTGGCGGCGACGTGATGAGCAGCACGGCGGAGGGGGACGACTTGTTCGTCGCCAAGTTATCGCCGCTGGGCGAGCTCGCGTGGTCGCGCAGCCCCGTGGCGCCAGGCGCTGACTACGGGATCTTGCTGGCGCTGGACAAGGGCGACAACGTCCTCATATCCGGCTATTTCTCCGATTCCATCGACTTCGGAAAGGGCCCCATGCTGTCGGCCGGCGCGGAAGACGGCTTCGTCGCCAAGTTCTCGCCTCAAGGCGAGCCGCTTTGGTCGCGAACCATCGGGGGCGAAGGGAGCGACTTCGCCTACGTGGTGAAGCCCGACCGGGACGGCAATGTATTCGTCGGAGGGTTCTTTACCGGAACGGTCGATTTTGGTGCAGGTCCCGCCACCAGCGAGGGGGGCGAGGACTCGTTCCTCGTAAAGCTTGCGCCCGATGGAAAGCACGTGTGGTCTCGCACCTTCGGCGGCGGGGGCGAAGACAACGTGTACGCCATTGGCGTGAGCAACGACGGGACGGTGGCCCTCGCCGGCTACTCCGATTCAGCGACCATCACGCTCGCGGGGGGCGAGCCGATCGCGACCGCGGGCGGGCATGATGTCCTCCTCGCGGCGTTTTCTTCGGATGGCGACCCGCTTTGGGCCCGCACGTACGGCGACGTTGGCGATGACATCTCGTGGGCCATCGCCGCCACGCCGAGCGGCGGCTGGGCCATGGCAGGCTACTTCTCGGAGAAGGTTGATTTCGGCGGTGGTCCCTTTACCGGAATTCCCGGTTCCAACGACTTGTTTGTGCTGCAGGTCGATGGCAACGGCGAACATGAGTGGTCCCATGGATTTCAAGGCAGCGGCTTTGACCGCGGGAATGCCGTGGACGTGGACGCGGACGGCAACGTGCTCGTCATCGGCCAGTTCGAAAACACCCTCGACCTAGGAGGGCCTGACCTGCTCCAGAGCAATGGGATGGCAGACATCATCTCGCTGAAGTTCGACAAGTCGGGCAAGCTCCTGTGGGGTCGCGCCTTCGGAGGTCCTGGCGATGACATCGGCTACGGAATCGCCGCGGATGGCGCGCACGTGGTGCTCACCGGGAATTTCCAGCAAGAGGTGGATTTCTGGACGGCGCCCCTGGTGAGTGCCGGCAGTTTCGACGTGTTCCTGGGGCGCTATTGGGCAGAGAGGTTTCCGTAGCCTCGGGGCCGATTTCTACGGCGCCGTAAAGGGTCCGCTGCCGCTTCCCGTCTGGCTTCCGCTTAGGTGTTGCCAGTCGCTGAAGGTCGACCGGAGGCCATTTCCATTGATCGCGCGCACCCGCCAGCTGATTTCTTCGTATTGGCCGAGCAGGCTCGCAAAGATGGCCCGGTTGCCGAAATCGCGCGTATCGTCACCTCTGACCTGGAAACGGATGACTCCCGCCGGGATCGATCCGCCAGGGACCTCCTCGGTGGATCGCAGCACGAAGTGCGGATACTCGGGGTGGCGCTCGAAGTTGCTTTCCCAACCAGGGTTCATGAAACGGGCGTCGATCTCGTAGAGCACCAGGCAGCCCGCCGGTTGGTTCTTAACCCGGGTGACCGCGATGTTGGTGGCCATGTCGCCGTAACCTACCTTCACCGGGCGTGGTGTCGGTGGAACCGGTGTACCCTTGCAGCGGGGATCGACGACCAGGTTGAAGCTGTTCAGGATCTGGCGCACGCTCTGCGGATCGGGCGCGATCGGGCGCTGTCGTTGAGGAATCCGACGGGGGCATCCGTTCGCATCGGTCGGAGTGAGATCCGCGGTTCCGGGGCAGCGATCGCGCGCATCCGGGACGAAATCCCCATCGGCATCGCCCTTGACGTAGGCCGCGGCCCAGGTGGAATCCTTTTGGGCGAGGCGAGCTTTCCCGCCGCGATCCTGCACGGCGAGGAGGTATTTCGTCGGCGAGATGCTGTTGGCAATGAGCAGCTGAGAGGTGCGGAAGAGATCGACGTTCAGGGCGCCGATAAAGCGCGCCGTGGCCGCATCGGTCGCGCCGGCGCAGCGCGCGAGCGCCGCCTGGAAGCGGGTTTCGATCTCGGCCGGCGAGACCCCAGCGGTTTTCCATGCTTCGGCCTTCTTTCCGGCGGCCGTGATGCAGGGGTCGTCCTCTGAGAGATCTGTCGCCTTGGGCTCGCTGACGCTCGGCGCGGGGATCACGGGCGCTCGGCCGATAATCAGCTCATTGTCCTCCTCGGCGACAGGGGGCGACGTGGCGGGGTCGGCGCAGCCGGACCACGCGAGAACGAGCAAGGTGCAAGCGATTCGACGCTTCATGGGGTAACCTCCGTGGCGGAAGTGAGGAACGCAACCGTGGCGGCCATGCCGTTCTGGAGCAGGACGCCCATTCGGCCGACACCGAACCCGTCGTCGAGATAGGACGCGATCGACGAGCCCTTGAACCCGAGGTGATACTCCGTCGAGGCGTCGAGCTTGTAGGGCCAGCGCTCGCGCTCCATGATGCCGGAGCTGTAGTTGAGGGTCTCGGACGCGAGCTGGGTGACGAGGTCACGCACGGGCGTGTCGGTGGGTCGGGCGCGGGCAGCGCGCCAATCGAGCACGCCCTTGCGGTAGTTGAAGGCTTTGACGAGGATGTCGCGCGCCAGATCGAACTGGGCAAACTTCTCGTTTGCAGTGGGGATGGCGTCGGCTGCGCCCCAGAGGCGGCGGATCCTTTGAAATGCCTGGGCCTCGGCGTCCTCGTAGGGGCGATGGCCCCATCCGGTCACGCCGATGACATGGTGAGGTGCGGTGGCGTCGCCGATGGCATGTAGCGGCCAACCAAGCATCCGGAAGCGGCCGGGGGTGGTGGTCGCGCGATACTGATCCCAGCCCCACTTGGCCAGGTTGTCGAGCGGCTCGACGACCGTTAGGCCGAGGGGCAGAAACTGCCACTGCCCCTTGGTGCGATGGATCGTCTTCTTGTGGAAATCCGAGTCCGACTCGATCTCATACCTCTTCGGGCCGTTGCTCTTGCCGTGGTTGATGGAGAGGCCGGTCCCGGTGAGGAAGACCAGGATGCCGAAGTCAACCGGATCGACCTCGGGAACAATGGGATCCGAGGTGGGGCCGTACCAGCCGGCATGGAGGTAGTAGAGGCCCTGGCGATCGTCGAAGCCGTTCTCCACGCGCCAGTCGTCTTGCATGTTGATGAAGTGCCAGATGGTCGTGAACGGATCGCCGCTGACGTCGCCGATGCCCGGGATGAGGCCCTCCACCTTGGAGACCAGATCGAGCTCGTTCGTAAGCTCCTTGGCATCGCCTTCGCAATCGTCGCCGCCAAATATCCATTGGTAGGCGCAGTAAATCGCTGCGACGATCAAGCCGACACCTTTTGACCAGGCCTTTTGATAAAGCGCCTTGAGCGCGCCCAGATAGCCAACGCTCGTCGGACGGACCCAGAGATGGGTATCGTCAACCTCATCGTCGATTCCAGCCGCCCAGATGCCGAGCGCACGACCACTTAGCGCCGACGTGGAGCCAAAGCCCGAGGTAGCCAGGAGGTTGAAGATGCCTCCGGGGAAGTAGCCCTTTGCCCAGTCGCTCCCGAGCGACGCGGTCGCCGCCGGAGAGTCGATCACAGACAGGCGCTGCGCCGAGCTCGCCACTGCTGTGATGAATTGGTTCCACTGGGTGGGGTCAACGTCGGGCGGTGGTTCAGTCAGTCGAGGCAGTCCATGGAGACCGCCTCCTGACCCAGTGGCCTTCTCGGCAGCCACCCAGCGCATGACCTGATACGAGAGGTCCACCATGTCGCGGTGGACCTCGCCGTTGTGGGCGTTCGCGTGGGAAGGCACGAGATTCAGAACCACCGCGACGGCCACGACCGTGGCTGCCCGGAAGATGTGGTGGTGCCTTAGTGCTCTCAGCATGTCCGCTCCTTGCTCCTTGGAAGTCGACGGCAAGTGCGGAATGCAACTGGAAAGCCAGGGTAAGTGTTAATTATTTCAAGTGGTTGGGTGCATGGCGGGTGGTGCCGCGTTAACGCCTGGGCAACGCCGCGATGGGCGGCGCGCCGTCCTCTGTTGTCATGGGAGAAACATTCGCTGGTACTACTTGGTCGGTTGGACGCTGACGAGCTACAGGATGCGCGGCGCAGAAGAAGGCTCCGGCCTGTTGCCGAGGCCGAGGAATAGTGCCAAGCCCTCGTCTATCGCACTCATCTCGTCAGAGGCGACCTGTCCGAAGACCCGCCTGACCCGTCGCTTGTCGACAGAGCGCAGGTGATCGATGAGGGCGTACGACTTCTTGCTAAGGCCGCTATCGCCCGGCGATAGCTCGGGATAAAGCGCGCCTGCGCCGGGCGTTCCCGTCACGGGGACGACGCAGAGCAGCGGGAACCGCTGGTCGGAGACCACTTCGGGGTCGCTGACAATGACACACGGTCGGACTCCGTGCTGCTCGTGTCCAACCGTTGGATCTAGGTCGAGGAGGATCACTGCGCCGCGATCGAGCATTACTTCTTTACCTCCACCCAACCCTCACCGGGTAACCATCGAACCGGTGTTCCGGCCTCCATGTTTACGAGCTCGGCAGCATCATCGGTCGGCAAGCCACTCGCCCACTCATCGAACCCGGCCTCGGCGAGCTGCGCGCTTTCCGGGTGCGGGCTGCGGAGCGAACGCCGAAGCTCTTCGCGGCGGCGACGCCGCAGTTCATGACGAACTGCCTCGAGCACGAACTTGCTGCGGTTCTTCTCGATGCGGTCGATGTCTCGGACGACTTCAGTCGGCAGAGTGACGGTTACGCGCTCGCTCGTTGGCATGATCAGCTCAGTATGATCATACCCTAACGCATGCAAAGGACGGTGCCAACCCTGCCGGACATGTAATGCTGGTGCCTTAGCGCGGGCTCTTGCCATGTCCTATTCCTCGCATGACGGTCCACCATCGAGGGTTCCGGTACGACCAGGCATCGACCTGGCCGCTTGGGCTTATCCGCACCGTGATGGCGCCATCTGCGTCCGTGGACAGCACCCGCGCCTGCGCCGCCCGCCATCTTTGCACCACTTCTTCGGCGGGGAAACGGAACGAGTTCTTGCGCCCGCAGCTGATGACCGCCAAGGACGGCGAAGTGGCTTGCACGAGGGCACTCGTCGACGACGTTCGGCTTCCGTGGTGAGGAACCTTCACTACGTCTACGTCAAGGGCGGCCGCGTCGACTGCTCCGAGGAGCTCCGTTTCTCCCTCTCTCTCCACGTCACCTGCGAGGAGAATGGAGCGGCCAGCGTGCTCAACGCGTACCACCAGGGAGTTGTCGTTCACCGTGCGAAGCGAATCTGCCTCGGCGAACCCGCGTGGCGGCGTGCCGCGCGGCCAAAGAACCACGATCCGCGCCCCCCCTCTTTCGCGGGCGAGTCCGACTGGCGGGGTCACGACCCGGGTTCCCTGCGCGACGAGGCTTGCCAGGAGGTCGCTCCAGGCGGGGCTTGTCTCCTCATCGGCCGCACCATGCGCAACCCAGAGCTCGCCGATCGGGACATGGCTGGCGACGGCGCGGAGGCCCAGGTAGTGGTCTGGATGCGGATGCGAGATGATGACGACGTCTAGCCGACGGATCCGGCGGGCGCGGAGGAATCGCCAGGTCGCTTCCTCTCCAGGGTCAAGTCGGGGCTGCCCGTGTGCTCGGACGTTCGGTTCGGTGAACAGGGGACCACCGGCGTCCACGAGCCACGTCTCACCTTGCGGGGCCTCAAGGACTGCCGCATCCCCTTGACCGACATCCAGAAATGTCACCGTGAGATCGCGGCGGAGCCGCGGCCCCACCGTCGACTGAATCACCATCGAGATGGCCACCAGGCCCCAAGGGACCAAGAGCCCAAGCAGAGCTCGCCGTCCCGGGCGCAGAAAAGCCAGAAGCACGATGCCCACAAGGAGTCCAGCCATTTCCCACGGCTTGGGCGGAGGTACGGCAAGAACAGGTGCGTGCGCCGCAATGCCTTGGACTAGCCAGGCAAGACCCTCTGCCATGATCCCGGCCGCGCGGCACGCGGGAATTCCCGCCGCGGGGAACACAACGGCCGCCAGTGCGCCCGCTAACCCCAGCGGGAGGACGACGAGCTCCGCCACGGGAACGACCAAGAGATTCGCGACGAGGCCTGCCGGTTGAACCACGCCGAAATGAAGGGCGGTGAACGGCATCGTCGCAACCGTCGCAGCACACGAGGCGACGAGGAGCCGCCACCCGGCCCGACGAGCTCTCCCGAGCCGATTCTGGGCCTCCACGCGACCAGCCCACCGCACCGCCAGAGTAGCGAGGGAGAACGAGGCGGCGAACGAGAGCTGGAAGGAAGGCTCGAACAGCGCCCAAGGCGTGGCCGCGAGGATGGCCAACGACGCGACCGCCAATGACGTCAGCGCGTCGGCGCGCCGTCCAATGGCTGCCGAAAAGAGAAAGAGCACCGTAACCACGAGCGCCCGCACGGTTGCCGTCTCCGCGCCGGTGAGGAGGGTGTACCCCGTCGCCGCTGGGATGGAGAAAATGGCAGCCGCACGCTCTGCGGGAATACGATGTGCCAGTGCCGGCGCGAGCAGCCATGCGCGGCGGAGAAGCTCATAGAGGAGCAGGGCGATCGCCGCAAGGTGTAGGCCGCTCACGCTGAGGACGTGCGACACGCCTGCGTCACGGAACGCCGCCTCGAGCGAAGGTTCGACGGATCCTCGTCGTCCCAGGACGAGTGCCTGCAGCAACGCCCCCCCATGGCCGCTCGTAGTCCGAGCCATGGCTTGGCTCGCTCGATCACGCATGGCCGCGGCGAGCCGCCAGGGACCCCATCGCGGGTGCTCGTCGACCTTCACGAGGCCCGGGGCCCTTGCGGTCACGAGGCCATCGACGCCGCGGCCAAGTAGAAAAGTCGCCCGATCGAATGCCCCTTCGTTTAGGTAGCCAACAGGCTCTCTGACCACCCCGCGGAAACGGACGCGATCGCCCGGCAACGGGGCTGGAGAGGAAAGGTCACCCGTTTCGGTGACGAGCAGCCGTCCACGTGCAGGGTGGACCGAGCGTGCTTCAATCCGGCCATCGATCTCGACAAGACCCCGACGCCAACCGGGCCCGTCTTCCACAGGTCGCGCGATCACCCCTTCGAGCACGACCTCGTCGTCTGCGAGGAAGTTGGCACGCTCGCTTGCGACCGCACGGGTGAGCGAGGAGGCGAAGCCACCCGCGCAAGCAGCCGCCATCATCATGGTTGTTGCGCTCGTGATGGGGCCAAAGCGGAATGTTCGCGTGCCGTCGACTGCGTGGTCACAAGCGTCGCCCGGCAGGTTCCGGATGGCGAGAAGAAGGCCACAGGTGCCGCCTGTGACCGCCAGGAGGACCAACCAAAGAACAACTTGTCCCCCGAGCCAATGCTCGCAGGCAATGCCTGCGAGCCATCCGCACGATGAGAAGAGCATCGGCCGCACGTAAGAAACATCGGCAGGCGCGGCGGAAGGTTGCTTGGGAAAACGTTGACTCAGGGGGCCTGTTCGCTAAAATCTTGCGAACTCATGGACTTACGAGGTGGGAGCGTGTGCCGATTAATGCTAGCCGCGGCTCTGATGATGGTCTCCGCTCCCCGCTCATGGGGTGCGCCCCCTGCGGCAAGCGGACTCGCGTTGGTGGAAGGCGAAATCCTCCTCCCCACCAAAGGGGTCGAGGAGCCGCCAAGGAAGTACCTGGGCTTCGTGGCGCCCATCAAGAACCCCATCACGCCCATTCGTCCGCTCGATCCTCGCCCCGAGTGCTTCGTTTTTCTCGAGGGAGGGCCAGAAGCCCCTGGCGCGAAAAAGCCGGCCGACTCCCCCGTCGTGATGGAGCTCGGCACCGTCTCTTTTCATGTCCCCGTGCTGCCGGTGGTCGTGGGATCGACGGTGGAGATCAAGAACGTGGGGAAGACCACCCATCCAATCCACGCTCCCGACAAGAAAGACCTGTTCGAGGGGCCGCCCATCGGAACTGGCGGGGTGCGCTCGGCAACCTTGCAGGTACCCGAGGTCGCGGCGTTGCTCCTCTCTCGGGACTCGCCGCACGTCGAGGGGCGAATCGTCGCGCTTCCGACGCGTTACTTCGCCCGACTCTCGGCGAGCGGCAGCTTCAAGATCGAAGACGTGCCTGAAGGAAAATGGACGATCAAGGTTTGGTACCGCGACGGCTGGCTTCCGATCACCTCGACCGTTCAAGTGAGCGGGAAGGGGACTAAGATTCGGTTGACGCTTCCGGAACGCATGGAGGTTCAGGCGTCGCAAGAATCCCAGGAACCGAAGACGGGTTCCGCTGCAGGCAAGTAGGGCAGTGACGGAATGACGATACGTGCTTGGTCACTGTGTTCCGAGGACTAGAGGGGAGGCCGCGTGTTTCTTTCAAAAATCTGGTTCTTCCTTGTCGCAGTGGCCGCGACGCTCGGAGTTGGGGCTGCGCTCACCATGCCGCGGCCTGCAGAGCGCAAGGTGCTCGAAGCAGAAGACGATCGCCTGGCTCGAGCGCGCTGGGGTACCGAGATGCTCTTGCGCGAAAACACGTACGACTGGGTGGGGCTGGCTTCGGACTTCGCACGCCTGCCCGCTCCTCCCGGACAGCCGCGCCTCAAGTTGGACGTGGTTCTCGATGAAGCGTCCAAGGCCGAGAGCATCTCGGACGCGCTCTTCGCGACTGCACGCGACACGCTCCAGTACATCAACTCCCAGGTTTCGAGCCCCAAGAAGCCGGAGTACGTGATTGCCCTGGACAAGTGGGGACGCGTGGTCGCTGCCGTCGGGGATTCGGACAAGAAACCTGGGGACAGGCTCGAGGGCTATTTCCTCGTTCGTGATGCACTCCGCGGGTACCAGCGAGACGACCTATGGTTCGAGAACGGCAAGCTCTATCGCGTCGCCGCTGCCCCTGTCATCGAACGGCAGCGCATGGACTACGCGGGCGCCATCGTCATTGGCGATGAAGTCGATTCGACGCTGGCCAAGGATCTCGAAGATCGCGTGGGCGCTCACGTGGCGTTTTTCGTCGCCGGTGAGCCCGTGGTCATGTCGTCGGCAACAGGGCTTACGCGGGATATCCAAGCGCACTACGACAAGCTCGGCGAGGAATTGGACAAGAAGGACGACAAGGGGCGGCCGATTCCACCGGGGCCCTTTACCGTGTCTGCTGGGGAGCAGTCGTTTCGCGTGCGCATCATGCGTCTCCCTGGGGAGGCCGGGGCGCAGCGGGGGTTCTACGCGGTGTATACCGAGCGCCCCAAGGGCGTGGGGGTCCTCGGCACGCTCCGTGAGGTCACGAAGGACGACATTTCTTTCGGGCACTTTCCCTGGATCCCGCTCGGGATCGGGTTCCTCGTGGCCGTCGTCGCAGGCATGCTTTTCATGTGGATGGAGTCAGATCGCCCCATCAAGCGCCTCCTGGAAGACGCGGTCTCCCTCGGCCAAGGAGAGTTGCAGGAGCTCACCGAGGAGAAGCACCGGGGAAAGTACAGCTCGGTAGCCCGCTCCGTGAATATCGCCCTCAAGAAGCTGGATCGAGAGGCCAAGGCAGCGCGGAAAGAAGCTGGCGCCGTCTCGGCGCCCATGGAAAATGGGAGCAGCGGCCCCGCGACGATTACCCGCCGGCTTCCGTCACGTCCTGCGGCTGGAAGTCCTGGGGATGCATCGCCGTTTTCCCCCCCGCCGCCCTCGGACTTCTCGCTGGGCGTCGCGCCTTCGGCCATCGGGAGCGGCGGGTTTGAGCCTGGCATGGCGCCGGTACCCACGCCCACCTCGGGCTTGTTCGACCTGCCGCCACCGCCACCACCGTCGCTGCCGCCGCCCATCTCGTCCAGGCGACCGCAGAGCGTTCCGCCGATACTTGGGACCGAGGGCGCGCTACCCGTGGCCTCAGCTCGCGCAACCCTGGGAAGGGGCGGTGTTGCGGCTGTCATGCCGCCGGGTGGCATGTCGTCGACCTCTCCCGAATCGCTCTTGCCTCCGCCGCTGCCGCCCTCGGTGCCGTTGCCGTCGGGTGGTCCCCCTCCGCCCGTCCCGCCCCCGTCGGGTTCGGCTGCCGTCCGATCGGGACCCACGCCTCCACCACCACGAGCCACGACAACGCTCCCCATCACCGAGCTGCCTTCTCTGGACGATGACCTCATGACCAGCGCGCTCGATGATCCGCTGTCATCGCCCAGTCCGGGTCCAGTCGCCGTCCAGGCGGTCTTGAGGCCGACCGGGGCCGCGCGGGCCGATTTTGGCGGCGCGACTGTCGTGGCGGGGCCGTCTGATGACCTCCTTAGGCAATCGGCAGAAGAAGACGCCGAGGTCGCGTACTTCCGTCAAGTGTTTGACGAGTTCGTGCAGCTCAAGAGAAAGTGCGGCGAGAACACCGAGGGCCTCACCTACGAGAAGTTCGAAGGGAAGCTCCGCCAGAATCGTGAGCAGCTCATCACGAAGTACAACTGCAAGGCGGTGAAGTTTCAGGTGTACGTGAAGGACGGGAAGGCGGCGCTCAAGGCCACGCCGGTGAAGTAAGTTACTCGCAGGAAATCACGTTCAGGTGGCTCAGGATCGGGTGTTTTCCCTGCACCGCGTCCTCATTCCGCTCCACGAGGCATTGCCCGGCTTGCGCCGACAGCGATTCGTTCAGCGCCGAGCGGCTCTCGAGGCTGAGCTGGCCGCTCATGACGCGAATTCGCGCCGGGGCGTCTTCGGGGTTGATCACCTTGATGCGCGGGGTGGTGCCGTCCAGCCCGATCCGGAACGTCTCGTCGACGAGGTAGGGATTGATGTCCTGTCCCTGGTCAACAAGTGCCTTGAGGGAGAGGCCGATCTTCAGGTCAAAGGAAGGCTCCACGACAAAGCTGGGAGCGCCACCCATGGGTCCGGGCACGATGTTGAGCGCGAACCGGCGGTTGGCGTTTTCGTTCACGTCCACGGTCAAGAGGTTCTCGTCGTCGAGCTTGATCGAGGAGGTGCCGTCGCCCAGGCCGATGTTGGAGAAGCGGAGCGTATCCATGCCGTCCTCGAGAACAGTCGATGCCGACAAGCCCTTCAGGTCCACGGCCAGGGTCCCGGTGATTGGGCTTGAGTCTTCCTCGTCGTTCGGCCACGGCATGCGGAGCGTGGTCGGGCCGACATTCACGTCGACCGACAGGCGTCGCTCTTTCCCCTGCCCACGTATCTTGAGGATCTCACCGGCGGCGGTCGAGAAGGCGACCGGCTTCTCTCCGATGTTTCCTTCAATGCGAACCGCCTTGCGAATGGTAATCGATGCGGTGGCGTCCTCTTCCCCATTCAGCGTGAGGGAGAACGCGATCACCCCTTCCATGACGGTCGGAAGCACCATGTCTTCTTCAAAGACCTTGGACAGGTGCTCGAGGGCCTTCTTGGCCTCGGCCAGGTCAAGGGCGATGCTGACGCTGTCGGCGTCGGCTTCCAGGGTGAGCGGCTCGGCGCGTCCCGGTCCCACGAGGAGCGTGAGCTCGATGGACGCGTCGGAAACGACAGCACGGATGCGGAACTCCGCCTCGTTGAACTTCTCGATGCACGCGGTATCCGGGTCCTCCATCCCATGGCCGTCGTCCGACGTGTTCTCGCAGAAGTCCTCACCACGGAGGCGATAGACCCCGTCCCCCTCGTAGTTCTCCTTGGAAAAGACGTGTTCGGTTAGGAAGTCGGTTGCTTCGTCGGCCGCCGTGGTGCCGTGTGATCGCAAGGTACGCCCAGGCTTGCCCGCAGAGTCAGAGGGACCCATTCCGAGTCGATCGACCGGAAGATTCAGGCTGCGGAGTGCGTGATTCAAGTCGCGTGCTGCTTGGCTGTCTTCTTCATTGAACCTGAGGAACGCGTGCTCGACCCCGTTTACGATCCTTGGCACCTTGTCACCGAGCTGCTTTTGCATCGTGTCTGGGTCGGCTGCTTCCTGCCCCGTGCAGGCCATGATGGCAAGTGACAAGCCGGCGAGACCCACCCACTTTGTGCGCGCTGCAATCGTTGTCATTGGCTACCTCTATTCACCTTGTTTGGCGACGCTTGGCTCGATGAGCAAGCGACATGCCACGCAAGGGGGGCCGGAAGCGCCGGAAATCAGCGAATGGTGCCAACGGGAGCGACCGTCAGTTCACACCATGGTCGGAAAACCGACGGTGGAGGAGTCACGTTTTTGACGGAAGTTCCACGACGAAGCGAGAGCCGCGCCCGGGCTCGCTATGCGCGGTTACCCTACCTCCGTGGTCGGTGACGATCCGTTGCACGATCGCCAGTCCAAGCCCGGTGCCGGTCTCCTTCGTGGTGAAGTAGGGCGAAAAGAGCTTTTCCCGGAGGGACGGATCGAACCCGGGCCCGTTGTCCTCGACCTCGAGCTCCACTACGCCGCCTGCGCTGCGCGTGCGCACGGTGATGCGCCCTTCTGCAGAGTCGTGCGGTCTCATGGCGACGGCATCCCGGGCGTTCTCGAGGAGATTCAACACGACCTGGGTGAGCTGATCTCGGTCTGCTTCCACCGTGGGAAGGCCGCGGCTTTGCTCCTCACGCACCACGGCTGCGCCGCGGTACAACGCAAGGGCGCCTGCGACGACCTCCTCGAGCTTGCAGGGTTGCCGCTCGGGCTTGGGCATGCGCGCGAACTGGTTGAACTCGCTGACAATTCGCTTGAGCCTCCCCACCTCCTCGAGGATCGTTCGCGTCGACTCATCGAAGATCTCGTCGAATGAGGGGTGGTTGGCCGCACGGGTCTTGCGCAAGGTCTCCACGCTCATTTGGATCGGCGTCAATGGGTTCTTAATCTCGTGGGCCAGGCTGCGTGCGATTTCTTGCCAGGCCGCGATTCGCTCTGCTTTGACGAGCCGATCTTTTGAGTCGCGGAGCTCGCGGGTCATGGCGTTAAATGCCCTGGCGAGGGCGCCGATTTCATCCTCGGCGCGGATTGCCACCTGGTACTCGAGGTCTCCGCGGGAGACGGCCTGGGCGCCTGCGACGAGCGAGTTTAGATCTTTCGTCATTGAACGCGAAATGAGGATGCCCAAGAGCAGGGTGAAAAGGAGCGCGAGGATCCCGAGCGCTGATGTAGCGAGCGTCACATCCCTCAGCGTGCGGCGTAGCTCGTCGTCCGGGATGGCAATCGACAGGTGGGCCTCGGGCTGGCCCTGTTCACCGAGGAGCGGAATTGTGACGGCGGGAGCGCGCGCCAGGCGTTTCCAGTCGCCTTCGGTCGAGAAGAGCTCGCTCCCCTTCGCGTCGGTGATCCGTGCCTCGACCAGGCTATGCCGCCCGAGGGCACCAAGCAGCCTGGGACCGAGCTCCTTGCCCCCGAGCACGTTGACCTGCTGGTTTCCGTCGGACACCGCCCGCGCTGCCGCGAGGACCAGGACACGCGACACCTTGCCATCCCGCAAGACGTCTTCCCAGGCGACGAGTGGCTTGCCCGGTGGCTCGCCCGCAAGCCTCTGCGGCCGGAGATCCTGCTCGTCGGTTTTCGCCGCGAAATGGGGCGCGCACAGGATGGCATCCTGTCCTGCAGTCAGGGTGAGGACGTCCAGGCCTATGAGATGCATGATGGACGGCCCGCGCTGCTTGAGCTCGAGCCTGGCCACGGAAGACAGCTCGCCTTGACCCTTGACGAGCTCCACGAGGAGCCCTCCCACGAGCGGGCTATCGCGCGTCGCCAGGCCATCGACCGCTCGCAGAACTGACTCGGCGAGCGAAGCGAGCTCTCGACGAGCATCGGCCTCGGCATCGCGCAGGGCCCGGTGAAACTCGGAACGCCTGCGGCTCGTGATGACCTCGCGGGTGACCAGCGCTGCCGCCAGGATGGTCATGAGCGCGGCCACCCCAAACCAAAGCATGAACCGCGCGCGGAGTCCCATGCGCAACGCTAATCCTCCCACCAATACACGCCCGCTAGCTCCGGCGTGCCATTGCCATCGAGGGTGAACCCGCGCAGCGCCTTGCGGAAGTGCACGCGGACCGTCCGGTAATAGATGGGAACGATGGGCAGCCGCTCGAGGAACGCGTGGGTGTACGTGGCTAGCGCGAGGTCCCCCTTGCGCAGTCGCGAGGCGGCCCAAGGATCGCCTGTCATGGAAAGCGCCATCGCGCGCTCATGCAGCGGGTCTCGGCTGGGAGAGACGAGCTGGCTCACGTAGAGATCGCAGTCGCCGGCCGCGACCCGGCGAGCGAGCTCGGGCGGCTCGACCGATCGAATAACGACGTTCAGGCCGATGCGGTCCAAGGAGGAGAGCACGCGCGCGGCCACATCGGCGTCGTCCAGGCGCGTTCTGTCGACCATGATCTCGAGCGGTGGCATGGCTTTAAGGCGCAGCCGGCTCTGCACCTGGCGCAGGGTGGCGCGTGCGGCTTCAGGCTGGGCAACGAGGGTCACACCTGCTTGTTCCTTGGAGCCTGGAGGTCCCAGGACCGACGTGGGGATGACCCGCTCGCCGGCGCCGACATGCCGAAAGCTCCCGCGATTCAACGCCAAGGAGACGGCGCGGCGAAAGTCCCGGTCCGCGAGCAGGCCGCCGTGCCTCTTGCCAAAACCCAAGTAAGCCAAGAGGACTGCCTCACCCTCCACCGACGACGTCGGATGCTTTGGGGAATGGCCTGCGAAAGCTACCGCGCCGCGGAAGGAGAAGTCGGCCTCGCCCGCCTCGTAGGCCCTGGCCTCGTCCCCTTCTCGATCGAACCACCTGAGCAAGATCTCATCGACGAACGGGCGCCCGCCGAAATGGTCTTCGCTCGCCACGAGCTCCAGGCGGCGCCCTTCGAAAGCGAGCCGACGCACTCGGAAAGGGCCAGATCCGACGGGGGCAGAGGCCTTTGGCGGCCGGCCGGCAGGCGTGATGGCGAGCTGGGGAAGCGCGAGCAGCGAGGCAAGCTCGGGCGCTGGGCGATGGAGCGAGAAGACGATCGTCTCGCCATCCCGCGTGATCCCTTTCACCGGCGCGAGCGCCCATTCCATCTCGCGGGCCTTTGCCGCGCGCCGGAGGGACCACAGCGCATCGATCGCCCGCACCGGTCGACCGTCATGGAAGTACACGCCGACCTTCAGCAGAACGCGTGCCTCGAGGCCGTCGGCGGAGAACGTGGGAAGCGCTGCGGCCAAGTGCGGCTCGGGGGAGCCGGGAACCCCTTCACGGTAAAGGGAATCGAAGACCAGGGTCACCAGGGTGAGCTCAGCGTGTGAGCGGGCGAAGAGCGGATCGACGCTCGATGGGGCGCTGGAAAGGGAACCGACGACCTTCCCTCCGAACGGCGGGCGTGCCTCGCCATGGGACCGGTCCGGGACGAGCATGACCAATATTGCCGCGAAGGCTACGGTGAGGGATCGCCAGGGCGTTTTCAGGGAACCGACACGAGCCATAGCTCCCCCTTGTGCTCGCCAGGCGACCGTATCGCGACCAAGAAGCCCCGCTTTCCATCCCCGTCGAGATCCCCCGCCGTGATGGCGGCGATACCCTTGTCGAGGTCCGCGCTGCGAAAGACGACCGTCGCCCTGCCATCGGCGAGAAGCCGGCGCACTACGAGCTGGTCGCCACCTCCCGGCGCGCGGTAGGAAGAGGTCGCGATTTCGAGAGTCCCGTCCCCCTCTAGGTCGGCGATCTCGAAGCTGGCCCCGACTCCGCGGATCCTCACGAGCGGCTTCGTGGCGTTGGGTTCCCGAAAGAGGTCCAAGCCGGCCTGCGAGAGGACTGCGACATGGGGGGAAGGACCACCTGCGGACGACAGCGTCGCGGCTTTGGCCCAAAGGATCCGCTTCGGCAGGGCCTGGGAGAGCATGTTCTCCTGTTCACGAAGCTCCGGGATGAAGAAGAACCCGTCCGACGGGAAATCATGCGCTCCGTGGCCGGCGATCGCCACGCCGACGTGCATTGCACTAGCGCTGTCGCGAACGGCGAGCCATGGGAAGTTCTGGATGCTCGCCGTGGGGACGAGAGTCCCGTCTTTCCATGCGAAGCGGGCCCCAGGGGCGTGCTCGCTGGAGCGCGCGAGCACGTCCAGCACGCCGTCCCCCTCGAGATCCTCGACGAGAAGTGATCCCACGGGGACCCGTGGCTTGGGAACCGGAGCTCTTGCCACGAGGGGAGTGCTGGCTTTCTCGACGAGAGCCCCGTCGACGAGGCCGAGCACCACGACATGGTCCGTGGTGAGGGCCACGAGCTCGTCACGGCCGTCCCGGTCCAGGTCGCCGGTCGCCAGGGCGAGGAGCGGCCCTGGGAGCACGAACGGGACACGGCGGTCTTGCCGTGCGCCGGTCTTGCCGTGCGCCCGTCCTGCGGTGGCAAGCAGAGCGAGCGCGAGCCACGCATGCCGGTTCATGGCGTGGGCGTCTCGTCGGCGCTCGCCTCTCCATCCTCGTCGCTGGTCGTGCCTCCTTCCATCTGCTCGAGGACAAAGTTGGAAGGATCCACCTCTCCGGGCGCAGGAGCTACCTCAGCCGGGACGGAACCGTCGAGGAATACCTCCTCCATGGTCTCGGTCTCGGGCTGGCCGGGGGCTGCCAGCTTGCCTGTCTTGCGGTCGATGTGCGCCACGACGATGCCAGGCGGCTGGGCAAACGAATGCACCGGCCTTCCACGGAGCGCGGTCTTCATGAGCTCGATCCAGATGGGAAGCGCCGCCTTGCCGCCTGCCTCACCCTTGCCCAGCCTGCGCATGTCGTCAAAGCCCACCCACACGCCTGCGACCAAGTCCGGCGTGAACCCGATGAACCAGGCGTCGCGTCCTCCGTTGGACGTGCCCGTCTTGCCGGCGATGCGCCGCTTGAGCCTCTTGGCCGCCTGTGCGGTCCCAGACTCCACGACGCTCTCCATCATGCTGGTGATGAGAAACGCGGTCTCCTGGCGGATCGCCTGTGTTGCTTGCGGCCGTGGCTGCGGCTCGTCTCCGATGGATATGAGGAACACGGGATTCGCGTGCAGGCCTCCACTCGCGAGGGTGGCGTACGCGTTCGTGATCTCGAGCGGAGTGACCACGCCTGAGCCGAGCGCGAGGGACAGCTCCTTGGGCAGCTCCTCGCCAATGCCGGCCGCCTGCGCCAGCTGCACCACGCGGTCAACGCCCACATCGTGAAGCACGCGGATCGCCACCGTGTTGATCGACTGCGCCAGCGCTTCTCTGAGACGCACGGGACCGCGGAACGTGGTGTCGTAGTTCTTGGGTTTCCAGAGGTCGTACACTTCGGGGGCGTCGTTGACGATCGACGCCGGCGTGTATTGCCCCGAATCCAGGGCGGCGGCGTACACGAACGGCTTGAATGCAGATCCGGGCTGGCGCTTGGCGCGCAGGGC
The DNA here is from genome assembly GCA_016210055.1 of Deltaproteobacteria bacterium. GTDB lineage: Bacteria > Myxococcota_A > Polyangia > Haliangiales > SHYZ01 > JACQUZ01. Next base: position 1,541 of record JACQUZ010000134.1, on the reverse strand, counting down.
TCGGTTGAATTGCCCCTGCTCATACCCGTAGCCCCCCACCATGGCGAGGACGTGGCGCGTCGAGGGCTCTATGACTACGACGGCCCCTTGTGGGCCTTGGGCCAATGTTAGGGCGCGATCGATGCCCTTGCTCTTCGGAGGTCCTGCCTCTGGCGCCAGGCGCACGCGGACCAGGTCGTTCTTGGCAAAGCGGGCGCTCGGCTTCTTGCCCTCCGGGTTCTCGCGCCTGTCGAGGTCACCTCGCAGAACGACGGCGCCTTTCCAGTCCCCTAGGTCTACGACCATTTCTTCGAGCGCGTTCGATACCTCCACCACGAGCGCTTCGTAGGTATCGCCCGGACGAGGACCTCCCTTCGGCAGGGCCTTCTTGAGCTCCTTTTTCTTGCTGGCCACGCGTTCGGGGGGAAGTTTCGCCAAGGGGCCTCGGTAGCCGTGGCGGGAGTCAATGGCGCGCAGGCCGTTTTCGAGCGCCTCGCGGGCAGCCGCCTGCATGGTCGGATTGAGCGTGGTCTTGACCGTGATCCCTAGAAAGGCGACCTGGTCTTCGCCGTGCCGCGACGCCAGCTCCTTGCGCACGATCTCAACAAGCTCGGGCGCGTGGGCCAGGGTGGAATCGGGATCTCTCATGAGCGCGATCGGAGCGTCGATCCACTTCTTGGCTTCCTCCTCCTCGAGGTGGCCTCGCTTGACCATTTGGTCGAGCACGTACACATGCCTGCCCTTGGCCGCCTCGGGGTGCTTGAGCGGGGATAGGCGCTCCGGCGACTGAGGAAGGCCCGCCAGGACCGCGGCCTCTCCGACATTTAGCTCGGCTGCGTCCTTGCCAAAGAAGAAGCGGGCCGCTTCTTCGACGCCGTAGCGGCCATGGCCGAAATAGATCTGATTGAGATAGAGGGTGAGGATTTCGTCCTTGCTAAGAGCCTTTTCCAGGCGACGCGCCAGGATGATTTCTTGAAGCTTTCGCTTCAATGTCCTTTCTGGGGACAAGAGGAACGTCTTGACCACCTGCTGCGTAATCGTGGAGGCGCCCTGCCGAGCTCCGCCTCGCCGCAGGTTGATCCAGACGGCTCGGAACATGCCCATGAAGTCCAGCCCCTCGTGCTTGCGGAAATCCGCGTCTTCGGCGTCGATGATCGCCGCAACCATTGCGGGCGAGATTCGGTCGAGGGGCACGTACGTGCGGCGCTCGTCGAAAAGCTCACCAATCAGCTTGCCGTCGGCCGCCAGAACTCGGGTGACTTGCTTGGGGCGATAGTCCGTAAGGGCATGGATGCGGGGAAGATCCGGGTCCGATCCGTAATACCAAAACGCGCCCCCGAGGGCGGCAATGCCGAACACGGCTACGCAGAGCCCCAAGAGGACTCCCCACTTGAGGATCCCAGCGATGATGCGCATGCCGATAGAACGCCTCGGGGCATGGAATGATTTCTGCTTGGCCGGCCGGATGGCCGCACCGCGTGACTTGGCACCCATGGTCTACCTCTTGGCTCATACCACGGGGCGCCCGTTCGGGCATCTCTTCGTGTGGGGGTGGGTGCGGG
>JACQUZ010000133.1 GCA_016210055.1 Deltaproteobacteria bacterium | reverse complement strand
GATCAAGATCAGCGGCTGCCCGAATTCGTGTGGCCAGCACCATGTCGCCGGATTGGGCTTTCACGGGGGGATGCGCCGGGTGGGGAAACGCATCGTGCCCGAGTACACGCTCCACCTGGGCGGTGGGGTGGACAGGACTGGAGCGGTCTTTGGCCGGCAGGTGCTCAAGATCCCGGTGCACCGCGTGGGCGACACGGTGCTTCGGCTCTTGGAGCATTACCTTGAGCGACGAACCGAAGGCGAGAACGCCCTGAGCTTCTTCCGCCGCGCTACCGACGAGGAGATCAAGCGAGTAGTCGCCGATCTCACGAGGATCGATGAGGCGACTGCTCGGCCCGAGGATTTCACGGACCTGGGCGACGCCAAGCAGTTCGAGGTGCGAACAGGCGACGGCGAGTGCGCCGCCTGACCCACTTTAGCCCGGAATATTCACCTGTTCCCGTCGCCTGACGGCCGATCCGCGGGTGAATAATCCGGGCTAAACGAGTCGCAGGTGCCCCTTGCGAGGAGGGGAGGGTTCTTTGGGGCCCGATGGAGGTTCCTTGAGACCCTTGAGGACCGTGGCGTCTGTCGCGTCCTTCGCCACATCGGGCGGGACGTCCTCTGGCCACACCATCCCGCGGCCGTCCTCGCCGACGATCGCGTACACCGCACGCCAGGGGACCTGGCAACGGCAGGGGGTCCCCCGGAAGGTCAAGGTCGCTCGCACGCCTTGGCTGTCAAAAGCCAAGTCTGGAATCGGTGGCTGAAGTCCGTAGCCCACGCGAAGCACCAGCCGCGCGTCCCCCTTGTGCACGGGCGGAACCTCAACCTCTTCCCGGCGAGCGTCAAGCTGGAGCAGGGCCGGACCCTTTTCTAAGATATCCCGCAACACCGATTGCTTTTCGGGCAAGCGGGGCGCCGCATCGCCCACGTCATCGAGCGAAGCGGGAAGCTCCACCTCCCCTGGCTCACGCCCCACGAGGGCCCGGAACTCCTCTTCGTCGAGCAGCCCTGCCTCGAGAGCATCCCTAAGGAGCACCGCGGGTCCGTCGAGCCCGGCGCGAACGACCCGGTCGGATAGATTGCTTGCTCGCCGTGCGTGTCGCAAGACCTCCTCGTGGGTGGCGAGAACGCCCAGCTTGCCCTCTCGCCAGGCGGCGAGGGCCTTTTCGAGGCGCTCCAGGGACTCGCTGAGGCGCCTTTCGACCAAGGAGTTCAGGACCTGCTCGATTCGCTGGTGGTTCGAGTTGTCTCCCGACACGAGGGAGACATAACACCGGGGGGATGACAATGCTAGGCTACGGTTTGAGCGCCTCAAACAGCCGCCGCAGGCCCTCGGGGAGAGGTACGGACTGGAACGTGTCCAGGTTCACGATGGCGCAGGTTATCTTGGCCTCGGCGCAGGTGGCTCCCGAGGGATCTCCTTCCTTGCTGAGGACGTAGCGAAGCGTCAAGGATCGCCCGCCCATGCGGACGAGTTGCACGTCCACCGCGACGCGATCTCCAAATCTGAGCGGGCGCTGGAAGTCGCACTCCACGTGGACTGCCGGGAACCCAATGCGCCTCTCGTCGAGAACACGACAGTACTCGCCCTGGCCAAAGAGCTCCTCGAAGGCGATGTGGCAGTAGTTGAAAAACCGCGGGTAAAAAACGATTCCGGCGTGATCGATGTCGCCGAAACGAACCGTCTGCACGTATCGGAATGGGGGCAAGGGGCATCCTCCAGTGGCGACGAAGTATACTGCGTGCCCCATGCTCGGGCCCATCCACCAAGCCAGGGATGAACGCTCTGAAGCGCGAGAGCAGCTCCGCTTGGCTTTGCCTCTCATCGCCGGGCATGCCGGGAACCAGCTCATGGGGCTGGTCGACACTGCGATGGTCGGACGCCTCGGGCCCACGTCCCTGGGCGGAGTCGGCGTGGGGAATGGAATCTACCTTGCCCTCACGCTGTTCGGCATGGGCATGGTCCAAGGGATGGACGCGCCTGTCTCGCAAGCCCTCGGTGCGGGCGAGGAGACCCGGGCCAGGCAGGTCCTGCGCACGGGACTCCGCATCGCGTGGCTCGTCGGGCTGCCGCTCACGGTGTTGCTCGCGGTGATCCCGCCGTTCCTGGTTCATGTCGGGGTGGAAGCAGGGACTGCTTCGGAGGTTCAGCGGTATCTCCTTGGTCGACTCCCCAACACCGTCCCGTTCCTGCTTTTTTCGGCCGCTCGCAGCTATCTCCAGGCCAGGGGGATCACTCGCCCGATCGTGGTCGCCACCGTCGTGGCCAACATCAGCAATGTCTTTGGAAATGCCCTCCTCATTTATGGAGATCAGGCCTTGCACTGGGTAGGCCTGCCCGGCGTCGGTATTCCCGCCCTCGGGGTTCTTGGCGCAGGGCTGGCGTCAAGCTTGGCGACCATATCCTCGCTGCTTGTGGTCGCCAGCGCGATCCAGTCGCTTCCAAAACCGCCAGGCGACCTGCACGCTGCCGATCAACGAGCGCTTCAGCGGACAGTGCTCAGGCTTGGGCTTCCGTTTGGCTTGCAAGTCCTCGCCGAAGTGGGTGCGTTTGCCTTGACCGGCGTCTTTGCAGGACGCATGGGAGCGCTCGCTGCAGCCGGGCATCAGGTCGCAATGACGCTCGCGAGCCTCACGTTCACCGTGACGCTGGGAATCTCCTCGGCAACGGCCGTTCGAGTGGGGCGCCACGTCGGACAGCGAAACGAGAGGAGCGCAAGGCATGCGGGAAAAGTAGGGCTTGTCGCCGCTGCGACGTTCATGTCCATGGCGTCGCTTGCCTTCCTCACGATTCCTTCCCTCCTCGCCCGCATGCTCACCAACTCGGCGTCGGTTGTCGCGACCGCCTGCCCCTTGCTCATGATCGCTGCGGTGTTCCAACTATCTGATGGCACGCAGTCGGTCGCGGCTGGCGCGCTCCGCGGAGCTGGGGACCCCAAGGCGCCGCTGTACGCCAACCTGGTCGGGCACTACGGCATCGGAATCCCCATCGCGTGGGTCTTCGGTTTTCCACTTGGGCTCGGCCCGTCTGGCCTGTGGTGGGGACTGTCGGCGGGCCTCACGGTGGTCGCCATTGGCCTGACCGTGCGATTTTGGGTGATCACATCGCGTCCCATAGCCCGGGCGTGAGGCGCCAGGCGAGCGGACGCCGCGTCTGCTTTCGCCATGACCTGGGCGGATGCCACGTCCGCACCTGCGGCGTGCATCCGCGTCATTTCAGGCAGTTGCAACTGGTACGCAAGCTGCTTTGCCGACTGCAAGGGAGGTGACCTCATGAAGAACAAGGCCAAAAAGATGAACTTGAACCGCGAAACCCTGAGGCGGCTCGACGCGAGGAAACTCAGGGCTGTGAAGGGAGGCGTCGAGTACGAGGGGGACGCTACCGACGTTGTCGGCACCCTTATTACCACCGTGTTTTCCGAGGGAGCCTGCGACGGGTATAGCTGGGTCTATGCCTGCTAATATTCTGTTTCTTCAAGCCACGCCATCTGAATCGCTTCGAGGATCTTCTCGTTGGATCGCTCTGGATCGTCGTCGAACGTCGGCAGCTCGCGTACAAAGCGATGCAAGTCCGTGAACCGAACCGTGAGGGGTTTCACGTCTGGGTGCTTGTCGGCGAGGGCCACGGCGATCTCGCGCACGTCGGTCCATTTCATGTCTGCCTCTGCCTTTCGTCGGGATGCTCGTCGTAGTACGCCTGCAAGCTCTCCCGGGTGATCTCGCACTCGATGTCCTCGCCGCCGACCTTGGCCTGGCAGGCCAGCCTGGACACGGGGCGCACGTCGAACGCCTTGTCTAGGATGTCGTCCTCGTCATCCTGGACGGGTGAGAGCGTGTCGAGCCCTGTCTTCACCCAAACGTGGCACGTCGAGCATGCGCAAGCACCACCGCACGCAGAGCCCACGGGCGCCCCTGCTCCTCGCGCAGCAGCGAGGATGGTGGTCCCTGGTGGAACCTCCGCCACGACGCCGCTCGGGAGGAATGTGACCTTCGGCATTACAGCTTTTGCTCCAGCTCGCTCAGGGTCCGCCCCTGCATGGCGCGCTCGATCGCTCGGTTCATGCGGCGCTCGGCAAATGGCTTGGAGGCAAGGTCCAGTGCCTCGATCGCCGCGTGGATCGCCCGGTGGTCGGTGCCGGCCTTCTCGCGCTCCAGGACAGCTAGGGCGGCCTCGATGCCTTCGCGCACGTCCATGGCGAGGAGCTCGGGGCTCTCTTGCATGGCCGCCCGCGTAGAGAGAAGGATCCGATCCGCCTCCACCCGCTCGGTAAGGAGCAAGCGCGCCTGCTTGTCCTCCTCGGCGTGGTCAAACGACTCCAAGAGCATCCGCTCGATGTCCGAATCGGACAAGCCATACGACGGCTTCACCTGAATCGAGGCCTCGATTCCCGCCGTCAGTTCACGCGCCATGACGCGTAAAATCCCGTCAGCGTCGACCAGAAACGTAATTTCCACCCGCGCCATGCCCGCTGGCCCCGGCGGGAGACCGCGCAGGGTGAAACGGGCCAAGGATCGACAGTGCTGGACCGCGTCCCGCTCACCCTGGACCACGTGGATATCAAAGCCCGTCTGGTTGTCGGCAAAGGTCGTGAACACTTGCTGGGCGCCGGCGGGAATTGTGGAGTTCCGGGGGATGATCTTCTCGACGACGCCACCCATGGTCTCGAGACCAAGAGAAAGCGGAATCACGTCGAGGAGGAGCACGTCGTCCCGACTGCGACTTCCGGCCAGGATGTCCGCCTGGACTGCAGCGCCAAGGGCAACGACCTGGTCAGGATCGATGTCGGCGAGGGGGGCCTTGCCGAAGAGATCCTTCACAAGCGTCCTGACGAGCGGCGTGCGCGTCGCGCCTCCCACGAGAATCACGCCGTCGAGCTCGGCTGGCGCTATCCCAGCGTCCCGGATGGCGCGTCGACAGGGGGCGCCCGTTCGCTCAACGATTGGCCTTATCCATGCGTCCAGCTCGGGCCGGGTAATCACGCGCTGGAATCGCGAGCCGCGTGGATCGCCGACGACGAGCTCGGCCTGCTCGTCCGTGGTGAGCTGCTCGCGTGCGTGCCTCGCCGCATCGAGGACCCGGCGCACGAGTGCGCGGTCCCCTGCCCCATCAGGAAAGCCCATCTCGCGGAGCACCACCTCTGCAACCGCTAAATCGAAGTCATCGCCTCCGAGGGCGGAGTCACCCCCCGTGGCTTTGACTTCGAACACGCCGTCGACGAGCTTGAGGATGGAGATATCGAACGTCCCGCCCCCAAGGTCATACACTGCGTACGTCCCTTGAGAACCCTTGTCCAACCCATAGGCCAGCGCCGCCGCAGTCGGTTCGTTGAGTAGCCTGAGCACCTCGAGGCCGGCCAATCGTCCGGCATCTCTGGTGGCCTGCCGCTGGGCATCATCGAAATAGGCCGGCACGGTGATCACAGCGCCGTCCAGCGGACCCCCGAGCGCAGCCTCTGCACGATCCCGAAGAACGCGGAGGATTTCCGCGGACACCTCCATGGGCGTGACCTCGCGGCTACGATTGGCGACCATGAACTTGACGACTGGCCCAATGGCCGCTGAAAGCTCGTGCGGCGTCATCTTCCGCACGGCCTCGGCGTCGTTCGGCCCACGACCCATGAGCCGCTTGGCCGACGAAATGGTATCCGCCGCGAACTCCGAGGCCAACCTCTTGGCTTCGTGCCCGACGAGGACTCCACCCGCGTGAGCGTAGTGTACGACGGAAGGGAGAAGTACCCGCCCCTTCTCGTCCGGGATTACGACGGGCGTGCCCTCTTTGACGTGGGCGACGAGCGAATTGGTCGTGCCGAGATCAATTCCGACAGCCCGCCCCTTGCATGCCTCCTTGTCCTTCCCCTCGCCCGGCTCGCTAATTTGCAAGAGTGCCATTAGTCTTCCCGACCCGCTTCGTGCTCGTCAATGAACCGCTGGAAATATCGCACGGCGATGAGCTGTTCCTTGATCTGATCCAAAATCAGTCGCTCCCGCGTCTCCTCGTAGCGCGCAAAACTTCGAAAAACCGCATCGAGCGCGGTATCGCGGCGACGGCTCACGTCGGCTCCCATGGCATCACACTTGGCCTCGTCCCCAGCCTCCTTGGCCGAAATGAGCTCCTCGCGGAGAGCGATGATTTCCATGAGGAAGGCCTTGTCGACGGCAGCGGCCTCGCCAATATCGATTCCCTCGAGAGACAAGAGATATTCGGCGCGCGCCTTTGGCGACCGGAGGGTTCGGTAGGCTTCGTTCAACGTGGTGGCCGCCTGAAGGGACAGCAGGCGCTCATTCGCAGGCGCTCGGACAAAACGGTCAGGGTGAAGCTTTCGTGAGAGCTCTCGGTAACGGGCCTCGAGCATGGCAGGTTCGAGCGCGAGGGTGCGAGGCAGGCCAAGGGCCGTGAACTTGTCCAAGCCTGGCCGGGGTGGCTGAACGGCACCGCAAGCTTCACACAGCAGGCTGACGGCATCGGCCGCCTGGCACGCCTTGCACTCCATGGATGACCTGGAATCTCCTAGAACTGCACCGATTCGCCGCAGCCGCAACTTCCCTTGACGTTGGGGTTGTGGAACTTGAAGCCGTGCCCCATGAGGCTGCTCACGAAATCCAGCTCGGTTCCATCCAAGTACACGAAGCTCTTGGGATCGACGTACAGCCGAACGCCGTCCTTCTCAATCACCTTGTCGTGACGCCCTTCTGGGCCATCGGCCCATTCGAACAGGTACGCGAAGCCGGTGCAGCCACCGCCTCGAATACCCACGCGCAACGCCGCCTCAGGCGTTCCCCGCTTTTCGGCCTGCCGCTTGATCTCGGCCGCGGCCTTGTCTGTCACCGTGATGGCCATGTTCGCCTACCGACCCTCCGCAACCTGGCCTTGGCGCTCAGCCGAAGAGCCTTGAGTGCGGGTAGACTGCTTCTTCTTGTAATCATCGATGGCGGCCTTGATGGCGTCCTCCGCCAGCACCGAGCAGTGAATCTTGACCGGCGGCAGGTTCAGCTCCTCGGCGATCTGCGAGTTCCGAAGCTGCATCGCCTGATCGATGCTCATGCCCTTGACCCACTCGGTGACGAGAGAGGAAGACGCGATGGCCGACCCGCAGCCAAACGTCTTGAACTTGGCATCCTCGATCACCCCTTGGTCGTTAATCTTGATCTGCAGCTTCATCACGTCGCCGCAGGCCGGTGCGCCAACGATCCCCGTGCCCACGTCGGGATCCTCTTTGGAGAGACTCCCGACGTTGCGTGGATTCTCGTAGTGATCAATCACCTTGTCGCTGTACGGCATCTTCCATTTCCTTCTCTAGTGCGCCGCCCAGCGCACGCTCTTTAGGTCAATCCCTTCCTTGAACATCTCCCAAAGAGGGGATATCTCGCGAAGCTTGTTCACCTTTTGGACCACCAGGTCAATCACGTAATCGACTTCTTCCTCGGTGTTGAACCGCCCTAGTCCAAATCGAATGGACGAGTGGGCGAGCTCCTCCCCTACGCCCATTGCGCGGAGGACATAGGAGGGTTCTAGTGAAGCCGAGGTACAGGCAGAACCCGACGACACCGCGACGTCCTTGAGGGCCATCATGAGGCCTTCCCCTTCGACGAAGGCGAAGGACAAGTTCAGGTTGCCGGGCAACCGATGCTCCATGGATCCGTTCACGTAGACCTCGGGTAGCTGGGACAAGATCCCGCGAAGCAACTTGTCGCGCAGCTTGACGACTCGCGTCCCCTCTTCGGTCATCTCCTTGGCCGCCACCTCGCACGCTGCGCCGAAGCCAATGATGCCCGGCACGTTCAGCGTCCCTGAACGCATGCCTCGCTCGTGGCCGCCCCCGTCAATGATCGGATCCAGGCGCACGCGCGGCTTGCGGCGCACCCAAAGCGCACCGATTCCCTTGGGCCCATACATCTTGTGGGCAGACATGGACACCAGGTCGACCCCGGTCTCTTCGACGTGCAACGGAACCTTTCCGATCCCTTGCACCGCGTCCGTGTGGACCAAGACGTCCTTCTTCTTGTCCTTGACGGCCCTCGTGATCTCGGCGATGGGGTTGATCACGCCGACCTCGTTGTTGGCGAGCATGATCGAGACGAGGATCGTGCTGCTGTCCACCGCAGCCACGATTCTTTCGGGAGAGACCCGCCCGTCCTTCTCGACGGGCAGGTAGGTCACGCGAAAGCCTTCCTTCTCCAATCGCTTGCACGAATCGAGGACGGCCTTGTGCTCGGCCTGGGACGTGATGACGTGGTTGCCTCTTTCCTTGTAGAAGCCGGCCACGCCCTTGATCGCGAGATTGTCGGCCTCGGTCGCACCTGAAGTGAGGACGATTTCCTTCCCGCTCCCTCCAATCAGCGACGCGACTTGGTCGCGGGCTGCGTCTACGGCTGCTTCCGCCGTCCATCCAAACACGTGGCTGCGGCTCGCCGCGTTCCCGAACTTCTCCGTGAAGAACGGCAGCATCGCGTCGAGCACGCGCGGATCGACCGGAGTGGTCGAATGATTGTCCATGAAAATCGGCAGCTTGGCGACCATGTCCTATCGACTTCCTTCCGTCACGCTCTCCAACGACACGTCCCAGCCCTTGTCCGCCTGTGCCAATCCGGCAACCAGATCCGGGGTTGCGGACGGGCGATGATCACCCTTTTGGCAGCAGGCGCAGTCGGACCGAACGTGGGTGGGTTCGCATGCAGAGCAGCTCTCGAGGTACGAAAGACTTGCCTCGAGGTCACGCTCAAGCGATTTCATCCGCGAGATGGCCTCGCGGGTTTCACGCAACTTCTCTTCGAACGTCGCGCGCACCTTCTGCATGCCATCGGGTCCACTCGCTGATCCCTCCCAGGCCCTGACAAATCCTTGGATGTCAGGGAGCGAAAACCCCATGTCCTGCAGCTTGGAAATCCAGTTCACTCTGCCGATGGCGTCGGACGAATAGAGCCGATATCCACCATCTGACCGGGACACCGGCTTGAGGAGGCCGAGCTCTTCGTAAAGATGGAGGGCACGAACCGTCCTTCCGACCACCTTGGCGAGCTCGCCCACGCGAAACAGTCGTTGATCGTCTTTCGACTTCATGTTCGGCGCCCAAACCCTAACCCAAACGTATTACGTACACGTAAGGGTTTGATAGTCACGAATATGCGTTGGGGCCTGGGGGCTGTCAAGCAGAACCTTGGATGGTTTGCGCGGCATGGCTGGGTTCCGACTAAGGATGCGGGACCTCGAGCACGATCTTCCCGAACTGCTGCCTCCCTTCGAGAAGCTCGTGGGCCTTGCGGGCTTCCGCAAGCGGGAGGACACGGTCAATTACAGGGCGGATCTTCCCAGCCTTCACTTGTTCGACGATGTCAAACAGGTCCCCCTTGGAGCCCATCGTGGAACCAAGGATGCTAAGCTGCCGGAAAAACACGTGTCGCAGGTCAGTGACCGCGTCAAAGCCCGTGGTCGCTCCGCAGGTCACGATGCGTCCGCCAGTCGCGCACGCAAGGATGCATTGGGACCAAAGCGCCTTGCCGACGTGCTCAATGATGACGTCAGCTCCACGCTTGCCGGTGAGGGACTTGACTCCCTCGACGAGATCGTGGGTCGAGGTGTTGATCGTCTCATCGGCGCCTAGAGCACGGGCGCGCTCGAGCTTGGCGTCCGACGTGGCCGTGGCGATGACGCGTGCCCCGAGGAGCTTGGCTATCTGAACGGCGGCAACCCCCACGCCTGATCCAGCCGCGATCACAAGGACGGTTTCACCGGGGAGCACCTTGGCCTTCTTCACGAGCATCTGCCATGCCGTGAGACCCGTGACGGGCAATGCCGCAGCGTCAACCGCAGACATCCCGGTTGGGCGTGGGACGATGTTGCACGCGGGGACCGCGATGTACTGGGCATAGCCACCGGAGCGGTGTTCCCCGAGCAGGCCAAAATGCCTGCAAAGGTTGTCTCGGCCGGACAGGCAGTCGCGGCAGCGCATGCAGGAGAGGACGGGGCTCACAATGACCTTGCTGCCGTCACTCACGAGCTCTCCGGCGATATCAGCGCCGAGCAGGTGCGGGTAGGTCAACTTCAGCCCAGGGATTCCCTTGCGCACCCATAGGTCTAGGTGGTTGAGAGCCACCGCTTCGACGCGAACCAGGACTTCGCCGGGCCCTGGTTCTGGAGTGGGAAGCTCACAGGCCACAAGCTTGTCGATGCCACCATGCTCGTACAGGGCAATTGCGCGCATGGCGCCGGACCATATCACGGAGGCGGGATGGGGGACACGGCGTGCTAGGACGCGATTTCCACGGCCTCGATCTGGCGAATCACGGTGACCTTGATTTGGCCGGGGAAGGTCATCTCGTCGGAGATCTTGCGGGCGATTTCGCTGGAGAGTTGGACGGCACGGACGTCGCTGACCTCGTCCTGCCTAACATACACGCGCACTTCGCGCCCGCCCTGGACGGCAAACGCTCGCTCGACCCCCCGGAAGCCCGCGCCAATTCGCTCCAGGTCCTCGAGCCTGGTTGAGTAGCTTTCGGCTTGCTCGCGACGCGCTCCGGGGCGTGCGCCGCTCAAGGCGTCGGCGGCGGCGACCAGGCAGGCGTACACCGAACCGGGCGGTTCATCGGCGTGGTGAGCGCCGATGGCGTTGGCGACGATTTCGGATTCGCCCAGCCGACGCGCATGCTCGGCGCCAATCACGGCATGGGACCCGTCGATCTCGTGTGAGAGGGACTTGCCGATGTCGTGCAGGAGCGTCGCCCGACGAGCGAGCTTCACGTCGAGCCCCAGCTCGGATGCCATCATCCCGCCGAGGAACGCGGCCTCCAGCGCGTGTTTCCATTGGTTCTGCGTGTAGCTCGTGCGGTAGTTCAGGCGTCCGACGAGCTTCACGATGTCTGGGTGCGCGCGGGGGATCTCCAGCTCGGCGAACGCCTTCTTGCCGAGATCCACGATTTCCCGGTCGAGGTTGGACCCGATTTGCTCCACCCACCGCTTGGGGTCCTTCTCCACCCCGCGTGGCGCTGTTCCCTTGATGAGCTTTTGCAAGGCGCGGCGCGCTATTTCACGCGCCACCCCGTCGGCACCCTCGATGCGCACTTTCTCGCCGGTCTCGTGCACTTCGAGCTTCACGCCAGCGCTCTCCTCGATGGCCGTGAGCATGGCCGAGCTGTTCTGCGTTAGGTACTCGGCGAAGCCTGGAGGCAGGGGAATTATGGAGAGCATGCGTTCGGTCAGGTAATGCCCCTGGTAGCGCTGGATGGCGATTCCCATGATTCGCTTGGCCAGGCGGCCATGCTCGGGGTCGGCGCTGTTTTGGTCGATGAGCCGCAGTTTTTGTGCGGCGTCGGCCTTGGCCTGCTCAACCCACCCGTCGACCATTTGTTGCTTGAGCTCTTCGGCCGTAGTGCCTGCCGCGCCCTCGAGGGCAGAGAGAACCTGGGTGTCGAGACTGGCGACTTCCTTCCGCATGTTCTTGGCCCGGTCTCCCTTGGACTGGGCTTCCCGCTCGATGCGGGTGAGGAGATCCTGCCGCGGGACGATCTCTCGGTCGTCCCGTTCGAGCGCCAGCTCACGCTTGGAGACTCGATCTCCTCGACGAGCCACCTGCTCCACGCGCTCGGAAAGTTCCTTCTCAGCGCTCGCACGAAGCTCAAGTCCTTGCTCGCGAGCCTCGACCTCACAGGAGCGGGTCAGCGCCGCAGCGTCGAGCGTGGCGGCCATGCGAATGGCTGTGGCCTCCCTGCGGGCTGCGTCGAGACGGGCGCGCGCACGGCGAGTTGTCGAGCGATAGATCGCCACCGCCGTGGCTCCTGCTCCCGCAAGCGACCCAAGGACCAACACAATCCAGGTCATCGCCCCGAGAATGCGCGATTCGCACGACACAAGCAAGCCACGCTGGGCATCCAAGCGCTGGGGAGGTCTCATGGGCCCGTCGGAGTGGCAGGACGATATAGGATTCAAGAAGTACCTCGGCTGCATTCAGCAGTTCCCCACGCTCGGCCGAAAGACAGAGCTGGAGCTGGCTCGCCGATATCGCACGCGCGGGGACAAGAAGGCGGGCGATCTCCTGGTCCAGTGCCACTTGCGGCAGGTCGTCACCATCGCGCGACAATTTCGGGGCTACGGAATTCGCCTGGCCGATCTCGTGGAGGAGGGAAATATCGGGCTCCTCGAGGCCGTGCGCAGGTTCGAGCCGTCCCGCAACCTGCGGTTCATCACGTACGCATCGTACTGGATTCGGGCCTATATCCTCGCTCACGTCCTGCGCCAGTGGAGCATCGTGAACGGCGGCACCGGACCGTTGCAGTCAAAGATGTTCTTTCGGCTCAAGCGAGAACGCGCCAGGCTGACCATGGAGCTCGGGGGGGATGAGTCGTCGATTGACGCGACCCTGGCCGAGAAATTCGACACCACCGAAGAAAGGGTGCGGCTCTGGTCCCATCGGCTTTCGGGTCACGACACGTCGCTCGACTCCGCTTTCCATCGGGACAGCAACACGACGCTCCTCGACATGCTTGCTGACCAAGAAGTTGACCTGGAACAGCGAACCGCCAACGCACAGCGGGATGCGCTCGTGAGACAAGCCATCACAAGGATTTGGAGAGTTCTAGATGACAGAGAGCGGCTCATCGTGGAGACCCGCCTGCTTCGGGCTGCAGGGGACGAAGCCACGCTCGCCGAGCTAGGGCGCCGGCTCGGTCTTTCCCGCGAGCGCGTCCGGCAGCTTGAGGAACGGGTCAAGGGGAAGCTCCGGCGCGCCTTGGAGCCCATGCGTCGTGCGGCGTGACGCCACCTCGCCTGCCCCCAAATGGCCCTTGCGCGGGTCGTGGCAGGCGAAATACTTTCCCCGGCCCCCGTAGCCCATTGTTCGGGGCTCTATATAAAAGATGCGCGCCATGAATTCTCCGCCAACCTCCCTTCCACAGCACGAGCTCCATCTCCAGGTCCCAGGCTTTACCTGGGGGGACCTGCAAGCGCACGAAGGGCTCGCCAGGCTCCACGAAGTCTTCCTCACGGAGCTTGCGAAGGCCGCCCCCGAGGCCGCCACGCGACTTGCCAGGTACCGGGCCTGCCAGGGAGTGGGCATGGCACCCCAGGAAATTTCCGACGTCCTTTTGGAAGTTGCCCCTTTTGTTAGTGGGTTTGTGGCCCACCTCTTCGGCGCAAGCAGCGACCGTGCGAAGGCGATTTCCCACGCCGGGAACGTGTCGCCGATCTTCCGCATGAAAGATCAGCTCGTGAAGCGACGTGCGCTCAAGCATGGCCGCATTCCTCACGACGAATGCCTGGATAGAATAGCGCGGCGGATGCTGCGCGCCGTCGGGGCCAGGAATCTCGATGACGAGCTCGAGATTGCCCTGGTGGCCTGCGAGCTCATGGATCTCGAGGCGGAGCTCAAGAAGGCGGACGCGCGCCCGGATGCCGTGGCATCGCTGCGGCAAAAGCTCGGCGAGGATGCAGGCGAGCTAGAGGATCGCAAGCTCGTCGCGTTCTTCCTGGTGACCCTCGAGAAGTGGCTCATGATGCGGCGAGGAGACCCAGCCTTAAGGCCTTGGATGTCCTTCCGCCAACCTCGACCGCTCCACTTCGAAAGGCTCGTGGAGATCCGGCGCACGCGCCCCGACCTGCCAGAGCTTCTCGAGGGTCCGCCGGAGCACCGTCGAAACCGCGACGGCTTCGCCCTCACAGATCGACGTGGATCGGTGCTCGAGGTCCAAAACGAAGTCGACTATTGCCTCTACTGCCACGGTCGGGACAAGGACTCCTGCTCCAAGGGGCTCAGGGACAAGGACGGCAACGTCAAAGCCAACCCACTTGGCGTCGCGCTTCATGGCTGCCCGCTGGGAGAAAAGATCTCCGAGGCGCACCTCCTCACGAAAGGGGGCGACTCGATCGCGGCCCTAGCGGTCATTGCCGTCGACAATCCGATGGCGCCGGGCACGGGGCACCGCATCTGCAACGATTGCATGAAGGCCTGCGTTTTCCAGAAGCAGGACCCCGTGAACATCCCGATGGTGGAGACCGGCATCCTCACGGACGTGCTTTCGCTGCCCTGGGGGTTCGAGATCTACGGGCTACTCACCCGCTGGAATCCTCTCAACGTGCGTCGCCCTTACCCGCTCCCCTACCACGGCAAGAACGTGCTCGTCGTCGGATTGGGGCCAGCGGGGTATACGTTGGCCCACCATCTCTTGAACGAAGGCTTTGGCGTCGTGGGCGTCGATGGGCTCAAGCTCGAACCGCTGCCACTGGAGCTCCTCTCGCGCCCAATCCGCGACATCCGCAACCACTTCGACGACCTTGAGGAAAGGAAGCTCCTCGGCTTTGGTGGCGTATCGGAATACGGCATCACCGTGCGCTGGGACAAGAATTTCCTCTTCGTCGTGTACCTCACCCTCGCCCGACGGGAAAAGGTGCGTTTCCATGGCGGTGTTCGCTTTGGAGGGACCTTGACTCTCCAGGACGCGTGGGATCTTGGCTTTCACCATGTCGCCATCGCCGCTGGGGCGGGGAAGCCAACGATCATCGACCTGGAAAACAACCTCATCCGCGGCATCCGCAAGGCTTCGGATTTCCTCATGGCGCTGCAGCTCACGGGCGCCTTCAAGAAGAACACGCTCGTAAACCTGCAGGTACGGCTGCCTGCCCTCGTGGTCGGCGGAGGCTTGACCGCCATCGACACCGCCACCGAGCTGCGCGCGTACTACGTGGTGCAGGTTGAAAAGATCCTTTCGCGCTTCGAGCGCCTGGTTGCCGAGGAGGGTGAGGCCAAGGTTCGCTCGCGCTACGATCGCGAGGAGAACGAGATCCTCGACGAGTTCCTGCGCCATGGTCGGGCGATCCGGGCCGAAAAAAGCAAGGCACTGGCCGAAGGGCGCGAGCCCAACTTGCACCACCTGATCGATTCTTGGGGTGGCGTGACCCTCGTGTACCGCAAGCGCCTCGAGGACTCGCCCGCCTATCGCCTCAACCATGAAGAGGTCGAGAAATGCTTGGAGGAAGGGGTGCGATTCCTCGAGAACTTGTTACCGAAGGCCGCCAACCCGGACGAGCATGGTGCCCTGAAGTCCCTGACGCTTGCACGACCGAGCGGTGAGCTCGTCGAGCTTCCAGTCCGCACGCTATGCGTGGCCGCGGGGACGGCGCCCAACACCACGTATGAGCGGGAGTACCCGGGCACGTTCCAGCTCGACGAGAAGGGCTTCTTCCTGCCCCATCGAGCCATCGTTGACGGGAACGGCAAGGTCCGCGTGGAGCGTGGAGAGGGCTTCTTCACCAGTTACCTCGACGACGCAGGCCACACGGTTAGCTATTACGGAGACAATCATCCCAAGTACGCCGGATCGGTCGTAAAGGCCATGGCATCGGCGAAGCACGGATACCTCCACGTCAAGGGAATCTTCGAAAGAGACATCGAGGCTGCACTTGTCGACCGGGCTTCGGCTCCAGCGAGGGAAGCTTCCTGGCAAGAGCTCGTTACCCGCCTCGAAGACCAGGTTCGAGCGGTGGTGGTGGCAGTGAACCGCCTCACCCCCAACATCGTCGAAGTGGTGGTTCGAGCCCCACTGGCGGCCAAGAAGTTCTGCCCAGGCCAGTTCTACCGGTTGCAGAACTTCGAGAGCGACGCCCTGGAGGTCGACGGAACCCCGCTGGTCATGGAGGGATTGGCGTTGACCGGTGCTTGGACTGACCCCGAGCGAGGGCTCCTTTCGTTGATCGTGCTGGAGATGGGAGGCTCGTCCCGGCTCTGCGCCGCCCTGCGCAAGGGTGAGCCCGTGCTCGTCATGGGCCCAACGGGCACCCCCACGGAGATTCCCCGAGGGGAAACTGTGCTCCTGGCGGGAGGCGGTCTTGGCAACGCCGTGTTGTTCTCGATCGCCAAGGCGCTCAGGGCGGTGGGCTGCACGGTCGTCTATTTCGCGGGGTACAAGCAGCCAAGCGACGTGTTCAAGCGAGAGGAGATCGAAGCGTCCACCCATCAAGTCATCTGGGCCAGCGACGTGGGGCCACTCATCGAGGCGCGCCGCCCGCAGGATCGATCGATCGTTGGGAACATCGTCGCGGCGATGGTCGCCTACGCCAGGGGAGAGCTCGGAGCGCCGCTCGTCAAGCTTTCTACCGTGGACCGAATCATCGCGATCGGCTCGGATCGCATGATGGCCGCGGTGGCCTCGGCTCGCCACGGCATGCTTGCGCCCTACTTGAAGCGCGAGCACGTGGGCATAGGGTCTATCAACTCCCCAATGCAGTGCATGATGAAGGAGGTCTGTGCCCAGTGCCTCCAGAAGCACGTCGATCCCACGACGGGAAAGACCGACGTCATCTTCAGCTGCTTCAACCAGGATCAACACCTCGACCGCGTCGATTGGAAGAACCTGAACGACCGCCTCAGGCAAAACACGGTGCAGGAGAAGCTTTCAAGCCTGTGGCTAGACCGGCTGCTCAAGATGAATCCTGACGTGCTTGCGGTGTAGGCACTCCGCCCCCTCCGGAACCGCCCTATTTCATCACTAAGGCGTTCTTGGCACGAGGCTGCCAGGGGCAAGGTAGCTCGAACACGCACGTCCCTGTTGTGAGCCCCCCCTTGCAACCTGTCCTCTTCGCGCCGAGATCCGCGAAAAAGGGAGAATGAACATGCGCGAAGACAGGATTGCCGTGGTCTGCATTTCCGGGCTGTTCGTCGTTGCAGGAGTCCTCACCGCCGCCGATCGCCTCCACGCCGCCGGCGCGGAGAAGAAAGCGCCTCCCAAGGCGGCGCAGCCTGCCCCCCAAGGACAGCCCAAGGCCATGCCGCCCGCCCCCATGGCCCTTGCCGATCCCCTGCGCAAGATGGGAACAACCCTCGTCGGCTTGCATGTCGAAGACGGGAACCCCGTGCACCAGATGGCGGCCGTTCACTCATGCGCCAAGCTGAAAAACGGCGTGATCCAATGCGCCCTGTTCGACTCCAAGGAGGAGGACGCCAAGCTCATTGGCATCGAGTACGTAATCAGCGAGAAGATGCTGAGCAAGCTACCTGAGGAAGAGCGTGCGCTTTGGCACTCCCATGCCTACGAGGTCAAGTCGGGGCAGCTCATGTCGCCGGGAATGGTCCCGATAGAAGAGACAGACCTCATGAAGACCCTCGTCGGCACGTATGGCAAGACATGGCATGTGTGGTCGGACGAGCGAGAGGATCTCCCACTCGGGCGCCCGAGCCTCATGATGTCCTTCACGAAGGACGGACAGGCACGTGCAGACCTCTTGCAGAAGCGGGACCGAGATTACGGCGTGTCCACCGACGAGATGAAGACCCGCCGGGCGGCCGTTGAGGCACCGAAGCTCGTGGCAGGGGTTGACGCAGGGGAGAACGGCCGTTCCTGCCGTCCCGAAGGCACCGGCGAAATCAAGAAGGTGAGAGGCGGAGAGAAGAAGAAGTAACCAATAGAAGCTGAAATCTACCTCATGCTACAGAACTGCTCGTAGTCAATAAGCTCGATCTGCTCCGGCGAGACCCCATCGCCACACGTCGGACAAGCCGGATCCCTGCGGAGCTTCAGCTCGCGGAACTTGGTCTTCAGCGCGTCGAAGATAAGCAGGCGCCCGGCCAGGGATGTCCCAAGACCCAGGAGCAGCTTGATGGCTTCGCTCGCCTCGAGGACCCCGATGATCCCGGGGAGCACTCCGAGAACGCCAGCTTCCTGGCAGCTCGGTGCCATGTCCGGGGGCGGCGGGGCGGGGTACAGGCAGCGGTAGCAAGGGCCCTGTCCCGGCACGAACGCCGTAACCTGGCCCTCGAACCTATAAATCGACGCGTGCACGACCGGCTTGCCGAGCTTTAACGAAGCATCGTTGAGGAGGTAGCGGGTGGGGAAGTTGTCCGCCCCGTCAACGATGAGATCGTAGTCCTTGAGCACCCCCAGTACGTTTTCGGCGGTTAGCCGCATCTTGAGGGGAACGACCTTGACGTCGGGATTCAGGCCAGAAAGCGTCTTTTGAGCGCTCTCGACCTTGGGCATCCCAATTCGTTCCTGGGCGTGGATGATCTGCCGCTGCAAGTTCGATAAGTCCACGACATCGTCGTCGATGAGCCCAATGGTCCCCACGCCCGCAGCAGCCAGGTATACCGACGAGGGCGCGCCCAACCCGCCGGCACCGATGCACAGGACCCGCGACTTCAGCAGCTTGATCTGACCCGCCTCTCCCACCTCGGGGAGCAAGGTGTGCCTCGAGTAGCGGATCTGCTGCTCCTTGGTCATCACCACGGGCAGCTCGGCCTCGTGGCCAGCGCGCTTCCACGCCGCGAAGCCCCCTGCAAGGCTCTTAACGCTCGTGTAGCCCAGTTCCTTGAGGCTACGGGCCGCCAGGGCGGAGCGCGTTCCGCCAGCGCAATAAAGGATGATCGGCTGGTCCCTCTCGGGAACAACGTCCTCGATGCGGGGCTCGAGGAAACCACGCGGAATCCACCTGGCCGTGGGAATGAACCCCTGGACGTACTCGTCCTGCTCTCTCACATCGATAATCGCGGCGCCCGTCCGCGCGTCGACGATTCGCTTCACGTCGCGCACGTCGCACTCGACGATCTCGCTCTTGATGGCTCTTAGGTAGTTCTGGAAATTGGGCATCAGGAAAGCAGCTCCTTCCACGCCTTTTCATCAAATCCGAGCCTCACCTCGTTGCCGACAATCAAGATGGGGCGACGAATTAGATTCGGGTTGTCACTCATGAGCTTCAAGGCCTCGGGCCGGGAGGGAGGCCGCTCTTTCATCTTCCGCTCGCGAAACAGCTCATTGCGAGGGTTGAGGAACTCGCGATAGTCACGCTTGCCAATGAGCTTGTCCAGCTCCGCGGGCGAAAACGGAGTCGCTCCCAGCTCGCGCTCCTCGATGGTCACATTTTTCTCGAGCAAGAAACTTCTTGCCTTGCGACAGGTCGTTCAGGTTTTCTTCCAAATGAAGCGCACGTTTTCGATCATGGTCGGAGTGGTAACCCGTGTCACATGGGGTGTCAATGCGACGAGGTCGGGTACGATGGGCGGAGCCAAGCTCGCTGGCGCCGGCATGAACTCAGCGCTATATTTTTCGAACGTACGGAATCAAGACAAGGAGGACCCAAGAACATGTTGTCGCTCACGGAAAAGGCCGCCGAAAAAGTCAACGAGATCCGCCAAGCCGAGGGAATTGAAGAGGCCTTGGGCTTGCGTCTCCGAGTTGTGGGCGGCGGATGCTCTGGGTTTTCCTACGACCTCTACTTCGACGGCTCCCAGGAGGGGGACAAGGTTTTCGACTCCAACGGAGTGAAGCTCGTGGTCGACCAGATGAGCCTGATGTATCTCATGGGGACCGAGGTGGACTACATCGAAGGTCTTCAGGGCGCGGGATTCAAGTTCAACAACCCGAACGTCAAGTCCACCTGCGGATGCGGTAGCTCTTTCTCGGCGTAGAGTTGCGTCTTTCGTAGGGCAGGCACCGACACCCGCGGTGCCCCCGTTGTTTTTGCGTGGACAATCACGTGCACAGAATCCTTTCCCGCGAGCTAGGGGCCGGAAAGGTGCTCGTGGGCGAAGAGCTTGTCGAGCCCTATGCGCGGGACGAAAGCGGCCTGGGGGCATTTCTCCCAGAATGCGTCGTGCTCGCCGGGTCACGGGAAGAGGTGTCGCTGGTCTTGCGGCTCGCCGCAGAGCACCGGGTGCCCGTCACGCCTCGCGGCTTGGGCACCGGCATGACGGGCGGCGCCCTTGCGGTGAATGGCGGGATCGTCCTGTCGACCGAGCGCATGTCACGCATCTTGGAGATCGATCGCGACGACATGATCGCGGTGGTCGAGCCGGGGGTCGTTCTCGGGCACTTCCAAGACGTCGTGGAGTCGCAGGGGCTCTTCTATCCACCAGACCCGGCGTCGCTCGCCATGTGCTCCATCGGGGGAAACGTGGCGGAAAATGCGGGCGGACCACGGGCATTCAAGTACGGGGTCACTCGTGAGTACGTGCTCGGGCTCGAGGTTGCGCTCATGGGCGGCGAGCTCCTCCGCATGGGTCGGCGCACGGTGAAAGGGGTCACGGGATACGACGTCGTCGCCGCCTTCGTGGGTTCTGAAGGGACTTTCGGGGTCACTACCGAAGTGACGGTCAAGCTCATCCCCCTCCCACAAGGGGTGGCCACGATGCTCGGAGTCTTCCGCACGATGGGGGACGCGGGCGAAGCCATTTCGGCGATCCTTCATCGTGGGTTCCGCCCGCGGGCGCTGGAGCTCTTGGACCGCATGGCCATCGACCACGTTCGTCCCAAGGCGCTCTACAGGTTTCCCGAGTGGGCAGAGGCGGTCGCCCTCGTGGAGCTCGATGGAGATCCCGAAGGCCTCGAGGCCAGCATGCTCCGCTGCGCGGCAGCGTGTGAAGAGAAGGGAGCCGTGGAGGTGCTGGTCGCCAAGGACGAGAAAGAGCGGCGCCAGATATGGCAAGCGCGACGCATCGTCTCGTCGTCGCTGCGAGACGCGCACCCAAGCAAGATCGCGGAGGACATTTGCGTCCCGAGAGGCAGGATTCCGGAGATGCTGCGTCGGGCCACTCGCATTGGGGACAAGTACGACCTCCCGGTGGCGACGTACGGCCACGCCGGCGACGGCAACCTGCACGTGAACATCCTCGTCGACGAGGATCGCCGTCGGCCGAGCGTCATGGCCCGAGTCGAGAACGCACTCGCAGAGCTGTTCCGCGACACGCTCGAGCTGCGCGGGACCCTGAGCGGCGAGCATGGGATCGGTCTCGCCAAGAAGAAGTACATGCCCTTGGAGCAGCCCCCGCCGCTCATCGAGTGGCAGAAACGGTTGAAGCGCTTGTGGGATCCGATGGACCTCCTAAACCCCGGCAAGATCTTCCCGTAATGGGTGGGGTTGGGGAGGATGGGGGCTGGGCTGACGGGCCACGGGTCCTCGAGGAGCTGCGCTCGGGGCTTGCGACGCTTCCGCGGCACACGATCGACTGGCCGACAGCAGTCCCTGCGGCGGTGCTCGTGCCCCTCTTCTTGCGAGGGGATGAGCTTCGCCTGGTGTTCACCGAGCGCAGCGCCCACTTGAGGTCCCACAGCGGGCAGATAAGCTTCCCCGGTGGAAAGTGCGATGACGGAGACGCGGATGCCGTGGCGACGGCGATCCGTGAAGCCGACGAAGAGCTGGGGATCGATCCCACCTCGGTGCACGTGCTCGGGATACTCGATGACGTGCCGACGCCATCTGGCTTCTTGATTGCGCCGGTGGTCGCCCTGTTGAATCCGGCGCCTGGGTGCTATCGACCGAACAGGGCAGAAGTCGCCGAGGTGTTCGAGGTGCCCATCTCGACCATCGCCGATCGTACGGTTTTCGAAGAGCAAGGGGTCGTGGAGCGCTTCGGCTTCAAGTTCCAGGTGTACTCCTACCATGTCGTCGGCAAGCGCATTTGGGGCGCCACCGCGCGCATGGTGCACCAGCTCCTAGGGGCGAGGAGCATTACGCCCCGGTCGGGGCACTAGCGGATAGATCGTTTTCCCTCGAATCGGCAGAGGGTGATCGGAATGGGGCCGTTCATCATGCGCCGCTGCCACGTGGGGCGCATGCCAAGGCTGCGGGCCATTTGCGGGCTGCCGCACAGAAGGAAGATCGCGTGGCCCGGAAGGCCCCGAAAATGGGCACCCATGGTGCGCCAGAAGACCTCCAGGGCCTTGCCTGCACCACCGATGCGCTCGCCATACGGCGGGTTGGATACGACGACCCCGCGCGGGCTCATCGGGGCCAGCTCCCTCACATCGGCCACGCGGAAATCGATCGACGCGCGCACGGGCGCGGCGCAGGCAGAAGCATTGGCGCGGCCGGCGGTCACCGCGTCTGAATCGCGATCGCTCGCCACGATCGGAACCGGGCTGCGCGGGAGCGCCTGATCGTCGGCCTCCTCGACAATCCTACGCCATGCCGTTCGCTCCGGGTCCCCGAGGCAAGGCCAACGCTCGAAGCCAAATACTCGCCCCCGCACGGCGCGGCCGGGTGCGATGCGGCAAGCGATCAAGGCCGCCTCGATGGCGATGGTCGCCGAGCCGCACAAGGGGTCTGCCAGAGGGCGTGTCCCGTCCC
The DNA here is from genome assembly GCA_016210055.1 of Deltaproteobacteria bacterium. GTDB lineage: Bacteria > Myxococcota_A > Polyangia > Haliangiales > SHYZ01 > JACQUZ01. Next base: position 18,185 of record JACQUZ010000133.1, on the reverse strand, counting down.
AGCCCGCAGCGAGAAGCATCGCGGCGGCCATGGTCTCCCGAAGCGGCGCTGGGACCTGCGCGACGCGGTAGCCTCGAGCGTGCAGGCTTTCTCCCGCCAGGTCCAACCCAATGGTCGCCTGGGAATCGCCGTGGGAACCGCCTGAATGCCCCCGCTTTTGTGTTGGCGCCACGTGCACGTACACCCGCACGTCCGGATCGTCCCGTGAAACGTCCGGCCGACCGCCCAACCGCTCGCGCAGGCGATCCACGATTCCATCCTTCACCCGCTGGACGAGGAACCCGGCATGCGAAAGGGGCGGTGCCGCCCGGGTGGTGGCCGCCACGGCAAAGGTGCTGCGCTGCGTAAGGAAACGCTCCCACGAAATGGCGCGAGCTCCCTCGTACAGGGCGTCCGCGTCGCGCACCCCAAAGCTAGCGAGCGGCCAAAGCACGCGCAGCGCCGCGCGAAGGCTGAGGCACGCCCGCATGCCACAAGCCAGCTCCTGGCCTTCCGGCGCGTCGAAATGGACGCCGCCCTGCCCGCGCCGAACGCCGGCTAGGCCCAAGCGCGCAAGCTCGCCTGCGACGAGATCCTCGGTGCCCAAAGCGGCGGTGGCGAATAGACGAGACAAGGCTACGAAGGCTATCTGTTTACGGCGCCTGCGGTGGCGGTTGTTTTGCCCGGTAGTACACGATGGGATTCACCTGCGTCTCGAAATCCTCGAGGTTGGCGATTTCCAAGAGGCCGCGACGCTCCAGGTATTCGACGTGAGCTCCCGCTTCTTCGTACGCCAAGAGCTTGTTGTATTCCTTTTGCTCGCCAAACAGCGACACGGAGATCTGACGCAACGTCCTCGGCTCGCTCGCACACGTCTCGCGCACCTTTTCCAAGCGCGCGCGGTGGAAGGCTTCGATTTCGCGGATCCTTTGCGATACGTCGCGGATTGGCTCCTCGTGCCCGGGGAGCGCCATGTCCACGCCGCCGACGCGGCGGATCTTCTCGAGGGATTCGAAGTAGTGATCGAGCCCAGTGGACTGGGTGATCGATTCTGGCGACTGGTGGGCAGTGATCCTCGGCAGGACGTGGTCAGCCGTGAGAAGAACGTTGTCGATCTGAAGGCACACCTGCCCTGGGCAATGGCCAGGCACGTGATACACCGTCGCGCCAAGGACATCGGCTCCGTCGGTGAGCAGGCTGTCCACCGGCACCGACTTGAACGCGTTCTTGTAGAACAGGTACATCTGCTGTAGCTCGTGGAGCTCGTCGCCGACAATGCCTCCGGCCTCGAGAAATAGCCGGAGCGCCCGCGCCACAACCACGATCCGCTCGGCGAAGTTCGTGAGCACCCGCGCGTCCATCTCGTGCACGTGGATGCGGGCGCCCTGGGCGCGCCAATGCCCTGCCATGCCGTAGTGGTCAAAGTGCCCATGGGTGATCACGACGTCGCCAATGCTGTCCAGAATCGATGCCTGCCCATGAAGCGCCGCCAAGACGCGGCCCGCCCGCTGGAAATCAGACTGCGCAACGGGTAGCTGCGACCCCGCATCGACAAGAAAGGCGCGCTCGCGCTCCCGCACCAGGTACACGTTGTTGACGTGGTTGGGGAACGTCTCGATGGAAAGCAGGAAGATGCTCCGACCGCCGGCGGTCACGTGCTTGTGGACGCCGCATGCTCCGTGGAGCTCGAGGTAGTCCGCTCGTGACGTGCGGCCAGCCGCGAGGTCGCCAAGGGCGCTCGCCCGCTCTTCGGCCTTGTCGCCAGCCCCTTCGGCGAGCGGAGCGAGCACCGCCCGCACGGACTCCTCGGTGACGCTCGCCCCATCGGGCGAGACGAAGATGGCTTCTTCGACCTCCCAGAGCTTGCGGCGAAACTTGTGCTGATCAGAGCGCGACATGGGCTACGAGGAGCCATTTTCCGCCGACAAGTCGAAACAAAGCAAGGGTGCCGCCGCTCTTTCCGCTCGCGAGCCCTCCCGTGCACCGAACGACGCCGTCCGAGCCCTCTTGGCTGCACGTGCCTTCCAGTGCATGGACAAGTGGAACGAGGAGGGACGGGTCGGCCCCCCACATGGGCACAACCTCGTCGGCGCGGAGCTCTCCCGCGTCGCTTCGAAACGGGCTCGACATGTAAGGACGGAGCGCCGCCGGGTCTCCCCGCGACGCTGCCTCGTGCACGGCAGCGAGGGCTCGCGCGGCATCTCTGGGAAGATGCGACCAGCGGGAAATGCTCCGTTCCAAGGTGATCTCCTCCCGTTCGGGCATGCCCACGGCGTGTCTCTCGAGCTCCTTGTAGACCCGCAGGTAGATCGCGTCGATGCGTGGCGTCACCCAAGACGGTTCATCGACGTCCCCGTGCTTGTAAGGGGACAAGAGCGTCATGCCAGGCCTGTACTCGGCGGCCTCGCCGTCGACGCTGATCGACCATGGGGCCTTCCCTTTTTCCCCCTCGATTTCGACGAAGAGCCGGAACACCTTGGCTCCAGGGCGCATGTCTCCCTGGGCGTTGATGACTTCGGCCGACGATTCCCCTACGACATGCCAGTCTGTTCGGATGCGCCCCCGCGCTGGGTCCTCGACGAGGATCCGCGCGTAGCGCTCATGGACCGCGGCCGACACCGCGTTCCACACGGTAGCAAAGTCGACCTGGTAACCAACTTTGCGAGCGCGCTTGATCGTGACGGCCGAAGGCGCGCAAGCGGCGAGCAGGTAGGCCCACGCGGCGAGCAGCCCGGCCAGGTGTATCCTTTTTCGCACCTACCCCCCCTGTCCTCGCCGGTCCCAGCTCCATCCACCGGGGCCAGCGAACGAGAGCGCCAGGATCCCGCCAATCATCGCCAGGTTCTTGAGCGCCTGGATGGCCTGCATCGAGTCCCCGGCAAGCATTCCCGGGACGTGGAAGCTGTAGGTCGTAGGGAGGAGAAACAGGATGAGCGCCAGGCAACCCGCGCGCATGAACGCCCCGAACGCCAGCGAGAGTCCTCCTCCCAGCTCGGCGAGCACGGCGACAATGGCCATGATCTTGGGCACCGGATAATGCAACTCAGCCAGCCTTCCTGCCGTGGCGTCTATCTTTCCGATGTTCCGATATCCCGTGTATAGGAACACAGCGGCGACGCACAAGCGGGCAAGGAGCAGAAGGAAGGAGCGCGCGCTATCACGAAATGCCATGACATCGCATTAGCACGCGACTTGTCTGGGGAGCAAACCCACGGCAAAGTGCGCGCGATGGGAAAGACGCGAAAACAAGACGATTCGGCGCGGGTGAAGGGCATTCTGGACGAGCTCGCCAGGCTGTATCCCGAGGCGGATTGCGAGCTCCGATGGAGCTCACCGTTCGAGCTCTTGTGCGCCACGATCCTGTCGGCTCAGTGCACGGACGTGCGGGTGAACATGGTCACCCCAGAGCTTTTTCGCCGCTGGCCAGGCGCCCATGCCCTTGCCCAGGCACAAAAGGAGGAGCTGGAAGAGGTCGTAAGGTCCACCGGTTTCTTCCGCAACAAGGCCAAGAACCTCATCGGGATGGCCCGCGTCCTTGCGGAAAAACACGACAGCCAAGTTCCTCGCACCATGGAAGAAATGCTCGAGCTCCCTGGCGTGGCCCGGAAAACGGCGAACGTCGTGCTGGGTACCGCCTTTGGCCTCGCCACAGGGGTGGTCGTTGATACCCACGTGCAAAGGCTCTCGCAGCGCCTCGGATTGTCCAAGAGCGACGATCCCAAGCGTATCGAGCAGGATCTCATGGAAATCCTGCCCCGCTCCGAGTGGATTTGCACGGCCCACCAGCTCATCTGGCATGGCCGGCGCACCTGCGACGCTCGGAAGCCGCGGTGCGATTCGTGCGCCCTTGCACCGCTTTGCCCGAGCGCCGACGTGCAGCCACGGTGAGTCGCTACGCCCCGCCCTCGCGATCGTCGTCTGGAAGCTCGTCGGCGAAGAACACGCTGTCGTAGGGGACCGTGCAGTCCTTGTCCTGGGGCTGCGGGTACTCGATGGACTGCCCACGGTAGTTTCGCAGCATGACCCTTTCGTCGTTCATGTCGGCGAGGTACTTAGGTCCGATGGGCACCTTGCCACCACCACCCGGCGCATCGATCACGAGGTGAGGAATGGCCATGCCCGACATCCATCCCCGTAGGCCGGCCATGAGCTCGATGGCCGTTTCCACTGGGGTGCGGAGGTGATCCGTGCCCACGACCGTGTCCCCTTGGAAAAGGTAGTAGGGCTTGACCCTCATCTTGAGGAGCTCGCGAAACAGCCGCCGAAGCGAGCGCACGGACGAGTTTACGCCGCGCAAGAGGACGGCCTGATTCCCCACCGGAATACCCGCATCGACCAGCTTCTCGCAGCCCCGGCGCGCCTCGGCGGTAATCTCCTTGGCGTGGTTGAAATGGGTGTTCACGAACAGCGGGTGGTGCTTGCGCAGCATGGCGACCAGCGCGTCATCGATGCGCATCGGGAGCACGACTGGCACGCGGGTCCCGATGCGGATGATCTCCACGTGGGGAATCGCGCGGACCCGAGACAGGATGTAGTCCAGTTTCTCGGTAGACAGGCAGAGCGGATCGCCACCTGAAATCAACACGTCGCGAATCCGCCGCGTCCGCGCAATGTAGTCGAAGGCCTGCTCGAGCTCGGCGCGCGTCGGCGGGTCGTCCCCACCAACCAAGCGACGCCGGTTGCAGTGCCGGCAGTAAATGGCGCACCGATCGAGCGCCAGAAGCAGGACCCGGTCGGGGTACTTGTGCACGATCGCGGGCGTGGGGTTATGGGTATCTTCCCCCAGCGGATCCAAGAGCTCGGCAGGGACCGTACGGAGCTCTTGCCCCCATGGAATGATTTGCCTGCGAACCGGGCAATGGGGATGCTCTCGATCGATTAAGGAGAAGTAATAAGGCGTGGCACCCACCCTAAAGAGATGACCAGCCGCTGCAAGTCCCAAGCGCTCATCATCCGTCAGCTCGAGGAGCTTTGCGATGTCCTCGGCCTGGACGGAGTTACGGAGCTGCCAGCGCCAATCGTTCCAATTCTCGGGCGGAACATCGCGCGGGCTTAAGGAAAGGGACGCAAGGACTGCCAATCGACTCACGACGAGAGCCTCGTACCGTGCCTGGGGTGCGTTGTCAACGCGCCGACACGCGCCGGCAAGCCTTGCCAGGACGGTCTTAGCCACACCTCGCGTCCGGACAACGCACGCACTGCTCCATGTCACAGCAGCCCGCTACGGAACCCAAGCTCGTCGGTCCCAGTGGACACAAAAGCATCCCGCAGGATTGCCCTTGGGTACTTCGCGCGCAGGTCGCGGTGTCGATCTCTGTCGTCGCCGTGCCGTTCTTGCACTCGCCGCCCGAGCACAGGAGCGGCCAGCAGGCGCGGGTGCGAACGCCCGTGTTGTCGCACTTGGCGTCCCCGTCGTACGTGCAGTCACTGAAGTCCGTGCACTGCGTCTCGCCGCAGCGGAGACCGTCGGTTTCGCGTGGGCAGCTCGTGCGGTCTTCTTCCTCGTACGGAGTCCCCTCGGCACAGGTGAAACTCGCCGTGCAGACCATCGGCACGCATGTTCGCGTGCGGATACCCTCCGTGGAGCACGTGTTTTCAAACGCGCAGTCCGACCATTGCCCGCAGCGTGGCTCGGCGCAGTCCGCTGCGCTCGTGCACTCGGGCCTTGTCACGTCCGGCACCGTGGCGTCCGGCACCGTGGCGTCCGGCACCGTGGCGTCCGGCACCGTGACGTCCGGCACCGTGACGTCCGGCACCATGGCGTCCGGCACCGTGACGTCCGGCACCATGGCGTCCGCCGGCACGGCATCAGGCCAAGCGGCGTCTGGTGTCCCGGCATCGACCACCGCCACGTCGAGACCTCGCGAGGCATCCGCCGCCTTCGCGCTTTCCGCATCGGTCTCCCAGCTTGCTGAAACCGAATGACACCCGGCGAGCAACGCCCAGCCGAGAACAACGAAAACGTTAGCTCTCTGCATTCCGTTCACTCCTACAAGCAAGCACCGTTCCAGGTCTAGCACGCCCACCCGACCTCGTCACGACCAGTACTTGCGGGAGCAAGCGCCTCTCGATGACAGGGACAGTGTCCCGTGACATGGCATGTCGCCCGCCGCGTCATGCTAGGCTCTAGACGCGATGAAGGTACATCACTTGAACTGCGCCACGCTGTGCCCGCCTCTCAGCCGCCTCCTCATCAACGACGCCGGCAAGCTCGTGTGCCACTGCCTGCTGATCGAGACCAGCGGAGGGTTGGTGCTCGTCGACACGGGCATCGGCCTCTTGAATTGCACCCAGCCGGGCCGCTTGGGGCGAGGGTTCTTGTCGAGCGTCGGACCTGTCTTGGATCCCGCGGAGGCCGCGGTGAACCAGGTCAAGGCGCTCGGGTTCCAGCCGAGCGATGTGCGCCACGTGCTCCTCACGCACCTGGATCCCGACCACGCGGGTGGCATCTGCGATTTCCCCGATGCGACCGTCCATGTCTATTACAAGGAACACGTCGCTGCCTGCCGTCCATGGCACTTAAACGAGCGATCGCGTTACCAGGCGTGCCACTGGGAGCACGCTCCGCGCTGGGCACGCCATTCCACATCTGGCGAGCGCTGGCTTGGGTTCGAATGCGTCCGCGACATTCCCGGTCTTCCCCCCGAGATCCTCATGGTGCCCCTCTCCGGACACACCCGCGGGCACTCGGGGGTCGCGGTTCAGCTTGCTGACACCTGGCTCCTCCATTGCGGCGACGCCTACATGCATGCGGGCGAAATGGATCCCCGAGGTCGTCGCTGCACGCCCGGGCTCGAGTTCGTGCAGCTCTTCGACGACGTCGATCGGCTGGCGCGAATGCGAAACCAGGAGCGACTCCGGCAGCTCGCGCGCGAGCAGATCGGACAGGTGCGCGTGTTTTGCTCCCACGATCCCACCGAGTTCGCGCAGCTCAAGTCCCAGGCCGAATGGCAAGCAGCCTGAAAGCGTTCGTTTCCTAACCCATGTCCCCAGAAGGACTGGCCGAATTCATCCTCGAGGTGAGCCGTCGGCTGGGCTTCCATCGCGTGGGGATTGTTCCCGTCGAGCCTGCCGCGCGGCACCACCTCTATCGCGCGTGGCTCGACGCGGGGCACGCTGGCGAGATGGAGTATCTCGGCCGCACCGCGGAGGCCGAGGCGCGCAGAGATGCCCGTGCGCTCCTTCCCGAGGCGATGACCATCGTCGTGGTCGCGCTGTCGTACGGCGCACCGGACCCCCTGATGCCGCCGAACGGTCCACGCGGCCACATCGCCCGCTACGCTCGGGGTGAGGATTACCATGCGGTCTTCAAGCGCAAGCTTTGGACGCTGGCCGACGAGGTCGCGCGTGCCGTCGGCAACCCCGTGGCGGCCCGACCCTGCGTGGACACAGCGCCTCTCCTGGAGCGGGACGAGGCCGAGCGCGCAGGCATCGGCTTCGTGGCCAAGAACACCATGCTCATCGCGCCCGGCCTGGGCTCCTACGTGCTCCTCGGAGAGCTGCTCCTCGCCGCGCATGTTACGCCGACCGCGCGCGCGCCCGAGCGCAAGCGTTGTGGCAGCTGTCGCTCCTGCCTGGATGCTTGCCCCACGGGCGCTTTTGTCGACGAGTTCGTCCTCGACGCCAGGCGGTGCATCTCCTACCTCACGATTGAGCTCCGTGGCCCCATTCCTCGCGATCTCCGGGAGCACGTCGGCACGCGGATCTTCGGCTGCGACGTCTGCCAGGAGGCGTGCCCGTTCAACACAGCCGTGTCGTCGGGGCGAGGCCCGGCACCCGCACCCGAGCTCAGCGCGCCATCGCCAGAGCGCGCGGCCCCCGAGCTCAGCGCGCTCATCGGCCTCGGCGCGAGCCAATTCCGCAAGCTCGTAGAGCACACGGCGTTGCGCCGGGTCCGGCGCGAGCAGCTCCTTCGAAACGCCTGCGTGGCCCTCGGGAATACGGGCGATCCGAGCGCCGTTCCCGCACTCAGGGGAGCCCTGACGGATAGGCACCCGCTCGTGCGCGCCCATGCCGCCTGGGCGCTCGGCCGCCTTGGGGACTCGGCGACGCTATCCAAGCGCCTGACCGAGGAAGCCGATCCCACCGTGCGCGAAGAAATTGAACAGGCGCTTCAGACACTTATCGGCCCCTCAGGGTCCGCACGTGCTTGATCACGGCTTCGATCTGAGGATCGCTCAACGCCGTTCCGAAGCCCGGCATCTTCCCGCTCTTGGACCCCTTCCGAATGGTACGGGCCATGTCCTCGTCGGAGAGCCTGTCGTGCCAAGCCTCTTCGGTCATGTCGGGAACTCCGAGCTTGACCTTGTCCACGGGGTGCCCCTTGCCGTCGTAGCCATGGCACTTGGCGCACGTGGCCTCAAAGAGGATCTTGCCGTCTGTCGAGCCTTGGGTCGCCGGGTTGCATCCGACGGCAAGCAACACTCCGATACAGGTAGACAGGACCCCGCGAGCCATCGGTCTAGACTACCCGAGCTTCGCCAGAGACCACCGATCGAATTACGCGAGCGAGCTGATCGTCTGTCGCGTCCGGGCTGACCAGCCGACGCATGCCGAGACGATCAAAAAGGGACCGGTCTGCCGGCGAAAGCGGCTGCGCGGTGATGACCACTACAGGCATGCGCTCTGTCCCAGGGTGCCCGCGGAGCAAGGCCAGGAGCTCCACCACATTGAGGCCCGTGACCTCCGTGTCGCACACCAGAGCTTCTGGAGTCCGTGCCCTGGCATGATTCCAGGCGGCGTACCCGTCCCGCGCGTGGCACACGACAAAACGGCGGGCATCCAGGTGACGCGCGATTGCGTTGACGAGTCGGCTCGCGAGCGTGTCGTCGGGCGTCGCGATGAGGAGCTTGGCCCTTGATGCCGATAGAGGACGCTCGATGGCCAATGGCGATGTCCGTTCCTCCAGGGCCTCACGCAGGGCGCGTGCAAGCGCGTCACAACTGGGTGGGCGCGCTAGGGGATCCTTTGCCAGCGCCCGCACGATCACGTTATCCACGGCCGCGGGCAGGTCGGGACGCAAGTACGAAGGCAGGGGCGGCGGGGACTCTCGGTGCATGCGCATGAGCTCAAACAGGTCCCCAGACTCGAAAGGCGGCCTGCCCGTGAAGAGCTCGAAAGCAATCACTCCCATGGCGTAAAGGTCCACGAGAGGTGCCAGGTCGGCGCGGACCCCGTGCCCGGAGAGGGTCTCAGGCGCGAGGTATCGCGGCGTTCCGCAAATCCCGAGGCTCAAGCCCGCGTGTCCAAGAACGCGGGCCATGCCAAAGTCCGTGAGCACCGGACGCTGGTCGTCTTGGGCCAGAATCACGTTCGCGCCGGACACGTCCCGATGCACGATCCCGGCCTCGTGGGCGGCGCTCAGCCCCGCGGCCACGCCTTCCAAGATCTCGATGGCGCGGGTGATGGGCATCACATCCCCGCACGAAGCGAGACGGTGGCGCTGAGCCTCGAGCGTTTCGCCCTGGACGTACTCCATGACGATGTACCGATACCCTTGGGGATCGATACCCATGGCGTGAATGGGCATGACGTTGGGGTGCCGCAGGGCGGCCAAGGCCATCGCTTCTCGCTCAAAGCGATCGTTTGCCTTTGGATCGAGGAGCATGCTGGGGGCAAGCACCTTGATGGCCACGTGGCGCTTGAGGCGAAGGTCCTCGGCGAGGTACACGATGCCGACCCCACCTCGACCCAGCTCTCTTAGAAGTTCATACTGCCCGTCCAAAATCCAGGAGGTCGGCGCGAGCTCTGGAGTTCCAGACAGGATGGTCGCCGACCAGCCGAACGGCCTATCGGGGTTGGAGCCGATCTCCGGCATGCCGGCATTTGTGCGCATGGCCAGCCCTTGGGCAAGGGCGGGAGAGCGACCCGGGCAGGCGGCCACGACGATTTCCCTTCATTGCAGCCGCTGACAGTGGGCCACCTTGGCAGCACCCTTGCTTCGGCTTGCGCCGCGTTGACACCGGCTCACGCTCCGCGTAGCGTCGAAAGACCAAGAGAATGCCGGTTCACACCGAGAGCGTGGGCATGACCGACGTGGGGTCGCAGCGCAGCCACAACGAAGACGCCCACGTCGCCGATGACGGTCATGGTTTCTGGGTCGTTTGCGACGGCATGGGGGGGCATGCTTCGGGCGCGGTCGCGTCCCAAGTGGCGATAGACGCCATCACACGATCGCTTTCGTCCAAGCGGGCCGGCAATGGCGTTGAGCCGCTGGTGGCCGCGATCCTCGACGCCAACGCCTCGGTCCTCAAGCGGGCACGGTCGGACGTCACCTGTCGAGGCATGGGGACTACTGTCGTGGGCTTGCGGCTGGACGGCGACGTGGTCCACGCATGCCACGTGGGCGACTCCCGGATCTACCTGTTGCGCGATGGCAAGCTCAAGCAACTCACGCGTGACCACTCACTCATCAACCTTTACGCTGACAACCCGCAGCTCGTGGGTCGGCTTGGACCTGCGCACTCCAACGTGATCGTCAGGGCAGTGGGATTGCGGGATAACCTAGAGGTCGATCACCAGACCGTCCCGCTCTCCGCCGGCGACGTCTTCCTCCTTTGTTGCGACGGTCTCACGGACATGGTCGACGACTGGCTCATCCAGGAGATCCTCAACCGGGCGGGGATGGGCCTCCTCGAGCTGCCGGTGGCCGCACGAACCCTGATTGACTCGGCAAACGCCAACGGCGGCGCCGACAACATCACCGTTGTGCTCGTGCAGGTGCAGTCCGCCTAATCGCCCTATTTCTGGTAGATTCACCCTCTCAAGCCACGCGCCAGCCGAAGAGCAGATAAAGAGCCATGTCCGACAACATCGTATACACGTTGCCCACGATCTCCACCTCCCCTGCGCGGCCGCAGAAACCGCCGGTGGACGAGAAGAGCCTTGTTCACAAGCAGTTCTTGAGGGGTCCCTTTTGGCAGCGAATCCCGGCATATGCCGACGTACCCGAAGCGACCTTCCTCGACCACAAGTGGCAATCGAAGAACACCATCACCAACGTGCAGAAGCTCATGGCGACGCTCCAAGGGCTGGTGTCTCCCGAGTTCGTCGCCGACGCAGAGATGGGCTTCAAGCGCGCCCCCATGAGCGTTCGGGTGTCGCCCTATCTCCTTTCTCTCATCAACTGGGATGATCCGTACCGAGACCCGCTGCGACGCCAGTTCATCACGCTGGGGTCTCGCCTTCTCCCCGATCATCCAAAGCTCGGGCTCGACTCTCTCGGAGAGCAGGCTGACTCACCCGTTCCCGGTCTCACCCATCGATACGTGGACAAGGCGCTGTTCCTGCCGCTAGACACCTGCCCGGTTTATTGCCGGTTCTGCACGCGGAGCTACGCAGTCGGCGTCGATACCGACGAGGTCGAGAAGGTCCAGCTCCACGTGAATGAGGAGCGCTGGAAGCAAGCGTTCGCCTACATCGAGTCACGACCCGAGCTCGAGGACATCGTGATCTCGGGCGGCGACGCGTACAACCTTCGCCCCGGACAACTTACCCAGATCGGCCATGCCGTCTTGGATATCCCCCACGTGCGGCGGATGCGGTTCGCTACCAAGGGACCCGCGGTGATGCCGCAGAAAATCCTATCGGACGACGCGTGGGTCGATGCGTTGACCGAGGTAGTAGAGCGCGGGCGCAAGATCCACAAGGAAGTCGTGCTCCACACGCATTTCAACCATCCGAACGAGATCACGGGCATCACCGAGGACGCGATGAACCGGCTCATGGAGCGGGGCATCGTCGTCCGCAACCAGAGCGTGCTCCAGCGCGGCGTGAACGACGACGTGGACACGATGAAGCTCCTCGTGAAGCGCCTCGGGCACCTCAACATCCACCCGTACTACGTGTACATGCACGACTTGGTGAAGGGCGTCGAGGACCTTAGGACGACGCTGCAGACGGCGATCGACCTGGAGAAGCACATCCGCGGCTCGACAGCCGGGTTCAACACGCCGACCTTCGTGTGCGACGCCCCAGGTGGGGGTGGCAAGCGTGATGTCCACAGCTACGAGTACTACGATCGCGTGACGGGAATCTCCGTGTTCATGGCGCCGAGCGTCAAGCCTGGTCGATACTTCCTGTACTTCGATCCCATCGACGCCCTCCCCCGCCGCGGCCGTGACCTGTGGGCCAACCCGGCCGAGCATCAAAAGATGATCGACAAGGCCCTCGACCGAGCGCGCGCCAAGCGCCGCTAGGGAGACAGGCTACCTAAGGGCCCGTTGCCCTGATGCCGACGCAAGAGATCCTCGAGGCAGTTGGGCGCAGTTCCGTGAAGTCGGAGCGACTTTACGCCAAGGCAGCGGGTGGCGCGCATGGACTTCCTTCGCGCACGAGTTCCGCAGCGCCGTAGACGGAAGCCACCAGGCAACAAGCGAGCATTGAGATCCGGACTACCGACGAGCGACAAGCGACGGCGCGCGAGGACTGTCCGAAGTGCGCGAAGGAAGTCCATGCGCGCCAGGCCCCGCCGCGTAGCAGATCCGACTTCACGGAACCGCGCCCGAGGCAGTTGGACCCCTTCGTCAAAATAGCCATGTCGGCCTATAATGGACGAGCGCCCATGCCGACGTGCGCGAATTGGACCGAGGAGCGTTCCCATGGCGTCGAGAGGAAAGATGTCCCGCTCGGAAGCACTCACCGAGCTCCAGAAGTTTGGCATAAGCGGCAAGGACGTCTACCTGCTAGACGTAATTCCCCTCCTCGAGATGATTTGGGCTGACGGCAAGGTCCAGGCCTACGAGCTCTCGATACTGGAGTCATTCATCGAGCAGCACGTGGACAACCTGAATTGCCTGGCAGGGACCAACGTCCTGAGCAGCGAAGATGGGCGCACCTTCGTGTCCCGCTTCTTGCGGGCCAGGCCGGATCCGGAAGTCCTTGCCGTCCTACGATCCATGATTCCGCCCGTGCGCCTCAGCAACTCGAGCCACGACCTCAACGAGGCACATCGGCGCTCGATCGTCCGCTGGTGCCTCGACATTGGTTCTGCCTGTGCGGCCGAGTATCCGTGTGCCGACCGGGAGCGATTCAATGAAGCCGAGAAGCAGTGCTTCATGAACATCCTCCAATCGCTCTCGTAAGGGGCTAGTGATGCAGACAAGGCGGTTCTTGGCTGGGCATCCCGGGGCGTTCATCGCCCTCCTGTCTCTCAGCGGTTGCGTCTTTCCCGCCCGGTCTCGTCCCGACTGGATCCCAGCGCAGGTTGACCGGCGGCTCGCCCTGGACATGCCCACGTGGCAATTCGTGGAGCCGAATGGTGTTCGGGTGCTGGTGGTTCCCGACGCGAGGAGCGATCTCGTTCGAGTAGACGTCCGCTTCGCCGTGGGTTCTATCGAGGACCCACCAGGAAAGTCGGGGCTCGCGCACCTCGTCGAGCACCTCAACTTCTCCATTCGAGTCCCAGGCGACCACAAGGCGTCCGTCTCGGAACGGCTCGGGGAAATCGCCCTGTACACAAATGCGTACACGACCCTCGATTCGACCCATTACCAAGCACTCGCCAGCCGGGATCGACTTGGCGACTTGATTGCCATCGAGGCTGCGCGCCATTCCACCGGCTGCGGGGGGCTCGACGTGGAGGTCTTCGAGCGCGAGCGTGAGGTGGTGCGCAACGAGGTGAGGCAGCGGATGGGGACCGCCGGGACCCAGATCACGCGGTTGCTCCTGGATGCCCTCTACCCGAAAAATCATCCGTATCATCGCGTGACCGGGGGGAGCGATGAGGAGCTCGCCAAGCTCGTGCTCGATGATGCGTGCGCGTTCTTGCAGGGCCACTACACGCCCGAGCGAATGATGGTGGTGGTGGCGGGTAACGTCACTCTCGACGAGGTTCGCGCTGCCACGGCTCGCCATCTGGCCACCCTCCCGGCCAGGCCCAGCCTGCCAACGACAAGCGTTCCGCCTGCACGTCAAGTCCACCAGAGCCTGGAGCTCGAAGCGGACGTCGACATCGGGTCGGTGTTCCTGGTGTGGCCCCTGCCTCCTCAGTTTTCCCGCGACCACCTGGTAACGATGCTCGTCGCACGGACGCTCGAGCGGGCGATGCGCAAGAAGCTCCTTCATGAGCCCTACGTGAGTGGGGTGGACGTGAGCCGAATTGGCGGAGTGCGCGCGCCCGCGCTCGTTGTCCAGGTGGCGCTAGACGACATGAACCGCGTCCAAGAGATCTTGGACCGCGTCTGGGCGATGAGGACCGACGCCGGGCGGGACTTGGATCCCGAGCGGTTTCAGGTCGAGAAGGCACAGGCACGGGTCGCTCGCATCGAGGAGATGGAATCCTTGGCCGCGCGTGCCGACGCGCTCAGCGACTTCGAGCAATTCCATCCTCAGGGAGGTGCGGTCCTCGGCGAGCTGCAACAGCTCGATAGCATCTCCTACCTCGAAATCCGAGGGCGCATCGAGTCGCTCCTCAACCCCGACAAGAGCGTCGTCCTGGTCGTGCGACCCGGCAACGAGAAGAAAGCGACCGATCGCGCAGTCGTTCGCTATAGCCCCAAGTCGCACGACGACAGGCAAGGCCGCGCACCCATCGATCCCGACGAGGCGCGGCGCCCCCTCCCGGTGAATTCGGCGCGCGAGCAATTCCCCCCAGCCTGGCGGCTCGAGCTTGCCAACGGTCTCGACGTGATCCTTTGGCCTCATGGCGGATGGCCGGTCGTCCGTGCCGAGCTCATCTTGCCGACCGGCAGCGCCATGGAGCCAGTAGAGCAAGCTGGGCTCGCGCGTCTCGTGGCCGAGGAGATGCGTCCGAGCATCGCGCGCGTTCACCCGATGGATCAATGGGTCACCGCCGAGGCCATCGGGTCCTTTCTCAAGCAGGGCATCGTCTACCAGAGCTTCGTGGATGACGATTGGACGGTGTTTCGTGCGGTGGGCGTTTCTTCCGACGCAGACATTGTGGTCCAGGGCTTGGAGAGCATCGTCAGGACGGGCACTTTCTTCCCGGAGGACTTCGGGTCGCACAAGAGCCACCTGCTCAAGCTTCTGTCCCACCCGCGCGCCCAGGCTCGCATCCGCTACCTGCTGGAGCTGAATCAAAGCCTCTATGGAGTAGGACATCCCTACGCCCGCAGCGGGATCATGACCCACGAGACCATTACGCAGATTGGCATCGCCCATGCCGAATCGTTCAAGGACCGCCTCCTTTACGCGCAAGACGCAGTTCTCGTGGTGACAGGGGCGTTCGATCCGCACGTGCTTGAGCAGCACGTGCGCTACGCGTTCGACTATTGGCCGAGCGGACTTCCGACGGTGCGGGCGATTCCACCCGTGGCAAAGCGCCGACAGCCAATGGTCATTGGCCTGGTCGGCCGAGATGAGCCGACTCTTGCTCTCCAAGTGGTCTTTCCGGCGGCAGCCGGAATCGACAGTCGGTACCCTGCCCGCCTCGTGCTGGAGGAAATGCTCGACATTAGGATGCAAGTCATTCGCGAGCGGCTCGCCGCGTCCTACGGCCTTTCCGTGTCGTTCTCCCCGGCCATCGGCCCTGGGCAGTGGGTCGTGGAGGGCGAGCTTGACGCAGCGCGGGCCGGAGAGGCAATCATGGCCATCCGGCAGGAGCTCGCGGGCCTTCGGGCCAAGGACGCCGAGTTCCTGTCCGATTTCGCGCGTGCACGCCGGGCGGTGGTCAAGAAGCTGCTCGTCGAAAACAACAGCAGTGAAGCCACCATGCGGAAGCTCTCCTTCCTTGCCCGCTTCCGGCTACCGCTCGACTACCAAAGCTCGCTGGTGCAAAGCGTGGCTTCCCTCGGCCCTGATGCAATCTCGGCGTTGATTTCCGACGAGCTCGATCCGCAGCAGGAGATCATGGGCCTGCACGGTGGCCGGGAAGCACTGGAGCGAGCTTTTCAGGTGGCCGGGATCCAGGGCATTCGGTTCATCGAGTAGCCTGCGCTCGACGCGCAGCTACCTCGTCGCGAAATGGGCGAGGATTAGGCAAAGGGCAAGGGCCAACACAGTGGCCAACACGATCTTGATTGGCGACCAGGGGGCCTTCCCTGCGACGAGCCCGGTTTGCCCGTTGACCAGAAATCGATACACCTCGCCTCGATACCGGAACGCCGCCACCCACACCGGCAAGAGCACGTGCTTGTACGTCATGCCCAAGAACTGGTGCGTCGCGCGCAGGTTCCTTTGGGTGTCACCAGGCACGTCCCCCGCGCAACGAGCAAGCTGCGAGCTCGCGAGTTCTTCCCGCGCACGACTCCAGGCGTCCCTTAGATCGACGGCATAGGTCTCCGCCGTGAAGCCCTGCAAGACCTGCGGGGTGTAAGGCACAAGGCGCCTGGTATCAAAATTGGCCATGAAGCGGGCCATGTCGCCCGGCAGGCCCACCGAGGCGCAGGCCAGGTGGTCGTCGTATTGATCGTGCCGCGTGCCAGACGCCGGCTCCCAGCGCACCTTGCGTACCGACCGGGTTCTCGTGACTCCCTTGCCATTCTGCACGACGGTGTAGGTCTCGCTCTCGTAGTAGTAATAGCCAGCGTCGGCGCTCCATCGCGACATGACGCTCGCGTCGAAGGTCCAATAAGGGACGTACACGCCACGGAGCTCAGAAATCGATGCCTTTGACCTGAGGTCGGACGGACGAAGCCACAGGCCGCCGAGCCAGGAGCGAAATGCGGCCGCAGCCTGGTCGCGACTCACTCCGAAAGGGATCAGCGACTCTGGGGCAATGAGGTCGCTCCGGGCTTCCCTGGCGAGAACCGAGGGCGAGTCACAAAACGCGCACCGAGTGGCTGCAATGCCGTCCGGGAACTCCACGGAGGCGCCGCACTCGTTGCACTTGACCTCCCGCGCCAGCCCGCCGAGGTTCCAATGCGCCTTGGGGGAACGTAGTGCATCGGACAGGTCATGCTCCGCGAGTTCCGACGAAGGCACGCCTACCGGCTCGACGTGGCCGCACGAGCCGCAGCGAAGCCCGCTCGCGGCTGCATCCCAAGCCATGTTGCCACCACACTGGCCGCAAGTGGTCCGGTGCCCGGTCGCCGGCGAGGTCATGCGGCAAGGGTACCTTGGCCATCAGAGTAGTGCTAGAGATGTCCATCCAGCCGTTTCTACTCGGAACGCGCTTCGCAGCACCGATTGAAGCCAGCACCGCATGCGTCAGCGGCCAATGCGATGGCTTCGTCTGGCTTTCCCGCGCGCTTGAGCACGCCGGCCTTCCGGCACTTGAGCTCGGGGACCAGGGCATGATCTGGCGGAAGCTCCTGGAGGAGCTCGTCGAGAATTCCGGCGTACTCCACCAGGTGGCCGAGCTCGTCATGCACCGCGCCAATGTGCAGGCGGTGGAGCGGACTTCGGGGATCGATCGCGCGCGCTGCTTCGAGGAGTGGCAGGGCGTCCTCGGGTCGGTCGAAGACAAAGTAGACCGCACCCAGCCAGGCAAGATAGGTCTCGACCCCAGGGGCCAACCTGAGTGCCTCTTGGGCGTGGGCGAGCGCGTCCTCAAAGCGCTTCTCCTCCAACGCGCGGACCGACGCTTCGTGGAGCTTCTTGGCCCTTGCAGGGATGAGCCTCATCTTGAATGGAGGGCAAGGATTGCCGCAGCGGTACATGTTCGTATAGAGGGTGAACGGCTCCCTTCCTGGGCACCTGACTTGCCAAGCGTCGACAATATCGATGTCTGGGACGCGAGCTCCTGCCATGCCAGTCATGGGACTTCTCGGCGAGATGGAGGTGACCGACGCAGGGCCCACATTCCCCTCGCGATGGGTCTCGGG
This sequence comes from Deltaproteobacteria bacterium, assembly GCA_016210055.1. GTDB lineage: Bacteria > Myxococcota_A > Polyangia > Haliangiales > SHYZ01 > JACQUZ01. The sequence continues at coordinate 483 of JACQUZ010000133.1, read as the reverse complement.
CTTTCCGCCGTTCTCGCAAGCAAGCCGGTTCATCCACAGGACGCCTCTCGATGCCGCCTCGAGTCCCCACTCGAGTGGCATGTCCTTGGTCATGCCGTAACCTTCGGGCACGGTCTCGGCGCAGAAGCTGGGGTCAACGTCGAGGTCTTCTCGAGGACATGTACCAAGCAGGCTCGAGGTGGGTGCCGGCGTGGTGGCGATTGACGGTTGAGTTGGCGGTCGGCTCGTGGTGCAGGCCACGAGCAGGACAACGCTCGCACGGAAGCCAATTCGCGCCATGCGTTCATTTTTCCCCACTTGCGTGGGGTCGGGGGAAAAATCCTGGATGCACCCGACTACCCCTGCGAAGAAGCTCATTAACACTACTGCGTCAACCGCATGATCAGCTGCCGAGGGGCTGAATACCGTCGCGAAGAAAGCTGGATCATTTCGATCACTTAGCGGTTTTCTCGTCGAGAAAGTTGGACCGACCGGCGATCCGTG